>NZ_JBIWCL010000013.1:0-217231 GCF_044761485.1 Streptomyces sp. NPDC097617
TGTCGCACGCGAGGTCTACCACCACCTCACCAGCGCATTCAGCGGAGCACCCCGGCTGTCTCCCACAGCTTGACGATCTATAGAAGCTTCAGAGCCCGTAATTCCCCACCTCGAACGTCACGGAATGTGCCAGGGGGGCGGCGGCGTCGCGACCGTCGTGGCCAAGGGGACGATGGTCAAGCGTCGAGATCCCCACGCCGCCAGGGGTTCCCGGGCCGCCCGATAGCCAGACCGTCGTTCAGGCGGGTCAGGGCTGTCCAGGTGGCCGTAGGCCGGCGCGGAGCGCCGCCGCAGGCGCCCTTGACCGACCGGACCAGCCTCACACTCAGCCGTCGGGCGGCCCGTCACGGCCCCTGCCCAGGTGGGGAATTGCGAGACCCCTGACACCTTTGGGCGTCAGCCGGTAGGACCAGGGGTGGGCCTCCTCGATGAGGTGGAGGCCCTGAGGTCCGAGTTGTCGCGCCGCGGCGCGGCCGATGCTGTACTTGGCAAGCCCGTCGGGTCCAGCTTCAGCGATCTCTTGGAGACTATCGGCGATCCATTGCGGAAGAGTGGTGGGTTCTGTCCGCCGCTCCTCTTCGTTCGTCCGGGCGGCTGCACGCCCAGCTGAGGTGAGGCGGATCTGTGTTTCCGTGGGGTGTCCGGGGAGCGTGTCGACTCGGATCTCGCGGGTGCGGAGCAGGCCCCGTCGGCAGAGCGCGGCGAGCGTGGCTCCGGCCCCCGTGTCGCGCAGGCCTTGGGTGTCCAGGCGCTGTTGGCAGACGGTGGGACCGGCACCCGGGTGCTTCGTGTTATAGGGGATCCAGCGCCAGGTGTCGGCTGGGTCCCGTTGCAGGCTTCGGTGCCACCGGCTGCGCTGCTCGTGTTCGGCCTCTTGGTCGAGCTTGTAGAAGACCGCGAGGTAGCTCCGCTGGCGGTCGTTGAGTTCTGACCAGTGTTGGTGGGCGGCGGGTGTCGTAGGGGCGCGGCCCGTGCGGGGGGCTTGGGGCGGCAAGGTGTCATCCGTCGTACTCGGTGATGGGTTCGACGAGGTAGTGCGGCAGGATGTGCTCGCTCACGGTGTGTGCGAGGTGAAGCACGGCAGGTAGTGCGAGTGGGTCTGAGAAGTGTGCTGCCTCGTATCGCTGCTGGTGCACGAAGGCGGCCCATGCAGATGGGTCGTCGTCCTGGGCATGGCAAGCAACGAGGAGCTCCAGCATCTGGGGGTTCCAGACGTCCGCGAGCGTGTCGTGCTTCACGCCGTAGACCTTGTTCTTCTCCTCGTCTTTGCCCGTGCAGCCCCAATGGGCTTCGATGCGTGAGCCCTTCGGGGAGCCGTTGCCGGCAGTGGCTGGCTTCTTGGACGTGCTGAAGAAGTGCCGGGGCCGGTGCGGGTCCGCCCAGAAATGAGAGCCGACACCTACATCGCCGTCTTTGCCCCCCTCGGTGAAGCTGAAGTGCTGGCTGGTTTCGTCGCGCACGTTGGTGCGCAGCCGGATGTGGCGCAGCCCCTTGCGGCGGTCGGCGGGGACGGGGCTACCGGCGTCGAAGGCGAGGGAATCCGCTGCCAGCTTGCCGTTGGTGAGGCCGGGGCAGCTGGAGCGCAAGTTCTGCGCGAGAGTCAGCAGGGCGATGGGCGTGCCATCGCAGATCTCCTCGGTCACTTCTTGGAAGAATGCCTGAATCCGTTCGTGGGCGAGCCGCCGCTCGATGTCGAAGTCGGTCAGGGTGAGCAGACCTTGATGGAAGGGCATCCAGGCTTCGGCGTGGGGTAGTCGGATCCGGGCGAAGGGCTCGTCAGGCGTGTGGGAGACAGCCAGGGGCAATAGGGCACGGCTCTCCTTGTTGCGGCGTACTACCCACAGGCCCACGGTCGTCACGTCACCGAGGGGACTGGTCTTCGTGCCGGGTTTTGAGGGATGGGTGAGCAGCCCTGTCTGGCGGACGAGTAGGTCCATGACGGACTTGGCGGCGCGCTGGCGACGGGTGGCCGCGGTTTCCTGGCCGGGAAGGGGGCCTGTCGGCTTGGGCGGTGTGATGTTCTGGGCAAGTACACCGATGGAGGCCGCTGCCGCTTTGACCGCCTGCTTGGGGTCATGTTCCGCGCTGTTGTACGCGTCCGCGTCGGGCATTTCGATCAGAGCGAATCGCTGCCGGTTCGAGGGCTCCGGCAAGCGCAGCCGCTCGATGGTGCGGTCACGGCGAGGGGCGGTGGCCTGGCGGACCCGGTCCGTGCGGTTCTTGATGGTGCTGTCGACCTGGAGTGCAGAGGCGATCTCGCCCACAGGCTGCGTCCCGATGATGACAGGGATGTCGCCTGTCGCCAGGGCGTACTCGTACCGAGAGGGTTTGCCCTGGTCCTGCGGTGGGTGGGGCGCAGGCGTGCCGAACGCCGTGTGCAGTGTGGTGAGCAGCTCGTCTCGCATGACTGTGGTGTCCCACAGCACTTCGATGGCGATGCCGTCAGGTACGGCTCGGGCGAGGGCAGGCTGATCGATACGCAGCAGATGATCTGCCGACGGTCGGGGCCGCACCGGGACGGGAACGCGGCGCAGTGGTTCCTCTGGCTTGGCAATGTCAGTGAGGGCGGTTGTGAGCTGTCGGAAGATTTGCCAGCGGTCGCGGGCTGAGGTGCCCTTGCCGACGGAGTGCTTGGCGTACTTGCCCAGCCCGTCACGGAAGGGCACGCCGGCGAGCGGTGGTTTGCCGTCGGCGGCCTTGAAGAAGGCGTAAGGGTCGGCGGCCAGTTCGGGTGCCGCGGGGAGGTAGCGGCGTGATGTATAGCGCGCCAGTGTGTCGGCGAGCACGTCATCCCATTCCATCTTGCCCTCCTTCTTCCCCCTGGGCCCGGGCTGCCAATTCATTCGCGCCCGTCCGAAGGGACTGGTTGCGTTGGCCCAGGGGGATGGGGTGAACAAGTAGGCGGTGATGGCGCGTTTTCCGTCCCAGACGTTGCTGCGTGCCCACCGCCGAATGCCGACACGGGCGTGCAGCAGGTTGTCCGAGCGCAGATCCAGCGCGTGATTCTGTGCGGTCAGGCGCAGGGTGTATGACCACGGATACGCTGTCTTGTTCTCGCTCTCGTACGTGTACGGGGGCCACGAGATCAGTTCGGCGCCCTCATCGCTCACTACGCGCCGCCACTTCGAAATGCCGTACGTCTTAAGTTCTTTTGGAGCGCCGTTACTGTCCCACTCCCAGCCGGAGTGCTCGACCTGCCAGCCGCTGGCGACGAGCTGGGTGGCCACCAGGTTCGGCAGGATGCGGTACTCCACGTCACGGAGAACGTCGTCCTTCGGGACGTGCAGCTCACGGAGCTCGCTGCGAAGGTCGTTTGCCTTGAAACCGTCCAGGACGGAGGCAAGTTCCGTGAGATCTACCGGTTCTGGGCGGCCGCGCAGGCGGGCTTTTTCATTCTTCGCGAGGGCGGCTACCACCAGCCCGCTGCGTACCAGTTCGACGATCAGGTCCGTATCCGGCTGCGGGCTGCCGTCCTGGTGGTTCCAGGCCAGCCACACTCTGCCCTGCCGTCCTGAGCTGTCGCCGACGAGCACGTGGGGAAGCAGCGCGGTGATACCGGTGGTCACGGCCCACAATGGCAGACCGTGCCATTCCTCCTCTTCGTCGTTGCGCCGGTCACGGCGGAAGACCCGCTTGTGCAGTTCCCGCGCCCAGGGCTGGGGGAACTCGTAGGCGCGATAGGTACCGAGAGGTTGGCTCTCGGTGGGCTTCAGGATGAGGGACATGCGCTGGAGGCGGTCATACATCGCCACGGTATTGCTCCAAGAGGTTGTGCAGGCCGTGCTTGAGCGGGAGGTAGAGGGGGGTGGCGATCTCGGCGTGCGGCCCCGACATCGCCTCCTCCAGGGCCCGGTACATGCCGAGGAGGATGCTGTCGTCGCTGCGTGGAGCGAAGGCGCCGTCGCAGAAGTAGATCCGGGCCCGGGCCGCGCCACGGAGCATGCGGCCGGCGATCTGGTTGAGCGGAGGGATGTTCGTCCAGTCCATCGCACGCCGCTCAAGCGCTCCGGTGAGGGCGTAGCGCACCGGTTCTTCCAGCCGGTCCGCCCACCGGCGGTGGGCGATGCGCTGAAACATCTCTGCACGCTCTCCTAGCGGCGCGTCCGGCAAGCCCGCGGACGGCATCCCATTGCGGATCTCCTCCACACCCCACCGGTTCATGGACTCGATGTGGTAGCCGAGGTCCTCGGGATGCAGATGCGGGCGCACCAGATACAGGGCGGCGCCGAGCGCGGCGACGTGATCGTCGTTGAGGATGTTGTGGCCGCGCTCGATGGCAAGCATGGGCGTGATCAGGATCCAGACGTCCTGATGGCTGGCGAGCGTGGACACCCTGCTGCGGGCGAGCGAGCCGTGGTCCCAGTGATGGGTGCCTCGGTCATCGTCCGGAACCATGTGCATGATCTGGCCCGCCCACTCGGGCCGCAGTTCCACCAGCTTGCGGTGCGCCAGCTTCGCTTCCTGGTAGTTCCCTACCAGGAGCAGCAGCCGGTGACGGCCGGGTTCAAGGTCGTCCCTGATTCGTTCGAGCGTGCTGGGCCGCACTCCGCGCGGGCCGGGCTGGGCCGTGCAGAAGTCGACGAGGATGTCGCAGAGAGCGGCGGTGCGTTTGTCGCCGAGCTTTCCTGAGACCTTGCGCTCGTAGGAGCGGCCGTCGGGCCCCTTGCTGATAGAGGGCAGGTAGAAGCACTCGATGCGCTGATCGACGGGGACGGCTTCGGCGGCGTGGGAGGTAAGAATGCCGGCCACCGGCACCTGGACGTCGTAGCGCGGAGAGGTCCCCGCCCAGCTGGTCGCCGACAGCAGCAGCACCCCAGGGCGGGGCTGCCCGTCAGCCGAGCCGCCGAACAGATGGGGAAGGCTGAGCAGCAGCCATCGGCCGATCCCACTGCAGCGGAAGAAACTGAGCGTGCCCAGCTGGTCGGTAGGCGCGTGCTCATCTTCCCGGTACTGGAAGCCCAGCAAGTTCCCCATGGGGCTCTCGGGCACGAGCGGCAGATACTCGGCCGGCGGGCGGTGCACCAGGCTGGAGGACATGCCTTCCGCGCCAGTCTCGCTCTCCACCTCCCAGCTGTACCGGGTCAGGTGGTCAAGCTGCTTGGCCAACAGGGCGACCGTCATGGCGACCTGGAAACGAATGGCCAGACGACGGCGTGGCTCGCCGTCGGCGACGATGACGTCGCAGTCCTCGCGCAGCCAGTCCATCAACTGCTGCGTGATGTGCCCGGTGTCGTCGTACCCACGAGCAGAGATCTCGCTCAGGGCAGCGACCCTCGGGTCGCTGCCCTGGTAGAGCCCGCCAGGGTCGGTCAGCCACTCACGCAGAACCGACCGCCACCGGCTGAAAAGCTCCTCGTCCACCTTCCAGCGCGGCCGCTCTTCGGCGCTTTCCGATTCCTTCGGCGGCCGCCTGGAGATCTCGACGGCAAGCTGCACACCCAATCGCCACTCGTTGAAGTAGCCCTCGCGCAGCCATTCCCGCACGTGCCCATGCTCGCCCAGCAAGGCTCGCAGGCGGGCCACGAGCATGCCAGCGGAGTTGATCGAGATCGACCACTGACGGACCGTCGAACTGGTCGTGAGATGCTTGCAACGATTGGCCCGGTTATGTTGCTCGAACAGCGGACGGACCTCATCGAGGTACGCATCCTTGCCAGGGCCTGCCAGCGTCTGGGACGGGCTGAAGATCTCGTCCAGCTGGATCTGCACGCGATCCGCCTCGTCGAAGGCGAAGACGTCACTGCGTTCGTAGGCCAGCTCAAGGTACCGCTTCGACTCGTCCGTCAACTGCGCGGGTACACGGCAGTGCAACAGGCTCGGTGCCGTGGCCACCCAGATCGGGGCATCGACCAGCGCGCGTGCCGCCTCGTGCCGCCCGCACCCGTGGAACAGCGGGCACGCACACCGCCCCCGAAGGGCCCTCCCCTTTGACGTCTCCTGGTCATCCTGGACAAGCTCCAGCCGCCCGAAGCACGGCGCGTCCCCCAGGGCCAACGGGGCCGTAAGGTCCGGCAGCGTCCCTTGCATCGGGCAGGCCGTCGACACCCAACGAAGCCGCTCGTCCCGCAGCAGCTCCACTCCGACCGTCGTCGGGTCCGGTGGCCGGTGCAGCTGGCGCAGATGCTGACCGCGCGTCGACGCGCCGAGGATCGGGGCCGCCGAGCCCGGTGCATAGCGGTTCAGGTCGCCCACCATGTTCAGCATTGCGATCACGTCGCCCAGCACCAGCGTCATCGTGTACCGGTGCCCGGCCGCCCACACTGCCAGCACAGTCAGCAAGGTGGTCTTGCCGACCGCCGGCATACCCACCAGGTGCAGTACGTCCTCGATGTGCAGCCGTCGCGCCGGCCGAAGGCCACGAGGCCCGCGAAGATGCAGATGAAGGTCCCGGATCCGTCCGTACCAATTGCAGTGGCGTCCCGCTGCCGCATCCACCGCGTCCATCTTCCTGGCGGTCGCCAGCAGGGAGGCCCAGTTGAACTTCATCCGCCGTCGACGGCGCAGACCAGCGTGGCCTGCGCATGGGGAAGGCACGAG
Source organism: Streptomyces sp. NPDC097617 (assembly GCF_044761485.1). NCBI lineage: Bacteria > Bacillati > Actinomycetota > Actinomycetes > Kitasatosporales > Streptomycetaceae > Streptomyces > Streptomyces sp. NPDC097617. Next base: position 6,538 of record NZ_JBIWCL010000013.1, read on the forward strand.
CCACCGGGGAAGACGCACGCGGTACCGGGTGCCATCCGCGCTGAACGTGTACGCGGTCTCCGGCTCTGCCAGCCGTACCGGCTCGCGCCTGTGCTCCGGGGCACAGGCCAGCGCCTCGGCGTACGCCTCGAGCCGGTCCCGTCCATCGGAAAGTTCCCGCTGCACCGGCGGACAACCGGAATCCTTGACGATGAAAAGCCGCAGATGCTCCGGAAACTCCCCATACGCTTCGAGGGCCTCGTACCAGTCCTGATCCTTCTTGAGCTCCCCGATCAGCCAGCGCACCGAACTGTTCATCGCCGGGGCGCCGGCACCGACAGGCCGGAAGTCGAACCCCTTCAGCAGAGCCCACACATCCCGAGCGGCAGCCAGCGGAGCCCAGACCGATAGCGCGTAGAGACCGAACTCCACGGTCAGTGCACGGCGCAGCTCTGCCTCGCTTGCACCGGCCTCCTGCGCGGCCTTCCCCAGCCGCTTCACCAGCTTCCGCCGCCACTCGGAACGATCACGGGCCACAGGTGACCACCCCAGGTGCGCCGAGGTCAGGGCACTGCTGGATCAAGTCCTCGATGGTGATTGCCTGAACGTGCGGTTGGGCATGCAGAGCCGTGCTGTGCTTGCGCAGGATACGCAAGTACTCCTGCCTGCCTCGCGTACGATCCTGCGGAACCGCCACGAACCCCTTGTCGTAGGCGTACGGGTGGCTTCCAGACCACTCCGGAAACTTCTTGATCTTCCGGGCGAGGAGGAAGGGATTCCTCCAGTCCTTCACGTCCACACCGATCGCGAAGCCACCCGGCCAGGTCGCCACGGTGTCCAGCGCGTCGTACCCCGGCGAGACCAGGACCCGCGCCCCACGCGCCGCCAGCCCCTCGGCGAGCCGCACCTCTGCCTGGCCAGGCAGAGCGATATAGCCCACGAGGTCGGCCTGCAGACGGAATGCCCCTTCCGCTTCCCTCATGTTGGGGACGGAACCGTAGCGGTGCCCGGCACAGCGCCAGCTCGGACATACCCACCCTTCACCGCCGACCAGCGACATCCACTGGCGGCACCTCCGGCACACCGCGATCCGGCCATCAACCGTGCCTTCGGAAGGGACTGGCTCGTACGACTCGTCGAGCCACACCGCCCAGGACGGCACGTCAAGAAACCGGTTCCGCTGCCGCATCATCTCTAGGGCCGACAAGACCGCCTTCTCGGTCAGCAGCATGCGCCAGTGCGCGTACAACTCAGGCCGACCCAGCGCCCTGGCCACGTCCTTCACGTGATTGACCAGTGCGCTCTCATGAACATCGGCCACCAAGTCACGGGTCGCACGTACCCACTCCCGGCAGAACTCACTCGGGACACCATCGATCAGCAGGAGCTCGCCGTCGGCCTGGGCATCCGGATCGAACACGAGAGGCCAGTCCCGCATCGGCCTCTGAGCGCACCATGACCAGACCAGATCCGCGACCCCTACCGGCACCTTCAGCCCCTGACGGGCGCAAGCCACCGCGAGCCGATCAAGCCCAAGCTGCAGCCGGTCGTCGTAAGGGCGGCGCCGGTCCACCTGACCCGACCAGGCAGCGATGCTGTTCAACCCGGAAGCGACCAGGCTGAGCAGCACCTCCGACTCCCGCTCGGGGCTGTTGCGGCCCGAGTAACCAGGAAGAGATTCCAAAATTGACACAGCGGCACGTTAGAAGGAGGTCGTGGGCCAGGGTGAATGCAGGACCGATACTCTCCAGCGGGATCCACCCATTTGGCCGCCAGCGGCGAACCTCAAACCCGCACCAGGCGCGCGATCCGCTGACCGCCGTGCCCCATGTCGGCGGATGCCGGCGGCTACCGGCGAGCCCGGGGCCCGCGGCTGGTCGGGCTGTTCGCGGGCATGTACTACGCGAGCCTGCGCCAGGAGGAGGCAATCGCGGTGGCGCTGCCGGACTGCCGTCTGCCGAGGACCGGGTGGGGGCGGTTGATCGTGCACCGCACCCTGCCAGAGGCGGGCGAGCGGTGGACCGACACCTGGCATTATCACGACGAACGCCGACAGTTGGGCAGTAGGTGATCAGGATGACCGTACGGCCCACACCCAGCGCCCGGATGCGGGCACCGAGCCGGTCTGGTCCGAAATAGCAGCCGGCCCCAGGCCGACGGGGCATAGCAGGCGATCTGGGGAAAAGGGCCCGTGTCTCCGCGCCAGTGGATTGAAGTCACGGGCCCCATCTGCTGTTTGGGGAACCGTGCCCAAGGCTATCCCTCGTCCTCGTCCTCGGGTTCGGATTCCCTTACGAACCAGAGGTCGAGGGTGTACTGCTCAGGCGTGGAGCACTGTTTCCAGGCTGCTCCGATCTGTTCCGCGCCCCATTGCTCATCGACAGCGCGCTGGAGGCACGTGTCGTAGTAGGCGGCCGTGGCGTCTCGTCCGCTCCATGCCGCGTGCCCGTCGTAGACGCCGGGTCGGGGCAGATCCATCATGCCCGCCGGCCCGAAGGTGAGCTGGTTGACGACGAGTTGGCCCGTCTCGGATTCCAGGGAGACAGGGACCGTGCCCTCAGCGTCTGCCGGGGGCTTCTGGGGGGTGTCCCAGACCCTGATGGTGACCTGTACTTCGATGTCGGGTTGAAGGCTGTGCAGGTAGAGGTGGTATCCGTTTCCGGCGACTACCTGTGTCCTTGATTGCTGCAATGCCGCGTCGTCGCCGAGGTAGGCGTCAGAGTCGTAGACCTCCACAATCCTGCGGTCCGGTCGGGCCGTGGTGCTGTACTCGGTGATGAGGGACACGGGGGCTCCGTCACTGCTCAGGGAGTGATCTTCACGTAGAACGCGTCTCCGTCGAGAATGCGGTTCAGGGTGAACATTTCGTTGAGCTTTCGGCCGCCTGTCTCATTGTCAGTTCCGTCGATGAGCCTGGCCGAGAACCTGTTTCCCGGGGCGGCAGCGCCTTCTTTGGTGGAAGCGAAGGGGTACTCGTCGCACTGGAGCGTCGTCCCTTTGTAATCACCCCACACATCGTTGCATGTCGCGATGGCCTTCTCCCGGTTCTTTTCCTGCTTGTCCTTGTCTATGAGGCGGTGGAGGGGTTCGGTGGCTCCGGGGACGGTCTTGCCGGCCCAGGAGGGGAAGGTGCGTTCGGGAAGCTGCTGGGCATCGAGGATGTGCCGGGCGCTCTGGTCGACGGCGGGGTCTTTCAGGCTCATCACTAGTTCGACGCGGGCTTCGGTGAAGACGGTGCCCTTGTACTTGCCGGCGGTCGGCCCCGCGTAGTCGAAGCGGACGCTGGAGTAGGCCATGACGGGATCCGTCCAGGGCACCGCGGTGGGTGAGGATACCCGCATGTCCAGGGAGATCATCCCGGAGACGATCTGGGTGTTGACGGGATCGAGCTTCCCGGTGTCGGGCGAGGTGTAGTTGAGCTGCCAGAAGGGTTTGGTGGTCCACTGCGCGATGTTCTCGCTGCGGCTGGTGACGGCCGGTTTGGTCATCTGGGGGTTGGGGCCGCTGGCCGAGGCGTTGATCGTGTGGCTGAAGTTCTGCTCGATCTTCCACGTCGCGGGATTCTCACCGGCGATCGCCTTGGTGCGGATGCTCTCGATACTGCTGGTGTAGTCGGCACGACGGGATCCGTCGTAGGAGAAGCCGAGGATCCACAGGTCGAACCAGAGTTCGCCCCGCAGACGCTTCTCTTTGTCGATGAGTTTGAGGTAAACGGGCTGGTGCACGCACGTCTCGAAGCGGCTCTTGACCCAGCCCTTGCGGGTGTTCGCCTCCGGATGGGTGGCGCACTCGGTGCGCAGGTCCTTCTCCTCCTGGCCGACTGCGGCCGTGGCATTCGGACCGGTCTGCCGAATCGATTCTGCGCTGGCTGACCCGGCTGTTCCGAGGCCGGCTGCGAGCATGAGTGCGGTGGACAGCACGACCGTCGCGGTTAGGCGCCAGCGGGCGCGGCCGGGCAGCAGGGGTGGGCGGCCGTCAGGCACGGAAGGCTCCTCGGCTGTGATCGAGGCGATCACGGTGGTGGTGGTCACGAGTGGCACAGTTGCCCCCAGCAGGCGTCCAGAAGCTGTCCGGTGGCGGCCGAGTAGGTGGCCCGGAAGCCCTGGAAAGTCAGACCACGCTGCTCCAGTCCGTGGTTCGGCGCCGAGGACTCCACGGTCACCACGGCGGTTTCACTGGCGGCCGGCGACTGCAAGCTGAGCCCGAAGGTGCCTGCGGCGCTGGGGGCCCGGGTTTCCGTGGTGACGCGCTGGGTGTTCTGGGCAACTCCGAAGGACGCCGCAGCCCGGGCGCCGATGTCAGCAGCTGCCGCCGGGGCGCCGTCCGCGCGTACGGAGGAGCGGGAGGCGCTCCGGAGCGCGGCGGCGTTGCAGACCTTGGCGGTCTGCACGCATTCGGACAGGCCGGGGACCGAGGTCAGGCAGGTGTCGGGGTCGGTGGCCAGGCACCGCGACAGCGCCTTCTGGTCGACTCCGTTGAGTGTGCCCGTCGACCGGGGAGGCAGCGGGCTCGCCTGCGAGGTGGTGGTACCGGGCTTGCTCACGGTCCACTGGGTGAGCTTCGTGGCGTCCGTCAGCTTCGTGTTGAAGCAGTACGGCGCGGTGTAGACGGCCGTCGGGTCGGAGGGAAGTCCCTTGGACTGTCCGCAGATTCCCAGAGTGGCGACCTGGGCGGTGTCCGCGATCGCGGCCCGGGACCAGGCCTTGTTCTCCGCCATGAACTGCACCCGGTTCGCGATCTCCGGAACCGTGACGTGCTGTGGTCCCATGACCTCCAGGCCGATGTCGATCCGGTTGGAGTTCCCGCGTGGGACCTTGAGCTGGTCGGTGGTGCTGCCGACCCAGTTGAAGTCGTACAGCACGTCCCACTGGTCGCCACCGGCCTGGCGGACCGTCATGTAGGTGTGGTTCATGTTGTCCGCCACCGCCGGGTTGATTCCGGCCGTGATCGCCTTCGTCTTGCCCCCGCTGTTGCCCAGCTCGGTCCATCGCGGCCCGTACGTGCTGGTCGTCGTGCCGGTCTTCTCGGCGTAGAGACCGACCTCGATGGAGTTGGCGAACATCCCCCCTTCGGTGTTGGGGACCATCCGCAGGTAGTTCGACGCCTGCGCGGACCCGGCGTCCCCGCCACTGCCGAAGGTGATGGGCACGTTCCGCCAGGTGCCGAACGCACCGATCACCGGCTCACCGGGCTGGGTGCACGCCACCGCCCAGAAGAAGATGCGGGCCTGATGGGTTTCGTTACAGCTCTGCACCGGTGCGCTGGCGCTGGCAGGCGACGCCGCCGCCAGCGGCAGAACCATGGCCGACGCCACCGCAGACAGAGCTGAGCATCCCCTCGTAGCGTAGAGGCCGTGACTACAGGGGAAGTTGGGAGTCATGGCAGAGAAGAGGCGGAAGTTCGATGCGGAGTTCCGTGAGGGGGCTGTGCGGATCGTGACCGAGACCGGCAAGCCGGTCGCGCAGGTCGCGAGGGAGTTGGGGATCAACGACACCACGCTGGCCAGCTGGGTCTCGCGGGCCCGCCGGTCGGGCACGTCTTCCGGTGGGCGGGGCGAGAGCGCCCAGGAGGAACTGGAGCGGCTGCGCAGGCGCAACGCCGAGCTGACCAGGGAGAACAAGGAGCTGGCCATGGAGCGTGATGTCCTCAAACGCTGCATGGTCCTGTGGGTGAAGTAGCTGTGGCGGACCCGGCGGCCCTCGTCGGGGTGATCAGCGACCAGAGGACCGAGCACGGCATACCGCACTCCGTCTCCTGCCGCGCGCTCAGCATCTCCGAGGCGTGGTACTACAAGTGGCGCCGCAGGCCGGCCGCACCGACGAACCGCGAGGTCAGACGCGCGCGACTGGAGGAGAGGATCAAGCACTTCTTCCACCGCTCGGGCGAGACCTACGGCTCGCCCAGGATCACGCTCGACCTGTGGGCCGAGGGCTGGAAGGTCTCGGTGAACACGGTCGCCGAGATCATGGCCGACCTCGGGCTCCAGGGCCGCAAGCCGCCGCGTCGGCGCCGCTCGCTGACCCGGCAGGGCAAGCGCAAAGCGGCCCGCGACCTGGTCGGCCGACACTTCGACGCGGTCGCTCCCGACGTTCTCTGGGTGGGTGATATGACCGAAATCGAGACCGGGGAGGGAAAGTTGTACCTGGCCACGGTCATCGACCTGTTCTCACGCCGCCTGCTCGGCTACGCGATGGGCGCCCACCATGACGCGGGCCTGGTCGGCGCGTCGCTGAAAATGGCCGCCGCGACCCGGGGAGGTCAGGTGGACGGGGTGATCTTTCACAGCGACCGCGGCAGCGAATACACCAGCGAGGCGTACAACAACCTGTGCGACCGGCTGGGCGTGGTGCAGTCCATGGGTCGCGTCGGATCGGCCCTCGACAACGCCGCCGCGGAGAGCTTCAACTCGCTGATCAAGGTCGAGTACATCCACCGCCGCCGGTTCGCCACCCGCGCCGAGGCCCGCCTGAAGATCGCCACCTGGATCACCGACTTCTACAACACCCGCCGGAGGCACAGCTCGGCCGGCGGACTACCGCCGGCGGAGTTCGAACGGATCATCAACGAAGCACGCGCCAGCCGCCATCAGGAGGACCTGGCCGCATAAGGAAGGCCTCTACGAAACCAGGGGATTGACAGAGCCGCGAGTAGCCTTCCCCGTAAGTGCAAGACTCCCCCTATTGGATCATGATCATTTATATGGCCACGTGAACCTATCGAATCGATGCATGCAGCAACGGTTGGGCCGCCGAATTGACCGGAACCGGAGGAAGGCTGGCTCAACCACCGCCCCGGGAACCCCCGGAGACGTCTGCGGGCAGACAGTGGCTACCGGGCGGGAGCTCAGCCGATGCGCGAAACCTCGCGACGTGCTTCTGGCGTGCGGGCCCGGCGATGGCGTCCCGGAGTGGGTGGGTTACTTGGACGCGGCCGAGCACGCTGACGCTGGCGCGTGACCTCGCCGGACTGTGTCGTGGCTGGTGCCGGTCCGCGAGTATCCGCTTCGAGGGCGCGCTGAAGCTGGTTGGGGGGGGGCGAAGTGAGGGTCAGCAGGCGCCGCGTGCGGGTGACGGCAGGGCGGGTGAAGCGCAGCCCGATGTCGAGTCCAACGGCCGTGAACGGCGGTGCGCAATGGTCCGGTGGGGGCGAAGCCGGTCGCGGTGCCGCTGAGGGTGATGGCGGCCTCACCAGCATGGGGCCGAGCAGGCCCGGGCTGGGCGGGTGCACCCACTGGCCGAGGCGCAAACCGGTGAAGGCGATCATGGCCAGCAGCAGGAGTCCGATGTCCTGGTCGGGGCCGCTCACCACGTTCCACACCTCTGGATCGGTTGTTCCGCGGAAGCGGGGGTGGCTGGGGTGAGGAGCCAGTGCTTCACGAAAGGCGGCTGACCAGTGGAATCGTTGGGAGACAAGCCTGGGCGTGGCCCGGTGAGGCAGAGCGCGGCCCGAAAAGAGCAGCGCCGCAGGCCCTTTCGTATGCCCGGCGCGATGTTCGCAGTCGGCCGCACCCCCCTATGCAGCCCCCTCGATCCAGGGGTGTGGTGCCGGTTGCAGGGGAACTGGATGGATCTCGCAAATGTCGCATATTGGGCCCTGGGTGCAACGACCCACCAGACCGTTGACGTTCGCCGCGCATACGGGCAGGTCGGACGGGATTGCCGCAGCGTGGAACGCAGACGTGCCGTACGCCGGTCTGGGAGAGCTGGTGTGTGGGTCGCGCGCTCGGTGCAAGGGGTCTGACCTGCGTGAATCCCAGAACGAAGGGGCCGGGTCCGGCACTTGCGGCGCCGCAAGTCCTGAAAAGGAGCAACGGTCACAAGACCGCTTACGTTTTGGCATGTACGAGAAAGGGTCTGACCCGCGTTTCCACAGGTCAGACCCTCTTTCCGGATGTGCCCCCGGCAGGATTCGAACCTGCGCACACGGCTCCGGAGGCCGTTGCTCTATCCCCTGAGCTACGGGGGCGCGTCGCTCGTGTTGCTGCGACGGGTGGAACACTACCAGCTCTCACCGGGTGATCAGGAACTCGTTTACCGGGGAGTGGGGAGTGCGTCGCCCGCAGGGGGTGGAAGTGGCAAAAACCCGGACGCGGGGGCCCGGCTCGACCTACTCTCGAGTTGTGCCAGGCGTCTCGGGCCGGGTGCTTGTTGTCGACGACAACAAGGTCATCCGGCAGCTGATCAAGGTCAATCTCGAGCTGGAGGGCTTCGAGGTCGTGACCGCGAACGATGGTGCCGAGTGTCTGGACGTCGTGCATCGTGTGGCTCCCGATGTGATCACCCTTGATGTGGTCATGCCGCGGCTGGACGGGTTCGGGGCCGCCGCGCAGTTGAGGGCCGATCCGCGGACCCGGGACGTGCCCGTCGCCATCGTCAGTGCCTGTACGCAGCAGGAGGTCGAGGCCGGGATCGCGGCCGGGGTCGATGCCTTCCTGGCGAAGCCGTTCGAGCCCACCGAGCTGGTGCGGGTGGTGCGCGGGCTGATCGAGCGCAAGGACCGGCGTGACGGCAGGAAAGGGGCGCCCGCCGGGAGGGGGAGGGGGTAGCTCCCCCTAGCACTGTTCACATGGCGAAACCCTTCGCGGGATGCGGGGGCGTCTCCCCTAGGCTGGGACCCGTGAACCCCGCCGACCTCCCCCGTGCCGTCGTACGCGCCGTGCGCTGCGCCGTCGCCGACGGGGAGCTGGCCGCCGGAGCGGTGGTGCCCGAGCGGGTTGTCGTCGAGCGGACCCGGCCCGGTGGGGTGGGGGACTACGCCACCCCCGTCGCCTTCCAGGTCGCCAAGTCCGCCGGGATCGCGCCCCACGCCGTGGCGCAGGTGCTCGCCCGCCGGCTCGCGCACGAGTCCGGGATCGAGCGTGTGGAGGTCACCGGTCCGGGGTTCCTGTGTTTCGTGCTGCCGGCGCCCTCCGCCCCCGAGGTCACCTCGCGGGTGATCATCGACGACATCGTCATCCGCGATGTGCGCGGAGGGGCTGCCTTCCTCCCTCCCGCCGACGCCACCGATGCCTCCCTCGAGCTGCGGGAGCGGGTCGTGCGCGACTGCGTGCTGCGGCTCCTGCGCACCCAGGGCGGAGGGGACACCGACGGTCTCGTGGTGGTCGCACCCGTCGCCAAGCGGGACGCCGATGTCCTCGCCCGGTACGGGGCCGACGCCGCCCGGTGGGCCATGCTCGCCGTGCCGGCCAAGGAGACGCCCGCGTTCGGCGAGGTGCTGCTCCTCCAGGGGGAGGGCAACGAGTTCTTCCGGGTGCGGTACGCCCATGCCCGCGCGCGGGCCCTCGTACGGAGCGCCGAGCAGCTGGGTTTCCGTCCGGAGGCAGGTGATGTCGACGCCCCCGAACTGCTCCGCGCCCTCGCCGACCACCCCCTCGTCCTCGAGGCCGCCGCCCATCACCGCGCGCCCGAGCGGCTCGTGCGGCAGCTCGTCGAGGTGGCCGACGCCTTGCTCGACTTCCAGTACCGCGTCCTGCCCAAGGGCGACGAGAAACCCTCGGCCGCCCACCGCGCCCGGCTGGCTCTTGCCGAAGCCGCCGGGACGGTGCTGGCCGGCGGCCTCGCCCTGCTCGGCATAGACGCACCGACACGCCTGTGACCCGCGAAGAGAGATACCGATGAGCCGTTCCGCGCACCCCGCCGGGCCCCGCCACGCCGACGTTCTGCCCGAGGGGCACTACTCCCCGCCGCCCGCCGACCTGAACGCGCTCGACGAGAAGGTCTGGGCCCGGACCGTCACGCGCGGCGGCGACGGTGTCGTCACCGTCGGCGGCATCGAAGTCACCAAGCTCGCCGAGGAGTTCGGCACCCCCGCCTACTTCCTCGACGAGGAGGACTTCCGGTCCCGGTGCCGGGCCTGGGCGCACGCCTTCGGCCCCGACGCCGATGTCTTCTACGCCGGCAAGGCGTTCCTCTCCAAGGCCGTCGTGAAGTGGCTGAAGGAGGAGGGGCTGAACGTCGACGTGTGCTCCGGTGGGGAGCTGACCACCGCACTCACCGCCGGGATGCCCGCCGCGCGGATCGCGTTCCACGGCAACAACAAGTCCGAGAGCGAGATCCGCCGGGCCGTTGAGGCCGGCGTGGGACGCATCGTGCTCGACTCCTTCCAGGAGATCGCCCGCGTCGCGCACATCGCCCGCGAGCTGGGCGTGCGCCAGCCCGTCCAGATCCGTGTGACGGTCGGCGTGGAGGCGCACACCCACGAGTTCATCGCGACCGCGCACGAGGACCAGAAGTTCGGTATCGCCGTGGCCGACGGCTCCGCCGCCGAAGCCGTGCGGCGCGCGCTCGGGCACGACTCGCTGGATCTGCTCGGCGTCCACTCCCACATCGGTTCGCAGATCTTCGACATGGCCGGCTTCGAGGTCTCCGCCAAGCGCGTCGTGCGGCTGCTGGCCGCCGTACGGGACGAGCACGGCGTGGAGCTCCCCGAGATCGACCTCGGCGGCGGCCTCGGTATCGCCTACACCTCGAACGACGACCCGCGCGAGCCCCACGAGATCGCCAAGGCCCTGCACGAGATCGTGGCCCGGGAGTGCGAGAGCGCCGGGCTGCGCGCCCCGCGGATCTCGGTCGAGCCCGGCCGCGCCATCGTCGGCCCGACCGCCTTCACCCTCTACGAGGTCGGCACGATCAAGCCGCTGGAGGGGCTGCGCACCTACGTCTCCGTCGACGGCGGGATGTCCGACAACATCCGCACCGCCCTCTACGACGCCGAGTACTCCATCGCGCTCGTCTCCCGCACCTCCGACGCGGAGCCCATGCTCGTGCGCGTCGTCGGCAAGCACTGCGAGAGCGGTGACATCGTCGTGAAGGATGCGTTCCTGCCCGCAGACCTCGCCCCCGGCGACCTCCTGGCCGTCCCGGCCACCGGCGCGTACTGCCGCTCCATGGCCAGCAACTACAACCACGTGCTGCGCCCGCCGGTCGTCGCCGTGCGCGACGGCGCGGCCCGAGTGATCGTCCGCCGTGAGACGGAGGAAGATCTCCTGCGTCTCGACCTCGGATGATGAAATAGGTGTCTCACTCAATGGACCGAGGATGGAAACTGCTGTCCATTGCGTGAGACTGGTTCCACCCGGCGGTCAAACCGCCCGCCGGGTATCGATGGAAGACGAAAGGCGTAGGTCGAATGATGCGTACGCGTCCGCTGAAGGTGGCGCTGCTGGGCTGTGGAGTGGTCGGCTCAGAAGTGGCTCGCATCATGACGACGCACGCCGACGACCTCACGCAGAGGATCGGCGCGCCCGTGGAGCTCGCCGGAGTGGCCGTACGCCGCCCCTCCAAGATCCGTGAGGGCATCGATCCCGCGCTGATCACCACCGATGCGACCGCCCTCCTCAAACGCGGTGACATCGACATCGCCATCGAGGTCATCGGCGGCATCGAGCCCGCCCGTACGCTCATCACCACCGCCTTCGAGCAGGGCATCTCCGTGGTGTCCGCGAACAAGGCGCTGCTCGCCCAGGACGGCGCCGCGCTGCATGCCGCAGCCGAGCAGCACGGTCTGGACCTCTACTACGAGGCCGCCGTCGCCGGCGCCATCCCGCTGGTCCGCCCGATGCGCGAGTCCCTCGCCGGCGACAAGATCAACCGGGTGATGGGCATCGTCAACGGCACGACGAACTTCATCCTCGACAAGATGGACTCCACCGGCGCCGGGTACCAGGAAGCGCTCGACGAGGCCACCGCCCTCGGATACGCCGAGGCCGACCCGACCGCCGACGTCGAGGGCTACGACGCCGCCGCCAAGGCCGCGATCCTGGCCGGCATCGCCTTCCACACCCGCGTCCGCCTGGACGACGTGTACCGCGAGGGCATGACCGAGGTCAGCGCCGCCGACTTCGCCTCCGCCAAGCGGATGGGCTGCACCATCAAGCTCCTCGCCATCCTGGAGCGCGCCGCCGACGGCGAGTCCGTCACCGCACGCGTCCACCCGGCGATGATCCCGCTCAGCCACCCGCTCGCCTCCGTCCGCGAGGCGTACAACGCGGTCTTCGTCGAGGCGGAGGCCGCCGGCCGGCTCATGTTCTACGGGCCCGGCGCGGGCGGCGCGCCGACCGCGTCCGCGGTCCTCGGCGACCTCGTCGCCGTCGCCCGCAACATGCTCGCCGAGGCAACGGGGCCCGGCGAGTCGGCGTACACCCAGCTGCCGGTCAGCCCCATGGGGGACGTCGTCACCCGCTACCACATCAGCCTCGATGTGGCGGACAAGCCGGGTGTGCTCGCCCAGGTGGCCACCACCTTCGCGGAGCACGGTGTGTCCATCGATACCGTACGACAGCAAGGACGTCCGGACGGGGTCGGCAACGAGGCCTCCCTCGTCGTCGTCACCCACCGCGCACCCGACGCCGCCCTCTCCGGGACCGTCGAGGCGCTGCGGAAGCTGGACACCGTCCGCGGTGTCGCCAGCATCATGCGTGTTGAAGGGGAGTAAGGGCCCATGAGCAGCAATCGCACCCACCAGTGGCGCGGCATCATCGAGGAGTACCGGGACCGCCTGCCGGTCACGGCCAAGACTCCCGTGGTGACGCTCCGCGAGGGCGGCACTCCCCTCGTCCCCGCCCAGGTGCTCTCCGAGCGCACCGGCTGCGAGGTGCACCTGAAGGTCGAGGGGGCGAACCCCACCGGGTCCTTCAAGGACCGCGGCATGACCATGGCGATCACCAAGGCCAAGGAAGAGGGTGCGCAGGCGGTCATCTGCGCCTCCACCGGCAACACTTCCGCCTCCGCCGCCGCGTACGCGGTGCGCGCCGGGATGGTCTGCGCGGTGCTCGTGCCCCGCGGCAAGATCGCGCTCGGCAAGATGGGCCAGGCCCTGGTGCACGGCGCCAAGATCCTGCAGGTGGACGGCAACTTCGACGACTGCCTGAACCTGGCCCGCGCGCTCTCCGACAACTACCCGGTCGCGCTGGTCAATTCGGTCAACCCGGTGCGTATCGAGGGCCAGAAGACGGCCGCGTTCGAGATCGTCGACGCGCTCGGCGACGCCCCCGACATCCACGTGCTGCCCGTCGGCAACGCCGGCAACATCACCGCGTACTGGAAGGGCTTCAAGGAGTACAAGGCCGACGGCCTGTCCACCCGTACGCCCCGCGTGTGGGGTTTCCAGGCTTCCGGTTCCGCGCCCATCGTGCGCGGCGAGGTCGTCAAGGAGCCGCACACCATCGCCACCGCGATCCGGATCGGCAACCCGGCCTCCTGGGACTACGCACTGGCCGCGCGCGACGAGTCGGGCGGCTTCATCGATGAGGTGACGGACCGCCAGATCCTCGCCGCCTACCGGCTGTTGGCCGCGCAGGAGGGTGTCTTCGTCGAGCCCGCGTCGGCCGCCTCGGTGGCCGGTCTGCTCAAGGCGGCCGAGCTGGGCCTGGTCGACCCGGGCCAGCAGATCGTGTGCACCGTCACCGGCAACGGCCTGAAGGACCCCGACTGGGCGATCGCCGGCGCTCCGCAGCCGATCACCGTTCCGGTGGACGCCGAAGCCGCTGCCGTGCGCCTCGGCCTGGTCTGACCGCAGGACCGGCGCCACCGCGTCGAAGCAGTACCGAAGTACCGAAGTACCGAAGTACCGAAGTACCGAAGTACAGAAGTGCCGAAGCACCGCGGCACCGCAGCACCGTGTGAAACCGGGTTCCGGAGGCTCCCGAGGGCCTTTCGCGGCCTTCCCGGGAGGCCTCCGGAACCCGGCAACTCGCCTCGTACGGCAACAAAAATGCGCCCGAAGCCGGTCGAAGCCGGTCGAAGTCCGCGACACGCATCGTGCGCCTCCTGTGCGCCCTATGTCGCGAGAGAACCTTCCTTCGATACGCTGTACCTACATCCGCCACCGCGCATATGACTGCGGTGCTGCCCCGAGGGCCTTCGGGTGTCGTACGTTCTCCAGTACATTCGCAGCGAGCCAGCGAAGAGCGAAGATCTCGCACAGTCACAAGGAGTGTCATCGGAAGATGGCCGGTCCAGCGTTCCGCGCCGCCGCCGTACGGGTGCGCGTCCCCGCCAGCAGTGCCAATCTCGGCCCGGGCTTCGACGCCCTGGGCCTGGCCCTGGGGCTCTACGACGACGTGGTCGTCCGGGTGGCCGACTCCGGCCTGAACATCGACATCGCGGGCGAGGGCGCCGACACCCTCCCGCGGGACGAGAGCCACCTGCTCGTACGGTCCATGCGCACCGCCTTCGACCTGCTGGGCGGCCAGCCGCGCGGCCTCGAGGTCGTCTGCGCCAACCGCATCCCGCACGGCCGCGGCCTCGGCTCCTCCTCCGCCGCCATCTGCGCCGGCATCGTCGCCGCCCGCGCCGTGACGATAGGTGGCGAGGCCAGGCTCGACGACGCGGCGCTGCTGGAACTCGCCACCGAGATCGAGGGCCACCCCGACAACGTCGCCGCCTGTCTGCTCGGCGGGTTCACCCTCGCCTGGATGGACGGCGGCAGCGCCAAGGCGATCCGTATGGAGCCCGCCGAATCCATCGTTCCGGTGGTCTTCGTACCGTCCAGGCCGGTCCTGACGGAGACCGCGCGCGGCCTGCTGCCGCGCACGGTCCCGCACGTGGACGCGGCCGCCAACGCCGGCCGCGCGGGCCTGCTCGTGGAAGCCCTGACCAGGCGTCCCGAGCTGCTGCTGCCGGCCACCGAAGACCGGCTCCACCAGGAGTACCGGTCCCCGGCGATGCCCGAGAGCGTGGCACTCGTCAACAGGCTGCGGGCGGACGGGATCCCCGCGGTCATCTCCGGCGCGGGACCCACGGTCCTCGCGCTGGTCGACAACGGTGCGGCCGACAAGGTCGCGCAGCTCGCGGGCGAGGGGTGGGCGGCCAACCGGCTCGCTCTCGACGCCGCGGGCGCGAGCGTACTTCCGCTGGGCACCCAGGGCGGCTGAGGCCGCTCTTTCGGAGTGCGCAGCCGGTCAGGGGCGGGCGGCCTGGGCAGGCCGCCCGCGCGGAAGGGCGCGATTGCCGGTGATTGAGAGGGGGAATATCTATTGGATCCGGTAGTGTTAGTCTCAAGTGCGCATCGGAAGCCGCCATGGCTCGGTGCTCAGAGTCCCCATCCGGGACCACATTTCTTCCGGGAGCCTCCCCGACTGCTTTGATTCGTTCCAGCAGTTTCGAGCACGCTCCGGAATCGGCGTGACATTCCCACGCTTTCAGCTCGGGGGCTTCTCGCCGGAAACCAGCCATGCACGTTTCTCTCCGCCGTATTTCTACCGGCGGACCACCGCCCCGGCACGGTCCACACCTAGGACTGTTGTCGGACAGCACAACCGGTCGCCGAGCCAGACAGGCCGACGTCCGCTCCAGGGAAGGACCCTTCGTGAGCGACACCACCGATCTGATGGGCGCTGCCGACACCTCTGTCGACGCCAGTGCCCCCGCCGCGGGCGCCGCACCCAAGCGTCGACGCACCGGCACCGGCCTTGACGGCATGGTCCTGGCCGAGCTGCAGCAGGTCGCGTCGGGCCTCGGGATCAGGGGCACCGCGCGGATGCGCAAGAGCCAGCTGATCGAGGTCATCAAGGAGGCGCAGGCGGGCGGCAGTGCCCCCAAGGCCACTGCCTCCGCCGCCGCAGACACCGCCGAGGCCAAGCCGAAGCGCCGTGCCACCAGCAAGGCCCGCACGAGTGAGGCCGCCGCGGAGGCGCCCGCCGAGAAGCCCGCCACGCAGGCGCAGATCGAGATCCCGGGTCAGCCGGCAGGGGGCCCCTCCCGCGCGAGCGAAGCCGAGCGCGGGGGAGACGACGCGCCGGCCGGCGAGCGCCGCCGCCGTCGGGCCACTGCCCCCTCCGGCAGCCCGGAGGCCTCGGCCCCCGTCGCCGTGCAGGTCGAGCAGAAGACCGAGACCGAGACCGCCCCCTCCGCCCCGTCCGAGGCCAAGGCAGAAGCCGCCACCGCGGTCTCCGCCGGCCAGGGTCAGGACGGCGAGGGCCGCGGCCGTCGCGAGCGCCGTGACCGCGGCGAGCGCGGTGACCGCGGCGACCGTCAGCGCGACCGCCGTGACCGCGGCGCCAAGGCCGACGACCAGGGCCAGGCCGGCCAGGGTCAGGGCCAGGGCGCGCAGAGCGGCCAGAGCCAGGGCGGCCAGAGCCAGGGCGGCCAGAGCCAGGGTGGCCAGGGCGGCGGCCGTCAGGACCGCGCCGACCGCCAGCAGCAGGGCGGCCGAGGCCAGGGCCAGAGCCAGGGCCAGCAGGGCGGCCGTCAGGACCGGGACCGTCAGGACAACGGCCCGCAGGACGACTTCGACGAGGACGGCCGGCGTGGCCGTCGCGGCCGCTACCGCGACCGCCGTGGCCGCCGTGGCCGCGACGAGTTCGCGCCGGCCGAGCCGCAGGTCGCCGACGACGACGTCCTGATCCCCGTCGCGGGCATCCTCGACATCCTCGACAACTACGCGTTCATCCGGACCTCGGGCTACCTGCCCGGCCCGAACGACGTGTACGTCTCCCTCGCCCAGGTCCGCAAGGCCGGCCTGCGCAAGGGCGACCACACCACCGGTGCGGTCCGCCAGCCCAAGGACGGCGAGCGCCGCGAGAAGTTCAACGCGCTCGTGCGTCTGGACTCCGTCAACGGCATGGCGCCCGAATCCGGCCGCGGCCGCCCGGAGTTCCAGAAGCTGACCCCGCTCTACCCGCAGGACCGGCTCCGTCTGGAGACCGACCCGGGCGTGCTGACCACCCGCATCATCGACCTCGTGTCGCCGATCGGTAAGGGCCAGCGAGGCCTGATCGTGGCCCCGCCGAAGACCGGTAAGACCATGATCATGCAGGCGATCGCCAACGCGATCACCATCAACAACCCCGAGTGCCACCTGATGGTCGTCCTGGTCGACGAGCGTCCGGAAGAGGTCACCGACATGCAGCGGTCGGTCAAGGGAGAGGTCATCTCCTCGACCTTCGACCGCCCGGCCGAGGACCACACCACCGTCGCCGAGCTGGCCATCGAGCGCGCCAAGCGTCTCGTCGAGCTGGGTCACGACGTGGTCGTCCTGCTGGACTCCATCACCCGTCTGGGCCGCGCGTACAACCTCTCGGCGCCCGCCTCCGGCCGCATCCTGTCCGGTGGTGTCGACTCGACCGCGCTGTACCCGCCGAAGCGCTTCTTCGGTGCCGCGCGCAACATCGAGGACGGCGGCTCGCTGACCATCCTGGCCACCGCGCTCGTCGACACCGGCTCGCGCATGGACGAGGTGATCTTCGAGGAGTTCAAGGGCACCGGCAATATGGAGCTCAAGCTCGACCGCAAGCTCGCCGACAAGCGCATCTTCCCGGCCGTCGACGTCGACCCGTCGGGCACCCGCAAGGAGGAGATCCTCCTCAACGCGGAGGAGCTCGCCATCGTCTGGAAGCTGCGCCGGGTGCTGCACGCGCTCGACTCGCAGCAGGCGATCGAGCTGCTGCTCGACAAGATGAAGCAGACGAAGTCGAACGCCGAGTTCCTGATGCAGATCGCGAAGACGACCCCGTCGGGCAAGAACGACGACTGACGTCCGGCACGCGCATCGCGCGACAGCCCCCGCCGCACCCGCGGCGGGGGCTGTCGCGCGTCGTGACGGCTTTACGGGGTAGACGCGCCCTGCGGTGCGGTTCGGCCCGGAATGGAACCCCGCGCGCCGTACACCCGTCTGTGTCAGAGGAACCGCGGGGTGGACGGCGGGCCAAAACGATCAGGGGACCGGACCCAGGACTGAGGAGAGCATGACCGAGGAGAGCAAGGACCACGGCGGGCGCGCCGCGGCCAGGCGCCGACGCAAACCCGCGAAGCGCCGCAGGGCCCTCGCCATCGCCGCTTGGAGCGCCGCCGGGGTGGTCCTGCTCGGGGGTGCGGGCCTCGGCTACTTCTACTTCAAGTTCAACGGCAACCTGAAGACCGTCGACATCGACCAGGCGCTCGGTACCGACCGCCCGCAGAACGTCGACAACGGCTCGATGGACATCCTCGTCCTCGGCTCCGACTCCCGCGGCGGCGCCAACGGCGAGTACGGCCAGGACGACGGCGGCTCGGCCCGCTCCGACACGGCGATGATCATCCACCTGTACGAGGGCCACGAGAAGGCCAGCGTCGTCTCCATACCGCGCGACACCATGATCTCCCGCCCCTCCTGCGCGACGGCCGGCGGGAAGACCGACCCGGGCGGACAGCGCACCCAGTTCAACGAGGCGTTCACCGTCGGCGGGGCGGCCTGCGCGGTCAAGACCGTCGAGAAGATGTCGGGGATCCGCATGGATCACTACATCGAGGTCGACTTCACCGGCTTCAAGAAGATCATCGACAACCTCGGCGGCGTCGAGGTGACCACCAGCAAGCCGATCAAGGACGGCGCCAGCCACCTCGACCTGGCGGCCGGCACCAACAAGCTCAACGGCGAGCAGGCCCTCGGCCTCGTACGCACCCGCAAGAGCGTCGGCGACGGCAGCGACCTCGGCCGAATACAGCTGCAGCAGGCCTTCATCAAGGCGCTCATCAAGCAGGTCAAGGGCATCGGGCTCTTCGACAACCCGAAGAAGCTGCTCGACCTCGCCGACTCCGCCACCAAGGCGATCACCACCGACAAGGCGCTCGGTGATGTGAAATCCCTCATGGGCTTCGCCCAGGGCCTCCAGGGCATCGACGCCCAGGACATGCAGATGATCACGCTGCCGGTCACCACGGACGCCCGCGACGCCAACCGCGTGGCCCCCCTGACCAAGGAGACCAAGCTGGTCTGGGACGCCCTGCTGGCCGACCGGCCGATCCCGGCCGAGGCCACCGTGAACTCCTCCGGCGACAAGGGCACGGCCGGCTCGATCGTCCAGTAGGACCCCGTCCGCGACCCGCCGCCGGCGGGTCCGGAATAGATGGCGACCCCCTCCCGTTGAGGAAGGCGTCCTCAGAATTTTGACAGGCAGCCCGGTCCTGGCAGACTGGTCTGTCGGCCCCGGTTCACGCAGTGCGCAATTCGGCTCCTGCGACCCGGTGCCCTCCCGAAACTAGGAGACACCTTGAAGCGCGAAGTTCACCCCGAGTACGTCGAGACCCAGGTCAGCTGCACCTGTGGTGCGTCGTTCACCACCCGTAGCACCCTGACCGAGGGCTCCATCCGAGCCGAGGTCTGCTCCGAGTGCCACCCGTTCTACACGGGCAAGCAGAAGATCCTCGACACCGGTGGCCGCGTGGCCCGCTTCGAGGCGCGCTTCGGCAAGGGTGCGGCCAAGAAGTAGCGCGACCCAGGCGCCGGTCTCCGGCCGCCCCCTGTCCACTCGGGGGCGGCCGGACCGGCGCCTTTGTCGTCGTTCCGGATCGTCCCCCCTGTAGTCCTTCGCACTTTCACCCCAGGAGTCCCCGATGTTCGAAGCGGTCGAGGAATTGGTCGGCGAACACGCCGATCTTGAGAAGAAGCTCGCCGACCCTTCGGTCCACTCGGATCAGGCCAACGCGCGCAAGCTGAACAAGCGCTACGCGGAGCTGACCCCGATCGTCGCGACCTTCCGTGCCTGGAAGCAGTCCGCCGAGGACATCGAGACGGCCAAGGAGTTCGCGGCCGCCGACCCCGACTTCGCCGCCGAGGCCAAGGAACTGACCGCACAGCGCGAGGAGCTCACCGAGAAGCTCCGCCTGCTGCTCGTTCCGCGCGACCCCAGCGACGACAAGGACGTGCTCCTCGAGGTCAAGGCGGGCGCGGGCGGCGACGAGTCGGCCCTGTTCGCCGGCGACCTGCTGCGCATGTACCTGCGCTACGCCGAGCGCGTGGGCTGGAAGACCGAGATCATCGACGCCACCGAGTCCGAGCTCGGCGGCTACAAGGACGTCCAGGTCTCCGTCCGCACCAAGGGCGGCAACGGCGCCACCGAGCCCGGCCAGGGCGTCTGGGCCCGCCTGAAGTACGAGGGCGGCGTGCACCGCGTCCAGCGGGTTCCGGCCACCGAGTCCCAGGGCCGCATCCACACCTCCGCCGCGGGTGTGCTCGTCACCCCGGAGGCCGAGGAGGTCGAGGTCGAGGTCAACATGAACGACCTCCGCATCGACGTGTACCGCTCGTCCGGTCCCGGCGGCCAGTCCGTCAACACCACCGACTCGGCCGTGCGCATCACGCACCTCCCGACCGGCGTGGTCGCCTCCTGCCAGAACGAGAAGAGCCAGCTCCAGAACAAGGAGCAGGCCATGCGTATCCTGCGCTCGCGGCTGCTGGCCGCCGCCCAGGAGGCCGCCGAGCAGGAGGCCTCGGACGTGCGCCGCAGCCAGGTGCGCTCCGTGGACCGTTCCGAGAAGATCCGTACGTACAACTACCCGGAAAACCGGATCTCGGACCACCGGACCGGTTTCAAGGCGTACAACTTGGACCAGGTGCTCGACGGTGACCTCGACGCGGTCATCCAGGCCTGTGCAGACACGGACTCCGCGGCCAAGCTCGCGGCCGCGCACTGACCCGATCCCCGCACCACCCCCCCGTACGACAGCAGCCCGGAGGACCAGCGTGAACTTGCTGCTTGCCGAGGTGGCCCAGGCCACCCAGCGGCTGGCCGCCGCCGGCGTGCCCTCACCGCGCTTCGACGCGGAGGAGCTCGCCGCCTTCGTGCACGGCGTCAAGCGGGGGGAACTGCACCACGTCAAGGACGCGGACTTCGACGCCCGCTACTGGGAGGCCGTCGCCCGCCGCGAGGCGCGCGAGCCGCTCCAGCACATCACCGGCCGCGCCTTCTTCCGGTACCTGGAGCTCCAGGTCGGGCCGGGGGTCTTCGTGCCGCGGCCGGAGACCGAATCGGTCGTCGACTGGGCCATACACGCCGTCCGTGCGATGGACGTCGTCGAGCCGCTGATCGTGGACCTGTGCACCGGCTCCGGCGCGATCGCGCTGGCCATGGCCCAGGAGGTGCCGCGCTCGCGCGTGCACGCGGTCGAGCTGTCCGAGGACGCCCTGCGGTGGACCCGCAAGAACGCCGAGGGCTCCCGGGTCACCGTCCACCAGGGCGACGCCCTGAGCGCGCTGCCCGAGCTCGACGGCCAGGTCGACCTGGTCATCTCCAACCCGCCGTACATCCCGCTCACCGAGTGGGAGTACGTCGCCCCCGAGGCCCGCGACCACGATCCGGAGATGGCGCTCTTCTCCGGCGAGGACGGCCTCGACACCATCCGAGGTATCGAACGCACCGCCCACCGGCTGCTGCGGCCCGGCGGCATCGTCGTCATCGAGCACGCCGACACCCAGGGCGGCCAGGTGCCGTGGATCTTCGCCGACGAGCGGGGCTGGGCCGACGCGGCCGACCACCCGGACCTCAACAACCGTCCCCGCTTCGCGACCGCCCGCAAGGCCCTGCCGTGACCGGCGCGACGATTTCCGCCACCCACCTGCTGCACGAGGAGGCCCGCTGATGGCCCGGCGATACGACTGCAACGACGCGACGGACCGTAAGACGGGTCTGCGTGAAGCCGCGTCCGCCGTGCGCCGCGGCGAGCTCGTCGTGCTGCCCACCGACACCCTGTACGGGATCGGCGCGGACGCCTTCAGCCCGGAGGCCGTCCACGACCTGCTCGCCGCCAAGGGCCGGGGCCGCGGCATGCCCACCCCGGTGCTCATCGGCTCTCCGAACACGCTCCACGGCCTCGTCACCGACTTCTCCGAGCAGGCCTGGGAACTCGTCGACGCCTTCTGGCCGGGCGCGCTGACCCTGGTCGCCAAGCACCAGCCCTCGCTGGCGTGGGACCTGGGCGACACCGGCGGCACCGTGGCCGTGCGCATGCCGCTGCACCCCGTCGCGATCGAGCTGCTGACCGAGGTCGGCCCGATGGCGGTGTCCTCGGCCAATCTGTCCGGGCACCCCGCGCCCGAGGACTGCGACGCCGCGCGCGAGATGCTCGGCGACTCCGTGTCCGTGTACCTGGACGGCGGCCCGACGCCCGGCATCCAGCCGTCGTCGATCGTCGACGTCACCGGGAAGGTTCCCGTCCTGCTGCGCGAGGGGGCGCTCACCGCAGACCAGCTGCGGGAGGTCGTACCCGACCTCGAGGTCGGCCCGTGAGCCCTGAGGGGCGTGGCATAGCAGGGGGGTACCGCCCGCCGGTAGCCGGGGGAAACACTTTCCGCATACTCCACGTCAGCACCGGGAACGTATGCCGCTCGCCCATCACCGAGCGGCTGACTCGGCATGCCCTCTCGCACCGACTGGGCGGCCCCGTCACCGGCGACCTCATCGTGGAGAGCGCCGGCACCTGGGGCCACGAGGGCGCCCCGATGGAGGCGAACGCGGCCGCCGTGCTGGCGGACTTCGGCGCCGACGCGTCCGGGTTCACCGGGCGGGAGCTGCTGGACGAGCACGTCATACGCGCGGACCTGGTGCTGACCGCCACCCGTGACCACCGGGCCCAGGTCATCTCGATGGGCCACTCCGCCGGTCTGCGCACCTTCACGCTGAAGGAGTTCACCCGCCTGGTGCGGGCGATAGACCCGGCCACCCTGCCGCCGCTGGACGACGGCATGGCGGAGCGGGCGCGGTCACTGGTCCGGGCCGCCGCGGCGCTGCGCGGCTGGCTGCTGGCGCCGTCTCCGGACGCGGACGAGGTGTACGACCCGTACGGGGCGCCGATCACCTTCTTCCGCTCGATCGGCGACGAGATCAACACGGCGCTCGACCCGGTGGTCACGGCCCTGACGGGCGTCACCACCCCGCGCTGACACGTCGAGGAGGGGCCGGCCAGGCGCTGGACCCGGGCGGGACGGCCCTGACGGGCGTGACCGCTCCGCGCTGACAGGGCACGGCGGGGTCCGCGGGCCTACAGTGGCTGGTACCCGGTACCTCTGGAGTCGCGCCATGAGCGTCATCACCCAGCCCACGGACCTGCTGCGCATGCAGGACCCGCAGATGGCCGACGTACTGGCCGGGGAGCGGCAGCGGCAGGCCGACACGTTGCAGATGAGCGCCGCGGAGAACTTCACCTCGAGCGCCGTGCTCGCCGCGCTCGGCTCCGCGCTCGCCAACAAGTACGCCGAGGGCTATCCGGGCGCCCGGCACCACGGCGGCTGCGAGTACGCCGATCTGGCCGAGCAGACCGCCGTGGAGCGGGCCAAGGCGCTGTTCGGCGCCGAGCACGCCAACGTGCAGCCGCACTCCGGCTCCTCCGCCGTCCTCGCCGCGTACGCCGCCCTGCTGCGCCCCGGGGACACCGTGCTGGCGATGGGGCTGCCGTACGGGGGCCACCTCACCCACGGGTCGCCCGCCAATATCTCCGGGCGCTGGTTCGACTTCGTCGGGTACGGGGTCGACGCCGAGACCGGGCTCATCGACTACCGGCAGGTCCAGCGCCTCGCCCACGCGCACCGGCCCAGGGCGATCGTCTGCGGCTCGATCTCCTACCCCCGCCACCTTGAGTACTCGGCCTTCCGCGAGATCGCCGACGAGGTCGGCGCCCTCCTCATCGCGGACGCCGCCCATCCGATCGGGCTGGTGGCAGGCGGGGCCGCGCCCAGCCCCGTTCCGTACGCCGACGTCGTCTGCGCGACCACGCACAAGGTGCTGCGCGGTCCGCGCGGCGGGATGCTGCTGTGCGGAGCCGAGTACGCGGAGCGCATCGACCGGGCGGTGTTCCCCTTCACCCAGGGCGGGGCGCAGATGCACACGATCGCCGCCAAGGCCGTGGCCTTCGGCGAGGCGGCCCGGCCGGCCTTCACCACGTACGCCCACCGGGTCGTCGCCAATGCCCGCGTCCTGGCGGCCGAGCTCCAGGAGCACGGATTCGCCGTCACCACCGGCGGTACCGACACCCACCTGATCGCCGCCGATCCGGCAGCGCTCGGCGTGGACGGCCCGACCGCCCGTGGCCGGCTCGCCGCCGCCGGGATCGTGCTGGACACCTGCGCCCTCCCGTACGGGGACCAGCGCGGCATCCGGCTGGGAACGGCCGCCGTGACCACCCAGGGGATGGGGGAGGCGGAGATGGTCCGGATCGCGGCATTGTTCGCCGCGGCGCTGGACGGGGATGGCGTGAAAACACGTACGGAGGTCGGCGAGCTCACGATCGGATTTCCCCCCTACGGGGCGTAAACGGGGCAAGCAGGGCGTAGTGGAACCGCAATGCCAGCACCTCGCGTCCTCGGAGGAGGTGACATCGCAGCTAATGTGTGGGGCTGAGATGGCCGGCGATACATCTGGGGCAGCCCGTGCGTGAATATCTGCTGACGCTTTGCGTCACGGTCGCGGTGACCTACCTGCTGACCGGGCCCGTGCGGAAGTTCGCGATCGCGGCCGGGGCCATGCCGGAGATCCGTGCCCGCGACGTGCACCGCGAGCCCACACCGAGACTGGGCGGCATCGCCATGTTCGGCGGTCTGTGCGCCGGCCTGCTGGTCGCCGACCACCTGCGGAACCTCAACGGTGTCTTCGAGCTGTCGAACGAACCACGGGCGCTGCTCTCCGGCGCCGCTCTGATCTGGCTGATCGGCGTGCTCGACGACAAGTTCGAGATCGACGCCCTCATCAAGCTCGGCGCGCAGATGATCGCCGCCGGCGTGATGGTCATCCAGGGCCTGACCATCCTGTGGATCCCGGTGCCGTTCATCGGCACGGTCGCGCTCACCCAGTGGCAGGGCAACCTGCTCACCGTGGCGCTCGTCGTGATCACCATCAACGCGGTGAACTTCGTCGACGGCCTCGACGGCCTGGCCGCCGGCATGGTCTGCATCGCCGCGGCCGCGTTCTTCCTCTACTCGTACCGGATCTGGTTCGGCTACGGCATCGAGGCGGCCGCGCCCGCCACCCTCTTCGCCGCGATCCTGATGGGCATGTGCCTCGGCTTCCTGCCGCACAACATGCATCCCGCCCGCATCTTCATGGGCGACTCCGGCTCGATGCTCATCGGCCTGGTGCTCGCCGCCTCCGCGATCTCGATCAGCGGCCAGGTGGACCCGGACGCGCTGGCCCTGTTCGCGGGTGGTGAGCGCAACGCGACGCACGCGATGTTCCCCGTCTTCATCCCGCTGATCCTGCCGCTGACGATCATCGCGATTCCGATGGCGGACCTGGTTCTGGCCATCGTCCGGCGTACGTGGAAGGGCCAGTCGCCCTTCGCGGCAGACCGGGGGCACCTCCACCACCGACTGCTGGAGCTCGGGCATTCGCACAGTCGCGCGGTGCTGATCATGTACTTCTGGTCGGGCCTGATCGCCTTCGGCACGGTGGCCTACTCGGTGCATTCCGCCTCGATGTGGATCGTGCTCGCGATCGCCGCGCTGAGTGCGGTGGGCCTGATCCTGCTGCTCCTGCCGCGCTTCACACCGCGTGCTCCGCGCTGGGCGCAGGGTCTGGTCCCGCCGCGCTACCGGCACGCCGAACGGGCGGCCGAGGCCGCCGCACGGGACGCCTCGGGCACGGAACCGGAGCCCGCGAGGCCCATCGCCGCGGGAGTCTCCGGGGTCAACGGGGCGACCGCGGTGGGTCCCCGTTCGCGCTTCCCCGACCGGCGCAAGGCCGGATCCGCCCGCTGACGGCCAACGGGAAGCACCGGTATCAAGAACATTGGGTGCTGATCCGATCGACCGATGATGTGCCGTGGGCCCCGCGAGACGCGGGGCCCACGCTCGCGTGCGCGGTCAAGCCCGCGAGTCCGGCGCCCACGATCGAGCACGTCCGCGCTGGTGCTCATTACGGACGTCGAATGCCAATACCAGACAAGCTGCCCGCCTGTCGCGCACACACGCGCAGGGTCACTCTCATGTGTGACAGTCGGCACACCGAGCAGGTAAAGCTCTCATCAAATAGTTTGTGATACCGTTCACTAAACCCGGCGACAGAGCCGAAGGACCGTAGTGCGACGGTCCCTTGGCCCGAGGTTCCCTCTCGGACCGGGCTTACGCTCGTCCCGTACGAGTCCAGTGCCCCCACCACCACGCGGAGCAAACCGCCATGCGGTCAGATGATGTCCGACTCCTCCTGCAAGCCGCCGTACCCACGGCTGTCGCCGGCGCTATCGCCGCGCTGATCAGCTGGTTGGTCGTCGGCGGCAAGGGCGCAGTCGGGGCCGTCGTCGCGACGCTGGTCGTGATGTTGTTCATGGGCATCGGATTCGTCGTTCTGCAGCGCACGGCGAAATCACTCCCGCATCTCTTCCAGGCCATGGGGCTCATGCTCTACACGGCCCAGATTCTGCTGCTTTTCGTGTTTGTCGCGGCGTTCAAGAACACCACCCTGTTCAACCCCAAGGCGTTCGCGATCACGCTCGTCGCCACCACCCTGGTGTGGATCGGCGCGCAGACCCGTGCTCATATGAAGGCCAAGATTCTTTACGTCGAACCGGACTCGGTGAAGGGCGACAAGCCCGAGAATCCGGGGCCGAAGTCGTGAAGGGTAGGGCCGGGATAAGTGGGCGTTCGAGATCCTGCTATCGTCCGGTGCCAACTGCGGCACTGCGGGCGCGGGCATCTGAGCTGACGCCTGTTCCATCGCGAGGCTCGATGCCTGACTGCCGCCCCACCATCCGTTACACCAGTCCAGTGCCGAACCGCGGCTGCGCGCCGCGCCGACACAACGAGGTTGCCGTACCTATGCGCCACGCTGAAGGAGCCCTGCGGTGAGTGCTGCTGACATGACGCTCGCCTTCGAGATCAATTGTCATTTCGAAGACGGCACTGGCTGCGGCTTCCCGGGCCCGACCCTGTACTCGTTCCTGTTCAAGCCGATCTTCGGTGACGACAGCGGCCTGTACTTCAACAAGACGATGCTGCTGGCCCTGCTGGGCTCGGTCATCATCGTCGGCTTCTTCTGGGCCGCGTTCCGGAAGCCGAAGGTCGTCCCGGGCAAGCTGCAGATGGTCGCCGAGGCCGGCTACGACTTCGTGCGCCGCGGCATCGTCTACGAGACGCTGGGCAAGAAGGAAGGCGAGAAGTACGTCCCCTTCATGGTCGCGACGTTCTTCTTCGTCTGGATGATGAACCTCTGGTCGATCGTCCCGCTCGCCCAGTTCCCGGTGACCGCGGTCATCGCGTACCCGGCCGGTCTCGCCGCGGTCATCTACGTCATGTGGATGTCGGTGACCTTCAAGCGCCACGGCTTCGTCGGCGGCTTCAAGAACATCACCGGCTACGACAAGTCCCTCGGCGGGATCCTGCCGCTGGTCATGGTGATCGAGTTCTTCTCGAACGTGCTGGTCCGCCCCTTCACCCACGCGGTCCGACTGTTCGCGAACATGTTCGCCGGCCACACCCTGCTGCTGCTGTTCACCATCGCCAGCTGGTACCTGCTGAACGGGATCGGCATCGCCTACGCGGGCGTCTCGTTCGTCATGGTCATCGTGATGACCGCGTTCGAGCTCTTCATCCAGGCCGTCCAGGCCTACGTCTTCGTGCTCCTGGCCTGCAGCTTCCTGCAGGGCGCGGTAGCCGAACACCACTGAGCCAAGCCGCTCCGCAACCCCCCCAGTCGTCCGGTGGCCAACCCCCACCGGTCCGTGAAAGAGAAGGAAGAACTGGCATGTCC
Organism: Streptomyces sp. NPDC097617; assembly: GCF_044761485.1. Lineage (NCBI taxonomy): Bacteria > Bacillati > Actinomycetota > Actinomycetes > Kitasatosporales > Streptomycetaceae > Streptomyces > Streptomyces sp. NPDC097617. Next base: position 33,944 of record NZ_JBIWCL010000013.1, read on the forward strand.
CAGACCCTTGCTGCCGTCACCGGTTCCCTCAGCTCCGTGGGCTACGGCCTCGCGGCCATCGGCCCCGGCGTCGGCGTCGGCATCATCTTCGGTAACGGCACCCAGGCGCTCGCCCGTCAGCCCGAAGCTGCCGGTCTGATCCGCGCCAACCAGATCCTCGGCTTCGCCTTCTGTGAGGCGCTCGCCCTCATCGGTCTGGTCATGCCGTTCGTCTACAGCTGACGAACCCCACGACTAGTCCGAATCGACGAAAGGCACTGATGTGAACCTCCTGGTTCTCGCGGCCGAGGAGCCGGGTAACCCCCTCGTCCCGCCGATCCCCGAGCTCGTCATCGGTCTGCTCGCCTTCGTCATCGTCTTCGGTTTCCTCGCGAAGAAGCTCCTCCCGAACATCAACAAGGTTCTGGAAGAGCGCCGCGAGGCCATCGAAGGCGGTATCGAGAAGGCGGAATCCGCCCAGACCGAGGCCCAGAGCGTCCTGGAGCAGTACAAGGCCCAGCTCGCCGAAGCCCGGCACGAGGCCGCGCGCCTGCGCCAGGAAGCGCTGGAGCAGGGCACTGCGCTCAAGGAAGAACTGCGCGCAGAGGGCCAGCGGCAGCGTGAGGAGATCATCGCTGCCGGCCACGCCCAGATCGCGGCGGACCGCAAGGCCGCCTCGCATGCGCTGCGTCAGGACGTGGGCAAGCTCGCCACCGACCTGGCCGGAAAGCTTGTCGGCGAGTCCCTCGAGGACCACGCCCGGCAGAGCCGCACCATCGACCGTTTCCTCAGCGAGCTTGAGGAGAAGGCCGAGGCGGCCCGATGAACGGAGCGAGCCGCGAGGCGCTGGCCTCCGCGCGTGAGCGTCTCGACGCGCTGACGGACAACACGTCCGTCGACGCGGCGAAGCTCGCCGGCGAGCTGGCTGCCGTCACCGCGCTGCTCGACCGTGAGGTCTCGCTGCGTCGGGTCCTCACCGACCCGGCGCAGTCCGGCGAGGCCAAGGCCGAGCTGGCCGGTCGGCTGCTCGGCGCCCAGGTCGGCGGGGAAACCCTCGACCTGGTGTCCGGCATGGTCCGGTCCCGCTGGTCGCAGTCCCGCGACCTGGTGGACGCGCTGGAGGAGCTGGCGGCCACCGCCGACCTCACGGCGGCCCAGCAGGGCGACGCGCTCGACAACGTCGAGGACGAGGTGTTCCGGTTCGGCCGGATCGTCTCCTCGAACACCGAGCTGCGTTCCGCGCTGACCGACCGCGGCGCCACCACCTCGGCCAAGAGCGAGCTGCTGCGCAGCCTGCTCGGCGGCAAGGTGAACGCCGTCACCGAGCGCCTGGTGATCCGTCTTGTCACGCACCCGCGTGGACGTAGCCTGGAAGCGGGACTCGAGTCCCTGTCCAAGCTCGCCGCCGAGCGCCGTGACCGCATGGTCGCCACCGTGACCAGCGCGGTTCCGCTCAGCGACGTGCAGAAGGCGCGTCTCGGTGCGGTGCTGGCCAAGCTGTACGGCCGCCAGATGCACCTGAACCTCGACGTGGACCCCGAGGTCCTCGGCGGGATCACGGTGCGAGTCGGCGACGAGGTCATCGACGGCACCATCGCGGACCGCCTCGCCGAGGCGTCGCGCCGCATGGCCGGCTGACCAGCCACCAAAAGAACAAAAGCATTCCTAGCGGCCCGGTTGGGCCGTGCAGAACTTGCAGAAGATTCCTGGGGGTCGCCCCCAGACCCCTAAGAAGCTTCAGGCCCAACAAGGAGAGCAGGGAACCCAGATGGCGGAGCTCACGATCCGGCCGGAGGAGATCCGGGACGCACTGGAGAACTTTGTCCAGTCGTACCAGCCGGACGCGGCCTCGCGCGAGGAGGTCGGAACGGTCAGCGTTGCCGGCGACGGCATCGCGAAGGTGGAGGGCCTGCCCTCCGCCATGGCGAACGAGCTGCTGAAGTTCGAGGACGGCACCCTCGGTCTCGCCCTCAACCTCGAGGAGCGCGAGATCGGTGCGGTCGTCCTCGGCGAGTTCAGCGGTATCGAGGAGGGCCAGCCGGTGCAGCGCACCGGTGAGGTGCTCTCCGTCGGCGTCGGCGAGGGCTACCTCGGCCGCGTAGTCGACCCGCTCGGCAACCCGATCGACGGCCTCGGCGAGATCGCGACCGAAGGCCGTCGCGCCCTGGAGCTGCAGGCTCCGGGCGTCATGGTCCGTAAGTCGGTCCACGAGCCGATGCAGACCGGCTACAAGGCCATCGACGCCATGGTGCCGGTCGGCCGCGGTCAGCGTCAGCTGATCATCGGTGACCGTCAGACGGGTAAGACCGCGCTGGCCGTCGACACGATCATCAACCAGCGCGACAACTGGCGCTCGGGCGACGTGAACAAGCAGGTTCGCTGCATCTACGTCGCCATCGGCCAGAAGGGCTCGACCATCGCGTCCGTTCGCGGCGCCCTGGAAGACGCCGGCGCGCTCGAGTACACGACGATCGTCGCCGCCCCGGCGTCCGACCCGGCCGGCTTCAAGTACCTGGCGCCGTACACCGGTTCCGCCATCGGCCAGCACTGGATGTACGCCGGCAAGCACGTCCTGATCATCTTCGACGACCTGTCGAAGCAGGCCGACGCCTACCGCGCCGTGTCGCTGCTGCTGCGCCGCCCGCCGGGCCGCGAGGCCTACCCGGGTGACGTCTTCTACCTGCACTCCCGTCTGCTGGAGCGCTGCGCGAAGCTGTCCGACGAGATGGGTGCCGGTTCGATGACCGGTCTGCCGATCGTCGAGACCAAGGCGAACGACGTGTCGGCGTTCATCCCGACCAACGTCATCTCCATCACCGACGGCCAGTGCTTCCTGGAGTCCGACCTGTTCAACGCGGGCCAGCGCCCGGCGCTGAACGTCGGTATCTCGGTCTCCCGCGTCGGTGGCTCCGCCCAGCACAAGGCCATGAAGCAGGTGTCCGGCCGTCTGCGCCTGGACCTCGCCCAGTACCGCGAGCTGGAGGCGTTCGCCGCCTTCGGTTCCGACCTGGACGCCGCTTCGAAGGCTTCGCTGGAGCGCGGCAAGCGCCTGGTCGAGCTGCTGAAGCAGGGCCAGTACCAGCCGATGCCCGTCGAGGAGCAGGTCGTCTCCGTCTGGGCCGGTACCACCGGCAAGATGGACGATGTCCCGGTGAACGACGTCCGTCGCTTCGAGTCGGAGCTGCTGGAGCACCTGCGCCGCGAGCGCAAGGACCTCCTCACCTCCATCGCCGACGGCGGCAAGATGTCGGACGACACCCTGTCCTCCATCGCGGACGCCATCGCTTCCTTCAAGCGCCAGTTCGAGACCTCGGACGGCAAGCTCCTGGGCGAGGACGCACCGGCCGTCAACGTCTCCAAGTGACGACGGAAGGGACCTGACTCATGGGAGCGCAGCTCCGGGTCTACAAGCGTCGCATCCGTGCCATCACGGCGACCAAGAAGATCACCAAGGCGATGGAGATGATCGCCGCCTCGCGCATCGTCAAGGCGCAGCGCAAGGTGGCGGCATCGATGCCGTACGCGACCGAGCTCACCCGTGCGGTGACCGCGGTGGCGACCGGCTCCAACACCAAGCACGCCCTGACGACCGAGGTCGAGGCGCCGACCCGTGCCGCGATCGTGCTCATCACGAGCGACCGCGGTCTGGCCGGCGGCTACTCCTCGAATGCCATCAAGCAGGCGGAGCGGCTCACCGAGCGGCTCCGCGGCGAGGGCAAGGAGGTCGACACCTACATCGTCGGCCGTAAGGGTCTGGCCTACTACGGCTTCCGCGAGCGCAAGGTCGCGGATTCGTGGACCGGCTTCACCGACAGCCCGGCCTACGCCGACGCCAAGCGCGTCGCAGGGCCGCTGATCGAGGCCATCCAGCTGGAAACGGCCGAGGGTGGCGTCGACGAGCTGCACATCGTCTTCACGGAATTCGTGTCGATGATGACGCAGAACCCGGTCGACGGCCGGATGCTGCCGCTCAGCCTCGATCAGGCTCAGGAGGAGACCGGTGCGAAGGGCGAGATCCTTCCGCTGTTCGACTTCGAGCCGTCGGCGGAGGACGTCCTCGACGCCCTGCTGCCGCGCTACGTCGAGAGCCGTATCTACAACGCACTGCTGCAGTCGGCCGCTTCCGAGCACGCCGCCCGCCGCCGCGCGATGAAGGCGGCGACCGACAACGCCGGAGACCTCATCAAGAGCCTCTCCCGGCTTGCCAACGCGGCCCGCCAGGCCGAAATCACCCAGGAAATCAGCGAGATCGTCGGTGGCGCGAGCGCCATGGCTGACGCGACCGCGGGGAGTGACAAGTAATGACGACCACTGCTCAGACGGCCGCCGCCACGGGCCGTGTCGCCCGGGTCATCGGCCCGGTCGTCGACGTGGAGTTCCCCGTCGACGCCATGCCCGAGATCTACAACGCGCTGAAGGTCCAGGTCGCCGACCCGGCCCAGGACGGCGCGCTCAAGACCCTGACCCTCGAGGTCGCGCAGCACCTGGGTGACGGCCTCGTCCGTACCATCTCGATGCAGCCGACCGACGGTCTGGTCCGCCAGGCCGCGGTGACCGACACGGGCGAGGGCATCACCGTCCCCGTCGGTGACTTCACCAAGGGCAAGGTCTTCAACACCCTCGGTGAGGTGCTGAACTACCCGGAGGAGAACGCCAACGTCACCGAGCGCTGGCCGATCCACCGCAAGGCGCCCCGCTTCGACGAGCTCGAGTCGAAGACCGAGATGTTCGAGACCGGCGTCAAGGTCATCGACCTTCTCACCCCGTACGTCAAGGGTGGAAAGATCGGTCTGTTCGGTGGTGCCGGTGTCGGCAAGACCGTTCTGATCCAGGAAATGATCTACCGCGTCGCCAACAACCACGACGGTGTGTCGGTGTTCGCGGGTGTCGGTGAGCGTACCCGTGAGGGCAACGACCTCATCGAGGAGATGGCCGAGTCCGGCGTCATCGACAAGACGGCGCTTGTCTTCGGTCAGATGGACGAGCCCCCGGGCACCCGTCTGCGCGTCGCCCTTGCCGGTCTGACCATGGCGGAGTACTTCCGCGATGTGCAGAAGCAGGACGTGCTCTTCTTCATCGACAACATCTTCCGGTACACCCAGGCGGGTTCCGAGGTGTCGACCCTGCTCGGCCGTATGCCCTCCGCGGTGGGTTACCAGCCGAACCTGGCCGACGAGATGGGTCTCCTCCAGGAGCGCATCACCTCGACCCGTGGTCACTCGATCACCTCGATGCAGGCGATCTACGTCCCCGCGGACGACCTGACCGACCCGGCGCCGGCGACCACCTTCGCCCACCTCGACGCGACGACGGTTCTCTCCCGTCCGATCTCCGAGAAGGGCATCTACCCGGCCGTGGACCCGCTGGACTCGACGTCCCGCATCCTCGACCCGCGGTACATCGCGGCGGACCACTACGCCACGGCGATGCGCGTCAAGGGGATCCTGCAGAAGTACAAGGACCTCCAGGACATCATCGCGATCCTCGGTATCGACGAGCTGGGCGAGGAGGACAAGCTCGTTGTCCACCGTGCCCGTCGTGTCGAGCGCTTCCTGTCGCAGAACACCCACGTCGCCAAGCAGTTCACCGGCGTGGACGGTTCGGACGTTCCGCTCGAGGAGTCGATCATCGCGTTCAACGCGATCTGCGACGGTGACTACGACCACTTCCCCGAGCAGGCGTTCTTCCTGTGCGGTGGTATCGAGGACCTGAAGGCGAACGCCAAGGAGCTGGGCGTCTCCTGATCGGGCGCGCTCCGCGAGGGGCGCATCCGGTTCGCAGGCCGCCAGCGAATGCTGACCGTGTCTGTAGACGGAGAGGGGCGGGTATGTCCCGTCCCTCTCCTCACGCCCATTAGAATTTGACCCAACACCCGGCCGACCCGCCGGGTGGTGACCCGAGGAGCCACCTTGGCTGCTGAGCTGCACGTCGAGCTGGTCGCGGCGGACCGCAATGTCTGGTCCGGCGAGGCCACCCTTGTTGTCGCCCGCACCACGTCCGGCGACATCGGCGTCATGCCCGGTCACCAGCCGCTTCTCGGTGTGCTGGAATCGGGCCCGGTGACCATCCGCACCAGTGACGGCAACACCGTCGTCGCCGCGGTGCACGGCGGTTTCATCTCGTTCGCGGACAACAAGCTGTCCCTGCTGGCCGAGATCGCCGAGCTCGCGGACGAGATTGACGTCCAGCGTGCGGAGCGGGCACTGGAGCGTGCGAAGGCGGAGGCGGATGCCGCCGCCGAGCGTCGCGCTGATGTCCGGCTGCGCGCCGTAACGGGCTGAATGCCCGTCGGAGTTTGATCGTTTGAGTCCCGGGGGGCGACCGCCGGGACTCAGCAGACCTCAGCCGCGGTCCGTGCTGGAATTTTCCAGACCGGGTCGCGGCTGAGGCGATGCGGGTCCGTTTTTTCTCATGCGTATTCGATGAGCGAGGAGGTCGGTGAAGATGCTCCTCGCTCTGCTTGTGAGCGGCCTGGTCGTAACCCTGGTGGTGATCGGGCTGTTTGTCTTCGGACTGCGCCGCAGACTCATCCAGCGGTCCGGCGGCACCTTCGACTGCAGCATGCGCTGGGGTGTCTCGGAGGAGCCCGATATTTCCGGCAAGGGCTGGGTGTACGGGGTCGCGCGCTACAGCGGTGACCGGATCGAGTGGTTCCGGGTGTTCTCGTACTCCCCGCGGCCGCGCCGGCTGCTGGAGCGCTCCTCCATCGAGGTCGTCGCCCGCCGCGCCCCGGAGGGCGAGGAGGAGCTGGCCCTGCTCTCCGACGCCGTCGTGCTCGGCTGTGTCCACCAGGGGACCCGCCTGGAGCTGGCGATGAGCGATGACGCGCTGACCGGCTTCCTGGCCTGGCTGGAGGCGGCGCCTCCCGGCCAGAGGGTGAATGTTGCCTGAATTCTTTTCCCGTTGACCGGGGGAGGGTGAATGTGGCCTGGTCAGGACAACGAGAAGCCGGGGAGACGAGGGCGGACCCGTCTCCCCGGCTTCGGTCTTTACTGGAGCCCGGTGTGGACCGCGTTCGCGAGCTCACCGTTCGTGGTGTCGCCGCTGAACTCCCAGTAGAAGGCTCCCCTGAGGCCCTGCTGCTTGGCCCAGGTCATCTTCCCGGCGATGGTGGCGGGGGTGTCGTAGCTCCACCAGTTGCTGCCGCACTTGGCGTAGGCCGTGCCGGCGACCGTGCCGGTGGCCGGGCAGCTGGTCCTGAGCACCTTGTAGTCCTCGATGCCCTGCTCGTACGTGCCCGGCGCGGGCCCGGTGGCGGTGCCGCCGGGGGCGGCCTGGGTGACTCCGGTCCAGCCGCGGCCGTAGAAGCCGATGCCGAGGTTGAGCTTGGTGCCGGCGACGCCCTTGGCCTTGAGCTTGGCGATGGCGTCGGCGGAGTTGAAGCCGGCCTGCGGGATGCCCGCGTACGAGGTGAGCGGGGAGTGCGGGGCCGTCGGGCCCTGCGCCGCCCAGGCGCCGAAGAAGTCGTACGTCATGACGTTGTAGAAGTCGACGTACTGCGCGGCGCCGCCGTAGTCGGCCGCGTCGATCTTGCCGCCGCTGGAGGCGTCGGCGGTGATGGCGGCGGTGACCAGGTTGTTCGCGCCGAACTTGGCCCGGGTCGCCGACATCAGGTTCTTGAAGGCGGCCGCACCGCTGGTGTCGCAGGACAGGCCGCAGGCGTTGGGGTACTCCCAGTCCAGGTCGATGCCGTCGAAGACGTCCGCCCAGCGCGGGTCCTCGACCAGGTTGTAGCAGGACTGGGCGAAGGCGGTCGGGTTGGCCGCGGCCTGCGGGAACCCGCCGGACCAGGTCCAGCCGCCGAAGGACCACAGGACCTTGATGTTCGGGTAGGCCTTCTTCAGCTTGCGCAGCTGGTTGAAGTTGCCGCGCAGGGGCTGGTCCCAGGTGTCGGCGACGCCGTCGACGCTCTGGTCGGCGGTGTAGGCCTTGTCGTAGTCGGCGTAGGCGTCACCGATGGTGCACTGGCCGTTCTGGACGTTGCCGAAGGCGTAGTTGATGTGGGTGATCTTGCCCGCGGTGCCCGAGGTGACCAGGTTCTTCACGTGGTAGTTGCGCCCGTAGACGCCCCAGTTGGTGAAGTAGCCGAGCTTGACCTTGCCCGCCGGGTCCGGGGGGATGACCCCGCCGGTCGTGGTGACCGCGGCGGAGCCGGACGAGGGGCCCGTCTGGTCGATGGTGTCGCGGGCGGTGACGCTGTAGGTGTACGTCGTGCCCTTGGTCAGGCCGGAGTCCGCGTAGCTGGTCCCGGTGACGGTGGCGATCTTGGCGGAGCCCCGGTAGACGTCGTAGTTCTTGACGCCCTTGTCGTCGGTGGCCGGGGTCCAGGTCAGGGTGAGCGAGGTGTCGGCGACGTTGCTCGCGGCGGGGGTGCCGGGAGCCGTGGGGGGAGTGTCGCCGGGCTGGGTGCCGCCGTCGCAGGAGGCGCCGTTGATCTTGCAGCCGCTGGGGGCGCCGCCGCCCGCGCCGTTGAAGCCGAAGCCGGCCGTCGCGCCGGGGGCGAGGGTGCCGTTCCAGCCGAGATTCTTGGCGGTCCAGTGGGTGCCCGAGCCGGTGACGGTGGCGTCCCAGGCCGAGGTGACCGAGGTGCCCGCCGGATAGTCCCACTCCACGGTCCAGCTGCTGAGGGTGGTGGTGCCGGTGTTCTTCACCACCCACTTGCCCTCGAAGCCGGAGCCCCAGTCGGAGACCTTGGTGTACGTCGCCGTCGCGGAGGCGGCTGCCTGGGCCGGGCCGGCCAGGGCGACGAGTCCGGTGACGGGCAGGGCGAGGGCGGCCACGATCGCCGCGACTCGGCTGAAGAACCGGGTGCGCCTGGTGCGGGGTGGGGATGCTGTGCTCAAGGGTGATCCTCCGTAGGTCCGTCGCAGTCGTGGGGCCGACTGCGACATGGGGGTGGGACCTGCGCCGCCCGTGAGCACGCTTTGTCATGGCACGCTCACCACAGTGTTGCGGCGAGCGTAGAAAGGTCTGGACCAACCGTCAAGAGGTCCAGACCGGTGCGCGCCTTCCCGTCTATATCCCCAACTCCTGTGCGAGCACGGCGGCTTGGAGCCTGCTGCGCAGCTCCAGCTTGCCGAGCAGCCTGCTGACGTGCGTCTTGGCCGTCGCCTCCGCCATTTCCAGGCGCACGGCGATCTCCGCGTTCGACAGCCCCTCGCCCAGCGCGCTCAGCACCTCCCGCTCCCGCGGGGTGAGGGAGGCGATCGCCGCCGCCCGCTCCGGCGCCGGGGCCGGCCGCGCCGGCCGGGGCGCCGCGAACTCGGCGATCAGCCGCCGGGTCACCGCCGGGGCGATCAGGCCCTCCCCGCGCGCCACGGTCCGTACCGCCGCGATCAGCTCCGCCGCGTCCGCGTTCTTCAGCAGGAAGCCGGCCGCCCCCGCCCGCAGCGCACCGAAGACGTACTCGTCGAGGTCGAAGGTGGTCAGCACCAGTACGTCGGCCAGGCCCTCCGAGACCACCTGACGGGTCGCGGACACCCCGTCGAGCCGGGGCATCTGCACGTCCATGAGGACGAGATCCGGCCGCAGCTCGCGCGCCAGGCGCACCGCCTCCTCCCCGTCGCCGGCCTCGCCCACGACCTCGACGTCGCCCGCGCTGCGCAGGATGAGCACCAGCCCCGCCCGTACCGCGCCCTGATCCTCCGCCACCACCACCCGGATGGTCATGCCTCCACCGCCTTCTCCTCCGCGGGCAGTGTCGCCCGTACCTGCCACACCGCACCGGACCGGCCCGCCGTGAACACCCCGCCCAGCAGCTCCGTCCGCTCCCGCATGCCGATCAGACCCGCCCCGGAACCGGGCGCGCGGGGGCCCGGCCGGTCCCCGTAGGGGGAGTCCACCACCACGGTCAGCAGTCCGTCGGCGCGTGCCACGCGGACCGCGACCGTTCCCGGGGCGGCGTGCTTGAGGGCGTTGGTCAGCGACTCCTGGACGATCCGGTACGCGGCCAGCTCGACCGGGGCCGCCGCCGGCTCCCCGGAGCGCCGGTCGTCGTGGAGTACGAAGGTCAGCCCGCTCGCCGAGCCATTGGTCCGGGCCTGCCCGATGAGGGCGTCCAGGCCGTCCAGCGAGGGCACGGCGACCGGCTCCCGGTCGCCCCCGGCATCCCGTAGCAGCCCGATCAGGCGGCGCATTTCGGCCAGTCCCTGCACGCTGTTCTCGCGGATCACCCCGAGCGCGTCGCGACTGGTCGCGGCGGTGTCGATGGAGAGCGCGGCGGTGGAGTGGATGGCGATGGCGGAGAGGTGGTTGGCCACCATGTCGTGCAGCTCGCGAGCCATCCGGGCGCGCTCGGCGGCCACGGCCTGGCTGCGGTCCATCTCGGCCAGCAGCGCGGTCTGCTCCGCCCGCAGCCGGGCCGCCTCGGCGGCCTCGCGGTGGTTGCGCAGGGTGGCGCCGGTCAGCGCCGGGGCGAAGCTCACGATGCCGGTGATCGCGCCGACCAGCAGGGCCTGCGGGGTGCGCAGCCAGGCCAGCGAGGCGATGGTGACCACGACGGTGATCAGGCCGGTGCTGACCGGGAGCCGCCGGGCCATGGCCGGTTTTCCGTACACGACGGCGGCGTACATCAGATCTGTGAAGATCACGACGGTGGCGAGGCAACCGACCGTGAACTGGTCGGCGACCACCCCGATGGTGCCGACGATCAGGGTCACCCGGGGTTTGGTGCGGCGCAGCAGCTCCATCGCGCCGAGGGCCACCAGCGGGACCAGGGCCGCCCAGGCCGGCAGGGAGTCCCGGCCGGGGCTGCTGTAGACGCCGAGCGACCAGAACGCCAGGCCCGCGGCCGTGCTGACGGCCGCAAGGAGGACGTCGTCGCGGTGGGGGCGCAGGTCGCGGATCTTCGTGGTCACGGTCCCATCCAACAGGGTGCGCGGGTCCGGCACCTCGGCGGAGAGGCCGAGGCCGCGGTACATCGAACGATGCAGGCCCACATGGTCAATGGAGACGACGCGAGGGGTCCGGCCGGACGGGAGCCTGGGAAGGAACGGAGAACTCGAGCGGACGGAGAGTCCCATGATCGTCGCGCTGATCATCGCCTGCGAGGTCGGTTTCTGGGTCCTGCTGGCGGCCGGCCTGGCCCTGCGGTACCTCGCGAGGATGCCCAGGCTGGGGGCGGCGGTCCTGCTGTGCGAGCCCCTGATGGAGCTGGTGCTGCTCGTGGTCACCACGCTCGACCTCAAGAACGGCGCCGAGCCGGACTGGAAGCACGGGCTGGCCGCGCTCTACATCGGCTACACCGTCGCCTACGGCCACTACACGATCAAGTGGCTCGACGGGCACGCCGCGTACCGGCTGGCCGGGGGCCCGAAGCCGCCGGGTGCCGGGTACGGGAAGGAGCGGGCCCGGCACGAGTGGAAGCTGTGGGTCCGTACCGTGCTCGCCGCGGCCGTCGCCCTGGCCCTGCTCCAGGTGGCGATCTGGTACGTCGGTGACGCGGGTGACGTCAGCTCGCTCCAGGCCTGGCAGTTCGGCGCCCTGCGGGTGGTCGGCATCCACGCCCTGGTCGCAGCGGCGTACACGATCTGGCCGAGCAGGGCCCCCGCGAAGTTCCCGGAGAAGGCCCCGGCGGACGCCGCCGAGGACCGGTCCCCGCTGACCCGGACGGAGCGCTAGCGCTCAGCGCTCGCCGCCCGGCACCCACAGAACGTCCCCGACCTCCTTGTTGGCCACCCGGGCCAGGATGAACAGGAGGTCGGAGAGGCGGTTGAGGTAGGTGGCGGTCAGCGGGTTCATCACCTCGCCGTGCACCTCCAGCGCCGCCCACGTCGAACGCTCGGCGCGCCGGACCACCGTGCAGGCCTGGTGCAGCAGGGCCGCGCCCGGGGTGCCGCCCGGGAGGATGAAGCTGCGCAGCTTCTCCACCTGCTCCAGGAAGCGGTCGCAGTCCGCCTCCAGCTTGTCCACGTAGAACTGCTCCACGCGCAGCGGCGGGTACTCCGGGTTCTCGACCACCGGGGTGCACAGGTCGGCGCCGACGTCGAAGAGGTCGTTCTGCACGCGGACCAGGACCTTGACCACGTCCGCCGACAGCCCGCCGAGCGCGATCGCCGTCCCGATGGCCGCGTTGGCCTCGTTGGCGTCGGCGTACGCGGAGATCCGCAGGTCGGTCTTGGCGGTGCGGCTCATGTCGCCGAGGGCGGTCGTGCCCTTGTCGCCGGTACGGGTGTAGATGCGCGTGAGGTTCACCATGCGGCCAGGGTAGACGGGCCCGCGGGGGAAATCCGGGCGCGGTCGCCGCTGTCCGCGTACGGTCCGGTGGGGCCGAGGGAGCCCCGGACGGGGAGCGGTGCGATGACCGACGTGTACTACATCTGGCGGTTGGCCGAGGCCGCCCAGCAGATCGACCTCCTGGCGGGCTTCCTCGCCACCCGGCACGCGGACGGCCGGGCCGGCTCCGGTGAACCGGCCGAGTGCGCCCGGGCCGGGCGCGCGGCGGTGGCCGCCGGGCGCCTGAACGAGGCCCTCGACCGCCTCGAGGACCTGCGCGGGCACGCCGCCCGCTGGGCCGGGCACCCGCACCGTCCTGGCGAACCGGCCGCCGCCGAGTACGACGCGAGGGTCTGGGACTACGCCAAGGACATGCTGCGCGAGGAGCTCCCGCCCGCCGAGGCGAAGCTCTCCGCCGCGCGTGAGATCCTCCGGGAGCTCGGCTGGCGGCAGCGGGAGGTCTGCGCGCGCCCGGAGGCGGACGCCGGGGCCCGGGCGGACGCCCACTACCTCGCGGGACGCGGCGCCATGGCCGTCGAGCTCGGCAGCCTCGGCGCCGCGCGCAGGGAGCTGCGGCGGCTGCGCGCACTGGCCGAGCGGTGCGCCGGGACCGACGTCGCATGAACTGGACGGCGGGGCAGGGCTGCTGGGCCGTACCGGTGTGATGTCCGTCATCTGAGACGTGACGCGTGTTACTTCACGGTCACACCGCACCCCCCGGGCGCTAGTCTCCGCCGGAGTGGCTACGTGACTGTGCCGTAGGGAAACGAGGGGTGTGTAGTGGCTGGGAAGCTCGCCGTCATCGGTGCCGGACTCATGGGTTCCGGCATCGCGCAGGTCTCCGCTCAGGCGGGTTGGGACGTCGTACTCCGCGATGTCACCGATGCCGCGCTGACCCGCGGCACGGACGGAATCAAGGCCTCCTACGACAAGTTCGTCTCCAAGGGGAAGCTGACGGCCGAGGACGCCGAGGCGGCGCTCGCGCGCCTCACCACCACCACGGACCTCGACGCGGCCTCCGACGTCGACATCGTGGTGGAGGCGGCCTTCGAGAAGATCGAGATCAAGCACGAGATCTTCCGCGCCCTGGACAAGATCGTCCGTGAGGACACGATCCTCGCCTCCAACACCTCCGCCATCCCGATCACGAAGATCGCGGCCGTGACGGAGCGTCCGGAGCGGGTCGTCGGCGCGCACTTCTTCTCGCCCGTCCCGATGATGCAGCTGTGCGAGCTCGTGCGCGGCTACAAGACGAGCGACGAGACCCTCGCCACCACCCGGGCGTTCGCCGAGTCCGTCGGCAAGACCTGCATCGTCGTCAACCGCGACGTGGCCGGTTTCGTGACGACCCGTCTGATCTCCGCGCTGGTCGTCGAGGCCGCCAAGCTGTACGAGTCGGGCGTGGCCTCCGCCGAGGACATCGACATCGCCTGCAAGCTCGGCTTCGGGCACGCGATGGGGCCGCTGGCCACCGCCGACCTCACCGGCGTCGACATCCTGCTGCACGCCACCAGCAACATCTACACCGAGTCCCAGGACGAGAAGTTCGCCCCGCCGGAGCTCATGCGACGGATGGTGGACGCCGGGGACATCGGCCGCAAGAGCGGCCAGGGCTTCTACAAGCACTGAGGCCTGGACCCGCCACGGAGCATCACCGTTCGAATGCCTTCACCCGCCAGGGTGAATTAGGTATCGGTTCGCTCACGGTCGGCAACTTCCTTGCTCGCGCGACAGTCAGTTGCAGTGAGAGTTGCCGATCACGGACCAGTCGGACCATACGTACGCAGTACTGCCGGGAGTACACATGCACATCAGGGGCGACCACGCCGAACTCGCTGTCGGGGGCCGCCTCGACGTGCGCAGCGCGGCGGACGCCCGTACGGCCCTCCACACCGCCCTCGACGACGGCCAGGGCGACCTCGTGCTCGACCTCACCGGGCTCGACTCCTGGGACGCCACCGGCCTCGGCGTGATCATGGGCGCGCACCGCCGGGCCGGCCGGACCGGCCGGCGCCTGGTCCTGCGCGGCGTGCCGCCGCAGATGCAGCGGCTCCTCGTGGCGACCCGGCTGCACCGGATCCTCGCGATCGAGGGCGGCCTGGAAGCCGAGTCCCTGCCCCGCGTCTGAACGGCAGCCCGCTGACCTTTGCATTTCCTGCGGAAACGTAACGGTCCGGTGGTGATCGCCCCCCTGCGGTTTCCCGCACGACCGGCCACGGTCTAGGGTTCGGGCGGAAACCGGACCAGGAGCGGCAGCGGGCGCGCGAAGGCCGGGCGGTACGACGGCGAGGCGCGCGGCCCGCGATCGGGGGACTGGGTCATGGACCGTACACAGGGGCAGAACGAGCAGCACGAGCAGCCCAAGGGCGGCTCCGCATCCACGGCGCCCGCGGCATCCACGGCGCCCGGAGCGCCCGCAGCATCCAAGGCGCCCGCGAAAACGCCGGGGGCCCCGGCCACCGGCCCCGCCCGGGTCGTGAGCCTGGCCGCGGGCGACTTCACCCTGACCGTGAACCCGGTCGACGGCAGCGAGATCGAACCGCTGCGCCCCGGAACGGAGCCGGGCCGCCCCGGCCGGCGCGACGCGGCCGCCCGCGCGGCCCGGAACGCCGCCGCACGGCCCCCCGTACTGCCGGGCCCCGCCGTCCCCGCCCGCCCGCTGCTGGAGCGCGAGGAGGAGCGGGAGCGGCTCGTCCGCCTGCTGGGCCGCGGTCGCTCCGTACGGCTGACCGGGCCCGCGGGATCCGGCCGCAGCGCGCTCCTCGACGCGGTCGCCGACCGCTGCGAGGGCCTCGCGCCCGACGGTGTCGTACGGCTCTGCGGGTACGGGCACCAGCACCCCGGGGAACTGCTCCACGCGCTCTACGCCGCCGTGTACGAGGCCGAGCGGGCCCGGCCCGGACGGACCGAGCTCCTGGCCCGCGTACGGGAGATAGGCGCCGTCGTCCTCCTGGACGACCTGGAGATGGGCGGCCCCGCCCTCGACGAGCTGCTGCGCGCCACCCCCGAATGCGCCTACCTGCTGGCCGCGACCCCCGACACCCGGGCCCCCTCGGACCACTCGCACGTCGAGGAGGTCTTCCTCGGCGGGCTGGGCAAGGCCGACTGCCTGGAACTGCTGGAGTCAGGCGTCGGCCGGCCGCTGACGGACGAGGAGATCGCCTGGGCGGGCGACCTGCGCTTCGCCTCCGAGGGGCTGCCGCTGCGCTTCGTACAGGCCGCCGCACTGCTGCGTCAGCGCGACGAGCTCAACCACAGCGACGAGGACGACGAGGAGGAGGAGCCCGGCGTCTTCGAAGGGCGCCCGCGCGACTCCGTGCAGGTACCGCTGCCCACTCTCGCCGAGGGCGCGGCCCCGGCCGAGCTGCTCGCCTCGCGGGTCAGCGAGTCGGCGCGCGCGGCCTTGCGGATCGCGTGCGCGCTCGGCGGGGAGCTGCCGCACCACGCGCACCTCCCGGCGCTGGTGGGGGACACCCACGCCGACACGGCCGTGGCGGAGCTGCTCGCCTGCGGGCTGCTGACGCCCGTCGGGACGCGCTACCGGCTGGCCGCGGGCGTCGCGCGCCAGCTGGAGGAGGTCGGCTACGGGGACACCGCGTCGGAGGAGGCCCGTACGGCCGCCCGGCACTACGCCTGGTGGACCGGGCACGCCTCGGTGGTCCCGGAGCGGGTCGCGGCGGAGGCGGACGCGGTCCTCGCGGCGCTGGCCGGTGCGGACGTGGTCGCGGCGGTACTGCTGGCGCGCACGGCGGCCCCCGCGTTCGCGGCCTCGCTGCACTGGGAGGCCTGGGAGCGGGTGCTGCGCTCGGGGGCCGAAGCCGCGCGCAAGGCGGGGGAGGTGGCCGAACAGGCCTACTTCCACCACGAACTCGGTGTGCTGGCCCTGTGCGAGGAGCGCCTGGACCGGGCACGGGCCGAACTGGAGACCTCGATCGGGCTGCGGGGCGCACTGGCCGACAAGCGGGGCACGGTCGCGGGACGCCGGGCACTGGCCCTGGTCGTCGACCGGGAGACCGCCGGGGCGGCCGCGTCGCCGCCGCTGCGGCTGGAGGCGCCGGCTGCCCCCGCGGCTGCCCCGGAGGCGCTGCCCGCCCCGGCCGCCAAGACCGTCGCCCCGGCCGCCTCCGAGGCGCCCAGGCCCCGGGTAACTCCCGCGGCCCCCGGCGCCCGTGTCGCCCCGGTGGTCCCCGTATCCGCCGAGGCGGTGACGCGGATGACTCCCGTCGTCCCGGTGACCGCCCGCTCCGAACCGCCCACGACGCTGTCCGAGGTCTTCGAGGACGCTTTCCCGCTGGCCCCGAAGCCCGCCCCGGCCACCGCACCCCGGCCCGCCGCCCCGGCCCCGGCCCCGGCCCCCGGCCGGCGACGGCGCGTACTGCTGGCCGGTGCGGGCGCGCTGACGGTCGTGGCCCTGGGCACGGTCGTGAGCCTGGCGCTGAGTTCCTCGGACACCTCACCGCCGGCCCAGGGGCCGACGGTGTCGCAGACCCCGACGGTCTCGGCGACCTCGACGGATCCGGTCGTCAGCCGGAACGATCCTGCACCGGAGCCGCCCGTGTCGGCCCCGCCGGCGCAGTCCGCGGCGCCCGGCCAGAGCGTCGCCCCGACCCCGGGCCGCACCCCCGCCCGGACCCCGTCCCGGCGCCCGTCCGCCACGCCGCCCAACTCCCCGCCGGCGACGTCCGTTTCGCCGTCGCCGACCACGGCCGGGCCCTCGCCCTCCCCGACGGAGACCGGCATACCGTCGCCGACGGCCACCGCCCAGACGGGTACCGCCACGGCCACCTCACCGACCACCGGCCGGTGAACGACAACGGCTCCGTCCCTCGGGACGGAGCCGTTGCTCGAGAAGTACCGGAGAACCGGAAGAGGATCAGAACAGGCGGAGCTTGTCGTCCTCGATGCCGCGCATCGCGTTGTAGTCCAGGACCACGCAGTTCATCCCGCGGTCCGTCGCCAGGACCTTCGCCTGCGGCTTGATCTCCTGGGCCGCGAAGATGCCGCGGACCGGGGCCAGGTGCGGGTCACGGTTGAGCAGTTCGAGGTAGCGGGTCAGCTGCTCGACACCGTCGATCTCGCCGCGGCGCTTGATCTCCACGGCCACCGTCGCGCCGCTCGCGTCCCGGCACAGGATGTCCACCGGGCCGATCGCCGTCATGTATTCGCGCCGGATCAGCGTGTAGCCCTCGCCCAGCGTTTCGATGCGGTCCGCCAGGAGTTCCTGGAGGTGCGCCTCCACGCCGTCCTTGATCAGCCCCGGGTCCGTGCCCAGCTCGTGGGAGGAGTCGTGCAGGACTTCTTCCATCGTGATGATGAGCTTCTCGCCCGCCTTGTTGATGACCGTCCACACGTTGGACTCGTCACCGCTCCCCTCCTTGAGGGTGCACGGCGGCGACATCCAGTTGAGCGGTTTGTACGCTCGGTCGTCCGCGTGGATCGAGACACTGCCGTCGGCCTTCACGAGGATCAGACGGGGTGCCGAGGGCAGATGGGCGGTGAGCCGGCCCGCGTAGTCGACGGAGCAGCGGGCAATGACGAGACGCATGGTCGGCAACGCTACTCGACGAGAAGGCCTTCACGCGATTCGCCCCTGAAAGCCCCGTTCGCCGATGGCGCGTTGTATGCGCATTCTCCTGGTGCGTCACCCATGGGACGCCTACCGTGGTGAGCGGGAGGTTGTCGAGCGTGCACTCTGCGTCGCGATCTCCTTCCCTGCCCGTAAGACTCCGGCAACCCAAACAGCCGGGGTCGCGAGAGGAGAACCCATGTCGCTCGACGTCTCACCGGCCCTACTCGAACAGGCCGAGCGAGGCGAGGTCGACGAAGCCGCTTTCGTCGACTGCGTCCGGACCTCCCTGCCCTACGCCTGGGAGATGATCAGCTCGCTGGTGGCACAGCTGAAGGTGGACGGCGGACAGTTCGCCGACAACCAGACGCCGCCGCCGGACGAGCAGGCGCGGGGGCAGCTGCTGCGCGCCCTCGCGAGTGACGCGATACGCGGTGCACTGCAGCGGCACTTCGGAGTGCGCCTGGCATTCCAGAACTGTCACCGGGTGGCGGTGTTCCCGCTGGATCCCTCGGTGGACGACCGGCTCGCCAAGTTCACTTCGATCCGCGGTCAGCTGCTCAACCAGTCGCCGGAGCTGCGGGACTGCTAGGCCGTCCCATTCGGATCACACCCGGCGCCACCGGGGTGATCCGAAGGAAACGGCCCGGGTAGGACCGGCAGGTCTCAGTCGAGACGGGGAAGGACCTCGGCGCCGAGTCGTCGTACGTTCTCCTCCGTCGCGGCGAGATCACCGGAGCCCTCCGTCAGGAGGGCGAAGCGCGTGATGCCCGTCCGTGCCGACGTGGCCGCCAGCCGGTCCGCCGCCACCTGCGCGGTGCCCACCGGGTGCAGGTCGCAGAGCAGTTCCGTGTACGCGACCGGATCCCGCATCGCGCGTACCCGGTCGTCCACGGTCACATGCGCGTCGAGGCCCTGCTTGAGCCAGCCCGGCATCGCCTTCAGCAGGGTCTCGCGCGCGTCCGCCGTCCGGTCGGCGAGCTGGCACACCCCGGCGGAGACGTGTCCCGCCCCGGCCACGACCTCGCGCGAGTGGCCGGCCGCCAGCGCCGTGCTGCGCCACAGTGCGACCATCTCGGCCTTGCTGTCGTCCCCGCAGTGCATCCCGAGCAGCATCGGCAGCCCCCGCTCCGCGGCCATCCGTACCGAGGCCGCAGAGGTGCAGGCCACGATCACCTCGGGTCCGGCCCCGTCCCCGTCCAGGGCCTCCGAGGGCCTCGGTACGACAGCCACCTCGCGAAATCCGTACCGCTCGCCGGCGGCCCCCACCCGCGCCTCGGTCAGCCAGCGCCGCAGCAGGTCCAGAGCCTCCGGGAAGCCGTTCTCGTAACTGTCGAGGCCGCCCCCGAACACCTCCAGGTCCACCCACGGCCCGCCGCGGCCGACCCCGAGGGTGAACCGGCCGCCCGAGGTCACGTGCAGCAGGGCCGCCTGTTCCCCGAGGGCCACCGGGTGCGTGCTCGGCAGCACGCTCACCGCCGTGCCCACCCGCAGCCTCCGGGTCCGGCCCAGCAGCAGGGCCGCCAGAGTCACCGCGGACGGGCAGACCCCGTACGGGACGAAGTGGTGCTCGGCGAGCCAGACCGAGTCGAGCCCGGCCTCCTCGGCCACTTCAGCGGTCCGCACCGCCCGGTGCAGTGCCTCTCCCTGTCCCTGGCCCGGGAACTGGGCAGCCAGTACAAACGCTCCTACGCGCATCGCCTTTAGCCTCCTCGCGGCTGACGCGGCCTCCCCCAGGTGGACCGGTTCTTCCTATGGCAACAACGTCTGACACGTGCCAAAGGCACGGGCTGACAGGAAAGTTATTGGGATTGTCGGGCCATTCCTCTTCGCGGGTCGGCCTTCATCAGCCACCCTGCGGGTACCCGGCCTCGCTGCGCGTAGTCTGGGAGAAAGTCACTGCCGTCCGCCCATCCGTGAGGTATACGTGTCACCGCGCAACAACCGCCCCAGGGGCGGCGAGACCCCGGACGAACGCCCCAGCACCGGCCTCGACCGCTATGGGCTGGAGCGCACGGAGGAGTACCAGGGCGAGGACTGGAAGGTCCGGCACGTCGCCGGCGCGAGCGCGGCGGGCAAGCGCTACCGCTGCCCCGGCTGCGACCAGGAGATCCCCTCCGGCACCCCGCACCTGGTGGCTTGGCCCGAGTACGGCGGCGTGGACGACCGGCGGCACTGGCACAAGGCCTGCTGGAACGCGAAGGACCGTCGCACCACGAAGGTGCAGCGGTCCCGCAACGCGCCGAAGTACTAGGCCGTTCCCTCCGGATCCCGCCGCGTCCAGGCCGTCTAGACGTCCCGGCGGCCGACGACCACGTACGAGCCGGCCACCGCGGCGCCGGTGATCAGCACGATCAGCGTCAGGTGCGAGAGGTTGCTCGGCGTCGGGCCGAGGTCGCCGCCCTCCGGCATGCCGAACAGCTGCATCATCGCCACCGGCACGTTGTGCCGCAGGATGGCCCGGCCGATGACCGCGACGCCCTCCCACATGCTGAGCATGGCCCCGATCACCGGCGGCAGCGTGACCAGGCCCAGCATCACGGCGATCGCCCCGGCCGAGTGCCGCACCAGCGCGCCGATCGCGAGCGCGAGCACGCCGAGCAGGGTGACGTAGCCGCAGCCGAGCGCCGCCCCGAGCCATTCGTCGGCCGCGTGCGGGCCGGACGCGGTGCCGCCGCGCACGACCGCCGCGGTGATCCCGACCACGAAGACCGACAGCGTGGTGGTGACGAAGGCCGCCATGCTGAAGACGAGGTACTTCGCGGTGAGCACCCGGTACCGGTCCGGGGCGGCCGTGAAGGTGGTTCGCACCAGCCCGGTGCCGTGCTCCGAGCTGATGGTCAGCACACCGAGGACGATCACCGCGAGCTGGCCGACCAGCAGGCCGATGAGGGCGGGCGTGGTGAAGTTGATCTGCGCGTAGTCCCCGTCCGCGGTCTGCTCGACGACGGCCAGGCCGATGCCGACCACGGTCAGCACGAGCGCGCCCAGCGTCCACAGGGTCGAGCGGAGCGAGACCAGCTTGGTCCACTCCGAGGCCAGGGCGTGCCCCAGGTGCGGCCGCGGCGTGGCGAGGGGGGAGCGGTAGCTCCCGGGCTGTTCCGCCGTCGTGGTCGTCGCCGTCATCGGGTGTCCTCGGGGGTGTGCGGGGCGGTGTTCCTGGCGGCGCTCGCGAGCTCGCCGGGCTTGCTGGGCATCAGGAAGGGCTGCCCGCCCGCCCCGGGCGGCGGGGGCGCGTAGAAGCCGGTCTGCGGGACCTCGGCGGCCGTCTCGTCCTCCTCCTCCCAGGCCGGGAGGGAGAGCGGCTCCGGCTCCCACAACTCGGCCCGCGGGTCCTCCGTGGAGGTGTACTCGACCGCGGACTGGGTCATCCGCATGTACGCCTCCTCCAGCGAGGCGCGGTGCGGTGACAGTTCCCACAGCCGTACGCCCGCCCCGTGCGCGAGGTCGGAGATCTGCGGCAGCTCCAGGCCGGTCACGCGCAGTGCTCCTCCGGGCTCCTGGAGGACCCGTCCGCCCGCCTTGGCGAGGGCCCTGCCCAGCGTCTCCCGGCCATGTGGATCAGTGTCGGCCGCCTGCACCCGAGCGAATCCGGCCGAGTTGTGCGCGATGAACTCCTGGGTTCCCATGTCGGCCAGCAGCCGGCCCCGGCCGATCACGATCAGGTGGTCGGCGGTCAGCGCCATCTCGCTCATCAGGTGCGAGGAGACGAAGACGGTGCGGCCCTCGGAGGCGAGCCGGCGCATGAGATTGCGGACCCAGAGGATGCCCTCGGGGTCGAGCCCGTTGACCGGCTCGTCGAACAGCAGCACCTGCGGGTCCCCGAGCAGGGCGGTGGCGATGCCGAGCCGCTGCCCCATGCCGAGCGAGAAACCCTTCGTACGCTGCCGGGCGGCGTCCTGGAGGCCGACCACGGCCAGCACCTCGTCCACCCGCTTCTCCGGGATCCCGGAGAGCTGGGCGATGGAGAGCAGGTGGGTCCGGGCCCGGCGGCCGCCGTGGACGGCCTTGGCGTCGAGGAGGGCGCCGACGTGCCGCTGGGCGTTCGGCAGCTCCCGGAAGGGCCGGCCGTTGATCGTGACATGGCCGGAAGTGGGTCGGTCGAGGCCCACGATCATGCGCATGGTGGTGGACTTGCCGGAGCCGTTGGGCCCCAGGAATCCGGTGACGTGACCCGGCTTGACCTGGAAGGACAGCTGGTCGACGGCGGTCTTCGCGCCGAAGCGCTTGGTCAGGCCGACTGCCTCGATCATCTTGCTGCCCCTTACCAGGCCGGGACGACTTTCGCCCGCGTAAGGGTTAAGAGGATAACGAGGTTCCTGCGGTTCCGTCCCGGGCCGGATCCCTGAGCTGCCCCTGAGACCGACCCGGGGATCACCCGTAGTACGCGGGCAGGAGGTCAGGCATCCCTCTTGCGGAGGACGGCGTAGCCCCCGAGTACCGCGGCCAGCGTCCAGAGGACCAAGATCCCGAAGCCGCCCCACGGGCCGTACGGGGTCGCGGGGGCATCGAACGCGTTGGGCACGACCTGCATGATCCGCCCCCCGGCATTGCTCGGCAGGTACTGGCCGACCGTACGGGTCGCGTCGAAACTGACGAGCAGGTTCGAGACGATCAGGAAGAAGGGCACCAGGACGCTGATGGCGGCGACGGAACTGCGCAGCATGGCCGCCACGCCCATGCAGAAGAGGGCCAGCAGTGCCAGGTACAGTCCGGCGCCGGTCACGGCGCGCAGGACGTGCTCCTCGCCGATGCCGATGCCGAGGTCGCCGAGGAGCGCCTGGGTGAGGAAGAAGGACACGAAGCTGGTCGCCAGCCCCACGATCAGGGCCAGCGCCGTCGCCACCACCATCTTGCCGAGCAGGAAGTGATCCCGGCGGGGTACGGCGGCCAGCGAGGTGCGGATCATGCCCGTGCTGTACTCGGTGCTCACGACCAGCACACCGAAGACGATCATGGCCAGCTGTCCGAGCTGCATCGAACCGAGGCTCATCGCGGTGGGGTCGAAAGTGGCTCGCTGGGCGGCCGGCAGGTTGTCCGGGTCGAACGTGGCGCTGAACAGCGCGGCGAACCCGACGGTGACGAGGAAGACGAGGGCGAGGGTCCAGCTGGTGGAGGCGACCGTGCGGATCTTGGTCCACTCGGACTGCAGGACGGCGGTGAAGGCCATGATCACTCACCGGCCTTGCGGGTCGCCTCGTAGCCGGCGCCCCAGGCGGGGACGTCGGCCGGCCGGGCCGGGTTGTCGGCAGCCATGCCCGGTGCGTGGGCGTGGTATTCGACGGAGTCCGCCGTCATGCGCATGAACGCTTCCTCCAGTGACGCCCGTTGCGGGCTGAGTTCGTGCAGCACGATCTGGTGCCGGGCGGCCAGCTCGCCGAGCTGCTCCGCACTCGCGCCGTCGATCTCCAGCGTGCCGGTGGCGGGAACGCTCACGGCGTTGATCCCGGCCTCGTGCAGAAGGTCTTTCAGCCGCTCCTGCTGCGGGGAGCGCAGCCGGACGTAGCTGCGCGAGTTCTGCTGGATGAAATCGGCCATCGGCAGGTCTGCCAGTAGCTTTCCCTGTCCGATCACGACCAGATGATCTGCCGTCAGCGCCATTTCGCTCATCAGGTGGGACGAGACGAAGATCGTCCTTCCCTCCGACGCGAGGCCCTTCATCAGATTGCGGATCCAGAGGATTCCCTCGGGATCCAGGCCGTTGACCGGTTCGTCGAACATCAGGATTTCCGGATCGCCCAGCAATGCGGAGGCGATTCCAAGCCGTTGGCTCATTCCGAGCGAAAATCCTTTGGACTTCTTCTTCGCCACGGCCGTCAGGCCGACCAGATCCAGGACCTCGTCGACCCGCTGGCGCGGGATGCGGTTCGACTGGGCCAGGCAGAGAAGGTTGTTGTACGCACTTCGGCCACCGTGCATGGCCTTCGCGTCCAGCAGTGCCCCGACGTGCTTCAGCGGCTCCGACAGGTCGCGGTAGTGCTTCCCGTAGACCCGGACCGTGCCGCTGGTCGGATTGTCGAGGTCGAGCATCATGCGCATGGTCGTGGACTTGCCCGCCCCGTTCGGGCCGAGGAAGCCCGTCACCACCCCCGGGCGGATCTGGAAGCTGAGGTGGTCCACGGCGGTCGTCGTACCGAATCGTTTCGTAAGGCCCTCAAGCTCGATCATGCGGCCACGCTAGAACGCCCGAGGGCCCTACGCCACCTCAAAAGGGTGACATAGGGCCCTCGATCGGGCGCACGACGGGTGTTGTGTGCTACCCGTCGGTAATCAGCGGCTCTGCTGCGCCGGGACGCCGCGGGTGACGGGCTCGTCGTCCACGATCGGGCTGGCCGCCGCGACGGCCGCACCAGTGAGCGTCGCCAGCATCTCGCGGACGTTGGTCAGCTGCGCGTTGATCGAGTCGCGGCGGTTGGTGAGCGCCGCCAGCTCGCGCTCGGACTCGCTGCGGATGCGGTCGGCCTTGGCGTTGGCGTCGGCCACGATGTCCTCGGCCTGGCGCTGCGCGGTCTCCACCGTCTGGCGGGCCCGGCGCTCAGCGTCCGTACGCAGCTTCTCGGCCTCCAGGCGCAGCTGCTCGGCGCGGTGCTCGATCTCCGCGAGACGCTTCTCGGCCTTGGCCTGACGGGAGGCGAGGTCGCGCTCGGACTGCTCGCGGCGCTTGGCCAGGTTGGTCTCGAAGTCCGCGGCGGCCTGGGCGGCCTTGGCGCGGGTCTCCTCGAACAGGGCGTCGGCCTCCTCGCGCTTGGAGGCCGCGTCCTTCTGGGCCTCGGAGCGCAGGGTCGAAGCGTCGCCCTTGGCCTTCTCGACGATGCGGACGCCCTCGTCCTCCGCCTTCGACTTGCGGTCGGCGGCGAACGACTCGGCGTCGTTGCGCACCTGCTGGGCGGCCGACTCGGCGAGCTCGCGGTGCTGCTCGGCCGCGCGACGGGCCTCCTCGCGCAGGTCCTTCGCCTCCTCCTCGGCCAGCCGCAGGATCTTCTCGACCCGGGCGCCGAGGCCGGCGTACGACGGCTCGGCGTCGTTCACCTGGGCCTGGGCGTTCTGCGTCTCGAGATGCAACTCCTCGATCCGCTTTTCCAGAGAGTTGATACGTCCAAGGGCGCTGTCGCGGTCGGAGACCAGCTTGGTAATGCGGTCGTCCACCTGACCGCGGTCGTAACCACGCCGCACGAGCTCGAAGCCGAAGGGGGAGGAAGTGTCGCTCATGGGGTTCCTGTCGAATGAGACCGATGAGGTGCTACGTGAGGTGTTAGGGGAATCCTAGGCGTCCAGACGGCGTGTCATCGAGTCAATCCGCGTTTGATCTGGACAATGACACCCCTTTTGAGTGGCAGAGCGACAGAACGCCTGTCACCCGTTTGCCTGAACCTTCATCAGGTGCACACATCGCTGGGCATTTGGCTACCCCTCCGACGCCTTGCCACCCGAACGAGTGGAGCCTGCTGTCGCTCCGGCCTTCACGCCCCCCGCGCCCTGGCCACCGACCGCCGGCTTTCCGCCGCCCGAAGGCGCCTCGAATGATTCCAACGCCTCAAGAACGTCCTGGACACGGGAGATCTCCGCCTGAATGTCCTCGCGACGACGCACCAGGACCTCCAGCTCGCGGCGGCCCTCGTCGACGAGCTGCTCGGCCTCCGCCTTGGCCCGCGCGAGCGCGCTCTCGGCCTCCCGGGTCAGCTCCGCCTTCTTCTGCTCGGCCTCCTTGAGCAGCGCCTCCGCCTTGCGGACCGCGGCGATGCGCACCTTGCTCGCCTCGCTGCTCGCGTCCGACACCAGCTCCTTGGCCTTCGCCTCGGCCTCGACGCTCTGCTCGGTCGCCGCGCGCACCAGCTTGTCCACGCGCTCGCCGGCCGACTTCATCTGCTCGGCCGACTCCCGGCGGGCCCGCTCGTGCAGCTCCTCGACCTCGCCCTCGACGCGGCCGCGCAGCTCCTCCGCCCGTTCTCTTATGGCGGCGGCGTCGCTGCGCGCACCGACCAGCAGCTCGTTCGCGTCCGTACGGGCCTTCTCCACCATGGAGTTGCCCTCGACGGTCGCCTCGGAGGTGATCCGCAC
Source organism: Streptomyces sp. NPDC097617 (assembly GCF_044761485.1). NCBI lineage: Bacteria > Bacillati > Actinomycetota > Actinomycetes > Kitasatosporales > Streptomycetaceae > Streptomyces > Streptomyces sp. NPDC097617. Next base: position 59,760 of record NZ_JBIWCL010000013.1, read on the forward strand.
GGCCTCCTTGCGGGCCGCGTCGACCATCGCGTCGGCCTGCTCCTCGGCCGCCGTGGTGGCGGCGAGGGCCTGCTTCTGCGCGTTGCTCGTCAGCTTCTCGGCTTCCGCCGAGGCCTCCGTGATGAGCCGGTCGACCTGCTCGGCGGCCTCGCTGCGGCGCTTGTTGGACGCCTCGCGTGCCTCGTCCAGCAGCCGCTCGGACTCCGCGCGGGCCTCGCCGCGGGTGCGCTCCGCCTCGGCCGCCGCCCGGGCCTTGACCCGCTCGGCCTCCGACCGGGTGCGGCTCGCGTGCTCCTGCGCCGAGGACAGCGCCTCCGACGCGTCCGCGCGCAGCCGCTCGGCCTCGCCGGCCGCCTCGCCGACCGTGCGCTCGTTGTCCTTGCGGGTCTGCTCGGTGAGCTTCTCCGTCTCGTTGACCGCCTCCGTGACGAGCCGGTCCGCCTGCTCGGCCGCATCGGTGCGCAGCCGGTTGGCCTCGGCGCGCGCCTCGTCCAGCGTCTGCTCGGCGTCGCGCTCGGCGCCCGCCAGGGTCTCGTTCGCCGCGACCGTGACCCGGTCGGCCTCCGCGGTGGCCTCGCCGATGATCCGGCCGCCCTCCGCACGGGCGTCGTCCAGCGCCCGGACCGCCTCGGCGCGCAGCCGGTCGGCCTGCGCCTCGGCCTCGCCGACGGTGGCCTCGTTGGCCACGCGGGTCTCGTCGATGAGCCGGTCGCCCTCGGCGCGCGAGTCGACCATGATCCGCGCGGCGTCGCGCTCGGCGCCCGCCAGGGTCTCGGCCGCCTGCCCCTTGAGCCGGGTCGCCGCGGTGGTGAGCCGCTCGGCCTCCGCCGCCGCCTCGCCGACCGTCGCCGCGTTCGCGGCGCGGGTCTCCTCGGTGAGCCGGTCGGCCTCCGCCGTGGCCTCGGTGATGAGCCGGTCGATCTGCTCAGCGGCCTCGGTACGCAGCCGGTTGGCGTCGGCCCGTGCCTCGTCCAGGATGTTCGCGGCCTCGGTGCGGGTGACCTCGGTGGCCTCGGCCGCCTCGGCGGTGATCCGCGCGGCCTCCGCCTCGGCCTCGGCGATCGCGGCCGCGTTCGCCGCGAGGGTCTCCTCGGTGAGCCGCTCGGCCTGCGCCGTCGCCTCGGCCGTGATCCGGGCGCCCTCGGCGCGGGCGGTCTTCAGGGCCTCCGCGGCCTCGCCGCGGATGCGGTTCGCGTCGTCCCGGGCGTCGGCGCGGGTCCGGGCCGCGTCCCGCTCGGAGGCGGCCAGCGCGTCCGTGGCCTCCGTACGCACCCGCTGCGCGTACTCGGCGGTGTCGCCGCGCAACTGCTCCGCCTCGGCGATCGCCTCGCCGACCGTCCGCTCCGCCAGCGCCTTCGCCGCGTCCGTCTCGGACCGCGCCTCGCTGCGGACCCGGTTGGCGTCCTCGGTGGCCCGCTCCCGCTCCGCGTAGGCGTCGGAACGGACCCGGCCGGCCTCTTCCTCCGCCTCTGTCCTCGTACGCTCCGCCGCGTGCTCGGAGGCGTTGCGCAGTCCGGCGATCTCCTCCTCGGCCTGCTCGTGCAGCCCGGCCACGGAGTCCCGCACCTGCTGCGCGGTGGTCTCGGCCGCCGAAACGACCTCCGACGCGCGCCGCTCGGCCTCCTCCGTCAGCCAGACCGCCTCGGCCTGCGCCTCCTCGGAGCGCTTGCGGGCCTGCGCCAGCAGTTCCTCGCTCTGCTCGCGGGCCTGGGCCCGCTCGCTGTCCGCGTCGGTCCGCGCCGACGCGAGGGTCTCCTCGGACTCCCGGCGGCGCCGGGCGGCCTCCTCCTGGGCGGCGGCCAGCGCCTCCGCGGCCTCCTCGGCGACCCGCTCGGCGGCGGCCTTCGCCTCCGCGCGCAGCCGGTCCGCGGTCTCCTGGGCCTCGGAGCGCACCCGCTCCGCCTCGGCCTCGGCCTCACCGCGCAACCGCACGGCGGACTGCTCGGCCTCGGCACGGACCCGTCCTGCGTCCTGCGCCGCGTCGGTGCGCAGCTGGTCGGCCTCGGCCTCCGACTGCGACTGGAGGGTACGGATCCGCTCCGCCGCCTCGGCGCGCAGCCGGTCGTTCTCCTCCGTGGTCTCGCGGCGGATGTTCTCCGCCGCGCCGCGGGCGTCGCGCAGCGTCTGCTCGGCCGTCGTCAGCCGGCCCTCGGCCTCGGTGTGCAGCCGGACGAGCTCCTCGTCGGCCTCCGCACGCCGGGCGGCCACCGCCTGCTCGGTCTCCTCGCGCCGCGCCAGGGCCGCAGCGTCCGCCTCGGCCCGTACGTTCTCGGCGCCCTCTTCCGCCTCACCGCGCAGCCGCTCGGCCTCGGCGCGGGTCCGCTCCAGCGTCTCCTCGGCCTGCTTGCGCAGGGTGCCGGCCCGCTCCACGGCCTCGGCGCGCACCCGCTCGCTCTCGGCGGTCGCCCCGCCGCGCAGCTCGTCCGCGTCCGCCTTGGCCTTGCCGAGCAGCTCCTCGGCGGTCCGGGCCGCCTCCTCGATCTGCTGGACGGCCTCGCGGCGGGCCTCGCCGCGGATCCGCTCGCCCTCGGCGACGGCCTCGGCGCGCAGCTGCTCGGCCTCGCCGCGCAGCCGCCGGGCCTCCTCCTGGAGTTCGACCGTACGGGCCCGGTACTCCTCGGTGTCGTCCTTCGCGGCGCCCTTGAGCTCGTCGGCCGTGGTCGCCGCCTGCAGGCGCAGCCGGTCGGCCTCGGTCTCGGCCTCGCGGCGGATCCGCTCGGCCTCCTCGGACGCGGCCCGGGTGGTGGCCCGGGCGTCCTCCGAGGCCTTGTTCAGTACGTCCTCGGCCGTGCGGGCGGCCTTCGCCAGCTGGGCCGCCATGTCCTCGGCCGCGGCCGTACGGGCGCTGTCGCCGGCCTCGGAACGCAGCCGCTCGGCCTCCGCGCGGGCGTCGGCCAGGGTCTGCTCGGCCTCCGCCTTGAGGGCCTCGGCCTCCTTGGTGGCCTCGCCGACCAGCCGGGCGACCTGCTCCTTGGCGGTGCGGGTGCGCTGCTCGTTGACCGACTCCGCGGACGCCAGCTGACGGGCAGAGCTCTCCTTGGCCTCGGCGAGGAGCTTCTCCGCCTCGGCGCGGGCCTCGCGCAGCGAGGAATCGGCTTCCTGCACCCGGGTTTCGGCCAGCCGGCCGAGGTCCAGGGTCTGCTGGCGGGTGTGCTCGGCCTCGGCGGAGGTGGTGGAGCGCAGCCGCTCCGCGTGGTCGGTGGCCTCCTGGGCCTGCGAGGAGGCGGCGGTCAGCAGCCGCTCGGCCTCCTTGCGGGCGCGCAGCAGGGTGGACTCGGCCTCCGAACGGGCGGCCTCGGCGTCCGTGGCCATCCGGCGCCGGGTCTCCTCGGCGACCCGGGCGGCTTCGGCGCGGGCGGCGTTCAGCGACTGCTCGGCCTCGGCGCGGGACTCTTCCAAGAGCCGGCGCGCCTGGGACTCCGTACGGGCGCGCAGCTGCTCGGCCCAGGCCACGTTCTCATTGACGTGGGCCTCGACGGTCTGGCGCCGCTCGCCGAGCTCCTGGTCCAGGCGCTGGCGGCGGTTGACGGCCTCGGCGTGCAGCTCGGCCTGCAGGCGCGCCTGGTGCTCGGCGTGCTCCTGGAGGATGCGCTGGGTCTGCGCCCGGGCGTCGCGCAGCTCGCGCTCGGCGTCGGAGCGCATCTGGTCGGCCTGGATCTGGGCATTGCGAAGCAGCTGCTCCGCCTGGTAGCCCATGTCCGCGCCGTCGTAGGCGGGCCGGGACGCCAGTGAGCGTCGTACCTCGTGAAGCTTGGCGCGCAGCACCTCGACCTGGTATCCCAGGTCCTCAGCGTGCTGGACGGCCTTCCCGCGCTCCTTCTTCAGCCGCTCCATCTCGGCTTCGAAGCGCGAGAGATGGTCGACCTCGGCCTGATGGCTCTCCTGGCTTTCGTAGCCCCGCACAGCGCGGTCCCATCCGTCCCCTGGTCGCAAGCTCACTCCCAAATGAGCATCGCTCGCCCGCTGAACGACGCCCCCGGGGGAATGGTGTCAGATACCGGGGCAGGGGTCACAGGCCCCGACCCCGTCTCCGCACCGAACCCCGGCCGAGCCATGGCCACTCTACCGGCCGGGGAATCGGGCCATCAGTGGTCCATCAGTGCTCGGGGTTCGAGGTGACCAGTTCGGTGAGGACGCCGTGGCAGTCCTTGGGGTGCAGGAAGGTGATCGAGGAGCCCATCGAGCCTGTTCGGGGCTGGTCGTAGAGGACGCGGACACCCTTGCCGCGGATGGCTTCGGAGTCTCCCTGGACATCCTCGGTGCCGAAGGCGATGTGGTGGACGCCCTCGCCGTTCTTGGCCAGCCATTTACCCACAGCGGAGTCCTCGCGGGTGGGCTCCAGGAGCTGGAGGTAGGAGGCGCCGCCGTCGGACGTCTCGTTGATCTTCAACATGGCCTCGCGGACACCCTGCTCCTCGTTGACCTCGGAGTGGAACACCTCGAAGCCGTACGTGGCACGGTAGAACTCGACGGTTTTGTCCAGGTCGAAGCAGGCGATCCCGATGTGGTCGATTCTTGTCAGCATGGTGACAGTGCACCGCCGAAGGGGGTGGTCACGCAACGTGCGCGCGATCACACCGGCAGCCCGGTGACCGCTGCGGTACCGCCCAGTACATTCACGTAAACCCTCGTTCACTCCTCATCCAAGGGGCTGTGCCTCATGTCCGGATCGAACAACACCACTTCTGTGATCGTCGCCGGGGCCCGCACGCCCATGGGGCGGCTGCTCGGCTCGCTGAAGTCCTTCTCGGGTGCCGACCTCGGCGGCTTCGCCATCAAGTCCGCGCTGGACCGGGCCGGGATCTCCGGCGACCAGGTGCAGTACGTGATCATGGGCCAGGTGCTGCAGGCCGGCGCGGGCCAGATCCCCGCCCGCCAGGCGGCCGTCAAGGCCGGCATTCCGATGAACGTGCCCGCCCTCACGATCAACAAGGTGTGCCTCTCGGGCCTGGACGCGATCGCGCTGGCCGACCAGCTGATCCGCGCCGGGGAGTTCGACATCGTCGTCGCGGGCGGTCAGGAGTCCATGACCAACGCCCCGCACCTGCTGCCCAAGTCGCGCGAGGGCTTCAAGTACGGCGCCATCGAGATGCTCGACGCGATGGCCTACGACGGCCTCACCGACGCCTTCGAGAACATCGCGATGGGCGAGTCCACCGAGAAGCACAACACCCGCCTGGGCATCGAGCGCGCCCCGCAGGACGCGTTCGCGGCCTCCTCGCACCAGCGGGCCGCGGCCGCCCGGAAGAACGGCGTCTTCGAGGCCGAGATCGTCCCCGTGGAGATCCCGCAGCGCAAGGGCGACCCGGTGATCTTCTCGTTGGACGAGGGCATCCGCCCCGAGACCACCGCGGAGTCCCTCGGCAGGCTGCGTCCGGCCTTCGCCAAGGACGGCACGATCACCGCCGGCACCTCCTCCCAGATCAGCGACGGCGCGGCCGCCGTGGTCGTGATGAGCAAGGCGAAGGCCGAGGAGCTCGGCCTGGAGTGGATCGCCGAGATCGGCGCCCACGGCAACGTGGCCGGTCCCGACAACTCGCTCCAGTCGCAGCCGTCGAACGCCATCCTCCACGCCCTGAAGAAGGAGGGTCTGGAGGTCTCCGACCTGGACCTCATCGAGATCAACGAGGCCTTCGCCGCGGTCGCCGTGCAGTCAATGAAGGACCTCGGCGTGACCCCGGAAAAGGTGAACGTCAACGGTGGCGCCATCGCCCTTGGGCACCCGATCGGCATGTCCGGCGCCCGTGTGGTGCTGCACCTCGCGCTGGAGCTGAAGCGTCGCGGCGGCGGCGTCGGCGCGGCCGCCCTGTGCGGTGGCGGCGGCCAGGGCGACGCGCTGATCGTCCGCGTCGCCAAGTAGGCGGCGCCAGGCCGCCGGGCCCCGTCACGGGAGCCCGGCGGCCCCTTTCCCCGGGCCTGGCGGCCCTCACGAATCCCGTACCGGAACCGAGGAGCGCAGCACGTATGACGGCGGTGGACGTCCCCCAGCTGGTGGCCCAGGCCCGTGAGGGCCGGCCGAGAGCGGTGGCCCGGCTGATCTCGCTGGTCGAGGGGGCGTCCCCGCAGCTGCGCGAGGTGATGGCCGCGCTGGCGCCACTGACGGGCGGCGCGTACGTGGTGGGGCTGACAGGGTCGCCGGGCGTCGGCAAATCGACCTCGACCTCGGCGCTCGTCACCGCCTACCGCAAGGCCGGCAAACGCGTCGGCGTCCTCGCCGTCGACCCCTCCTCGCCCTTCTCGGGCGGGGCGCTGCTCGGCGACCGGGTGCGGATGTCGGACCACGCCTCGGACCCGGGGGTCTACATCCGCTCCATGGCCACCCGGGGCCACCTGGGCGGCCTCGCCTGGTCCGCCCCGCAGGCGATCCGGGTGCTGGACGCGGCCGGCTGCGAGGTGATCCTGGTCGAGACGGTCGGGGTCGGGCAGTCGGAGGTGGAGATCGCCTCGCAGGCGGACACCTCGGTGGTGCTGCTGGCGCCCGGGATGGGCGACGGGATCCAGGCCGCCAAGGCGGGCATCCTGGAGATCGGCGACGTGTACGTGGTCAACAAGGCGGACCGGGACGGCGCGGACGCGACGGCCCGGGAGCTGAACCACATGCTGGGCCTCGGCGAGGCGCGGGGCCGCGACGACTGGCGGCCGCCGATCGTGAAGACGGTCGCGGCCCGCGGCCAGGGCATCGACGAGCTGGTCGAGGCGCTGGAGAAGCACCGGGCGTGGATGGACGAGCGCGGGGTGCTGGCGCAGCGCCGGGCGGCCCGGGCGGCCCGGGAGGTCGAGACGATCGCCGTGACGGCGCTGCGGGCTCGGATGGCGGACCTGCACGGTGACGCGCACCTCGACGCCCTGGCGGCCAGGGTGGCCGTGGGCGAGCTGGACCCGTACGCGGCGGCGGACGCGCTGCTGGCGACGCTGACGGAGGCCTAGGACGGCGCCCGGGCCCGCAATACGGGTCCGGGGCCCCACATACGGGTCCGGGACCCGGCAGGGCGCGTGCGGCGCCCTGCCGGGTCCCGGACCGGGTGCTTCAGGAGTTCTGGTCCGAGTCCGAATCGGAGTCCGAATCCGCGTCGGTCTGTGCGGTGACCTTGCCGGTCGCGGGGTCCACGGAGGCGTTCCACGTCTTGCCGTCGGAGCCCCTGACCTCGACGTGCCAGTACGGGGCCTTGCCGTTGTCGTCGTCGGAGTCCCACTCGACGGTCCACGCCGTGCCCGGATGGGCGGCCACGGCGGCCTTGGCGGCCTGTGCGGCGGTGATCTTGGCCGCGAGCAGGCCCTTGTGCTCGCCGGGGTTCTCGTCCGTGTCCACGTTCTGGCGGGAGACCTTGCCCGTGGCGGCGTCGACCTCCAGCTCGGCGTGGCCCTTGCCGTCCTTGGTGATCACGTCGATGTGCCAGACGTTGCCGTCCCTGTCGAGGGCCTCGACGATGCCCGGGTAGTTCTTGAGAGCGGCGGCGACGGCCTGCTCGGCCGTGACGTCGGCCCGGGCGACGGCCGCGGGAGCGCTTCTCGCCGTGTCGGCGGACACCGCGGCGGCGGTTGCCACGGGTCCCGCGACCAGCAGGGCCACGGACGCGGCTGCGGAGACGAACACGTTGCGCTTCATAGGCTGGACCTCCTCAGGCCGGCCCGACGAGCACGGGGCCGGCAGCGAGCGTTCCCAGCCATTGTCGGGCCGATCGCCGTCCGGGGCGCGACGAGCCCGCGGGGCCCGTGCCGCCCGGACGGCTCCGGCCTCGGACCTGACTCAGACCTTGCCGCGGTTCTCGCGCAGGTGCTCGGCCACCGGGCCCAGCGAGGCCCGCAGCGCGGCCAGGGCCTCCGGCGGCAGCAGGTCGATGAAGTGCTGGCGGACGGACGCCACGTGGTGCGGGGCGACCCGTCGCATCGTCTCCATGCCCTCGTCCGTGAGCACCGCGTACAGGCCGCGACGGTCGGACTCGCAGTTCACCCGGCGAACCAGGCCCGCCGTCTCCATGCGGGTGATCTGGTGCGACAGCCGGCTCTTGGACTGCAGTGTGGCGGTCGCCAGGTCGCTCATCCGCAGCCGGTGGTCCGGCGACTCCGAGAGGTTCACGAGGATCTCGTAGTCGTTGTTGGTGAGTCCGAAGGGCTGGAGATCCTTTTCCAGCTGGTGCATCAGCAGTCGGCTGACGTCCAGGTGGGTGCGCCAGGCGCACTGCTCGGCCTCGGTCAGCCAGCGGGTCCCCCCGGACGGAGTCTGGGGGAGGGCGGCCGTCTCGGTCTCCATGGTCTCCATGAATGAACTCTACCTAAAAAGTTGAATTACGTACAAAAAATTGAGGTCCGGGGGTCAGTCAGAGTCCGAGGCGGCGCTGGAGATCACCCAGCTGCCCCGGCATCCGCGGTACGCCAAGCTGCCCCATCGGGCCCTGGCCGGCCCCCGGCACGCCCTGCGCGTTGCCCGTGGCCGCATTGGCGCCGACCGCGCCGATCGCCTGCTCCGCCATCAGCATCTCCGACGACTGCAGCAGCACCGTGCCCGCACCGACGAACTCGAACTGGTGCTCCTCGCCCGAGCTGCCCCCGATGCCGGTCAGCGAGCGCAGTCCGCCCATCACGCCCGTCATGTAGCCGTGGTCGTAGTGGTGGCACGGCGAGGGGCAGTCCGCCCAGCCGACCAGCGCCTGCGGGTCCACGCGCAGCGGCGGCTCCATGAACACCACCGGTCCGTTGGACGCCGCCACGAACTTCCCGGTTCCGATCAGCGTCAGGAATCCCGGGACGATCGACTGCTTCAGGGCGAGCGAGGGCTGGTACGCGAGCAGATTGCCCGAACGGATCGTCAGATTGCCGTTCTCCAGGTCGTACGAGTTCACGTCGAAGGCCCGGTCGGCCAGCAGCATCCTGCCCGAGCCCTCGGCCACCACCCAGTCACTGGCGTGCAGCGGCGAATGGAAGCTGGTGCGCAGCAGGCGGTCGAAGCGCCCGTTGCCGATGCCGTTGAACTCGATGCGCCCGTAGTACGAGATCATCTTGCCCTTCTGCAGGAACCACTGGCTCCCCTTGAGCTCCACGCAGAAGGTGTACGCGTTCACGTTGTCGTCGGAGGGCAGCGTGTACGGGTCGAAGACCGTCGGGCCGCCCGGGCCGCCGGTCACGGGGCCAAAGTTCACAGCTTCTCCTCGGAGGCCTGTACGTACACCGCGCCCTGGCCGGACAGTTCCAGCTGGAACGCCTCGACCGAGCCGCGCCCCACCATGTCCCGCCAGCCGAGCGCGGTGGACAGCTTGTTGCGCACCTCGCCGTGGTGGGCGACGTACGCCTGCGGGTCCACGTGGATCGGGCGCTGGGGGGTGATCGGGAGCTCGATGACCCCGCCGTGGGCCATCACCGCGACGGAGCCGTGGCCCTTGAGGGTGGTGGTGAAGAGGCCCTGGCCGGTCACCTGGCCGCGGACCATGCCCATGACCCCGCCCTGGGACCCCATGAACATCGTGCCCTGCTGGAGGGTGCCGTCGAAGGCGAGCAGCCGGTCGGCCTCGACGTAGAGGGTCTCGCCGGTCAGGTTGATCACCTGGATGTGGTGGCCGCCGTGGCCGAACATCACGGTGCCGCTGCCCTCGACCGCCATCAGCGGGGTCTGCTCGTTCGCCACCCGGCGCCCGATCATGCCCATGACCCCGCCCTGACCGCCCGTCAGGCTCGGGGTGAAGGAGACCTCGCCGCGGTACGCGAGCATCGCGCCGCGCTGGCTGTACATCTTCTGCCCCGGGACGACCTGGGCCTCGACCATCTTCGAGTTGATCTCGCGGAACGGCATCAGATGTCGCCCCCGACGGTGTTGCGCTCGCTGGGCTGCACGTAGACCAGGCCCTCGCCCTCGAAGCGGATCTGGAACGCCTCGCCGGAGCCCTCGCCGATGAGTGTGCGGAAGTTCACACCGGACTGGAAGGACTGCTGGAGGTTGCCCGTGTGCGCGATGTACGCGCCGGGGTCGACGGAGAGCGGGTACTGGGCGCTCACGCGCAGCACCACCGCCGGGCCGTCCGACATGATCGCGGCCTGGCCCGAACCCTCGACGGTCGTGGTGAACAGGCCGTTGCCCGTCGTCGCGCCGCGCAGGCCGGTGAAGGTGGTGCCGGTGCGCAGGCCGGCGTCGGTGCACAGCAGGTTGCTGGACTCGACGTAGAGCTTCTCGCCCTGCAGATTGACCAGATTGATCTCACTCGCGCGGTCGGCGAAGAAGCAGGTGCCGTGTCCCTGTACCTCCATCACCGTCATCTGTTCGCCGGTCAGCCGGCGGGTCACCATGCCGCGGAGGCCTTCGCCGCCGCCTGTCATCTTCTTGAAGGCCATCTGCCCGTCGTACGCGACCATGGAGCCGTTCTTCGCTTTCACGGCGTCCCCGGTCAGGTCGACGGCCAGCACCTTGCTGCCTTGGAGTCGGAACTGAGCCACGGGAAGACGTTATCGGCAGCGGGCGAACCCGAACAGGGCCCTGTGGCCGATATATGCCACACCCGGGAGATAAGGGGGCGTTGCCGTCGCGGCGCCGAGGCCGCGCGCACGGCGGCGCGGGAGGAGGGGCCGGGTCAAGATCCCGCAAAGCGGCTGAGACACTGGGAAGGACCCTGGCCTCCACCCCGAAGGTTCCACGTGGACATCAAGACCGCCTCCGCACTGCACCGCCTGCGCCTCGTCTCCGTTCCGGAGGCGCTGTCGTTCCCGGCCCTGCTGATCTTCGGCTCGCTGCTGAGCCGGGTCTCGGACATCGACTACCTGATGATGCCGCTCGGCGTGATCCACGGGATCCTGTTCGTCCTGTACGCGGTCTTCCTGCTGGACGTGTGGAACAAGGCGAAGTGGCCCTTCAAGAAGGCCCTCCTCTTCTTCGTGCTCGCGCTGGTGCCGTTCGGCGGTCTGTACGGCGACCGGATCCTCAAGCGCGACGAGGGCGACAGTGTGATCGCGGCCCGTGCGCGCGAGGCGGCCGGCGCATGATCGTCGCGTTCTCGGTGACCCCGCTGGGGGTCGGCGAAGAGGTCGGCGAGTACGTCGCCGACGCGGTCCGGGTGGTCCGCGAGTCCGGGCTGCCGAACCGCACCGACGCCATGTTCACGACCGTGGAAGGCGAGTGGAGCGAAGTCATGGACGTGGTCCGGCGTGCGGTGGCGGCCGTCGAGGAGCGGGCGCCGCGCGTCTCCTTCATCCTGAAGGCCGACATCCGTCCCGGGGTCCACGACGGGATCACCTCGAAGGTCGAGACGGTCGAGCGGCACCTCGCCGGGAGCTGAGGCCCCCTCACCAGCCCCCTTTCCACCGGTATTTCCGAAAAGCGCCCCCGGCCACCCGGCCGGGGGCGCTTTCGCGTGCCCGCGGAGCTCGGGGAAGCGGGGCCGCAGCGGTTTGAGCGATCGCTCAATCTGCCCTAAGGTGCCGTTTGAGCGATCGCTCAACACGGGGAACGGGGGGGTGGAGATGGGCCTGTACGTCGAGACGCTGATCCGGGCCGGGATGGACGAGCTCTGGGAACGCAGCCAGGATCCGGCGCAGCACCAGCGCTGGGACCTGCGGTTCACTTCCATCGGCTACCTGCCGCGCGCCGAGGGCGAACCCCAGCGGTTCCGCTACGCGACCCGCGTGCTGCCGTTCCTCTCCGTCCACGGTACCGGGATCTCCGCCGGGGAACGCCACCGCGCCGACGGGACCCGGGTCTCCGCCCTGCGGTTCGCGTCGAGGCACCCGCTGTCGCTGCTCGCCGAGGGCAGCGGGTACTGGCGCTACGTCCCCGGCCCCGACGGGATCCGCTTCCTCACCGGCTACGACTACCGCCCGCGCTGGGGCCGCTTCGGCGCCCTCGCCGACCGCCTGGTGTTCCGCCCGCTCATGGGCTGGGCCACCGCCTGGTCCTTCGACCGGCTGCGGCTGTGGTGCGAGCGCGGGACCACCCCGGGCCTCGCCCTGGCCCGCGCGATCGGCGAGAGCGCCGTGCGCGCCCTGCTCTGCGCGGCCGCCCTGCTGTACGCGCCGCCGGTGGCCGCCCTGTTCGTCCTGGCCGCCGCCCTGTTGCTGCCGCCGCTGCCCGGCACTCCGGCCGCCCGCCGCTGCCTGCGCACCCCGCCGGGCCGCACCCCCGCCCCTGCGCCCCGCCTGCTCAGCACCCTGGAGCCGTCATGACCTCGATCTTCCGCGCCCACATGGGCGCCGACTTCGACCGTCTGCACCCGCAGCTCCAGCGCCGCTTCTCGGTCGGCCTGGCGAGCGGCGAGGGCTGCGTCGGCCGCGGCACCATGGAGCGGATCTGGCACGGCCCCGGCTATGTGAAGCCCTTCCTGCGGCTCGGCGGCATGCGCAACATCCTGGTGCCGCGCGAGGGCCGCGACGTCCCCTTCACCATCGAGAACCTCCCCTACCTCGACTCCTTCGGGCGCGAGACCGTCACCTTCGTGCGGACCTTCCGGATGCCCGGCGGACCCCACCGCTTCGACGCGACGATGGTCCACAGCCCCGAGCGCGACTGCGTCCTGGACTACCTCGGCACGCACCAGCACCTCGCCAGCGACCTCCACATGAGCGCCGAGCCCGACGGCTCCCTGCTCATCCGCTCCGGCGAGCACCGCTTCCGCGAGGGCCCGCTCGACGTCCGCGTCCCCGACCTCATCGGCGGCGAGGCCGAGGTCCGCGAGTCCTTCGACGAGGCCACCGGCCGGTTCCGGATCCGGGTGCGCGTGGTCAACCGCCGCTTCGGTCCCCTCTTCGGCTACGAGGGCTCCTTCACCGCGGAGTACGTCGACGCCCGCGACCGCTGGGCAGCGGGACTCTGCGGCGACCTGCGGCCCGTCCGCGAGGAAGTCCGGGCATGAGCGCCGCCACCAAGGAGAAGCTCCTCGAAGGAGCCCTGCGCACCTTGGTCGAGCAGGGCATCGCCAAGGCTTCCGCCCGCACCATCGCCGCCACCGCCGGGGTGGGGCAGGGCCTGATCTTCTACCACTTCGGCTCCGTGGACGAGCTGCTCGCCGCCGCCTGCCGGTTCGGCGCCGAGCAGCGGGTGGCCCGCTACCGCGAGCGGCTCGCCGCCCTGAACAGCCTCACCGAACTGCTGGAGTTCGCCCGCTCGATGCACGAGGCGGAACGGGCCGCCGGGAACGTGGCCATGCTCGGGCAGCTGCTGGCCGCCGGGCAGAGCTCGCCGGTCCTCGCCGCCGCCACCGCCGACGGGCTCGGGCTGTGGATCCAGGAGCTGGAGAGCGTCCTGTCCCGGCTGCTGGCCGCGACCCCGCTGGACGGGTACGCCGACCCGGCGGGGCTGGCCCGGGCCACCGCCGCCTCCTTCATCGGCATCGAGCTGTACGAAGGGGTGGACCCGCAGGGCGCCGGCAGCGCGCTCGACGCACTGGAACAACTCGCCGGGCTGGCCGCGGGACTGGAGGGCCTCGGCTCCCTGAGCCAGCGCGTGGTCCGCCGCGGCCTGCGGCGCGGGGCCCGCTGACCCGGCCTGCACACCCCGAGATATGTTGATATGTCAGGCAGTGGGCAGGGCTGTGCGACACCGGGCGGCGGGGACGGGCGGACAAGCACCCCCGGGGCACCCTCGAGGCGCTCCCGGGGTGGTTCAGCCGGTGGGGTCGCCGGTGGTGAGCGCGATCGCCAGCGGGGTGCGCTCGTAGCGGACCTGGTGGCCGTGCCGGGCCGAGATGAGCAGCCCCGCCGCGTGCAGGACCCCCAGGTGGGCCGAGACCGTGGACGGGGCCAGACCGAGCCGGTGGGCCAGCGCGGTGGTGGAGGCCGGTTCCTCCAGCGCGCACAGCACATCGGCCCGGGCCCGGCCCAGCAATCGGGCGAGCGCGACCGGGGTGTCCTGCCCGACCGGGTTCCACAGGGCACCGATACCGCGGGCCGGATAGACGACGGTCGGCTGCCAGGGCGGGTCGAAGCCGCCCGCGATCTGCGGCCAGACGAAGGCGCTCGGCATCAGGAGCAGCCCCTGGCCGCCCAGGACGCGCTCGTGGTGGCTGCGCCGCTCGATGGTCAGGGTGAGGGAGGCGGAGTCCCAGGAGAGATCCGGGTGCAGGCCGTCGAAGAGCGACCGGAGGCCGCCGTCGGCGAGCCGGCGCGAGTGGAAGAGGACGTCCGCCTCCAGCAGGGCCCGCAGCCGGGGCCAGTGCGGCTCGATCAGGACGCTCCAGGCGCGCTCCAGCAGATCGGCCAGCTCGTGCACGGCCCGCGCCGGATCGGCGAGCAGGGCCCGGCCCACATCGCTGTCGAGGGCGCCCGGCGTACAGGCCAGCGACTTGCGCATGTCCTCGCGCGCCGCGGCCGGGTCCGCCGCGCGGATCAGTGCGAGCTCCTCCTCGAAGGAGACCCCCGGTCCGCTCGGCGGCGGGCTGATGAAGTCCGTACTGTGCCCCCGGTTCGGCATCAGCAGCCACAGCGGCCGCAGGTCCAGACCGTCGGCCGCGGCGCGGATCCGCCGCAGCCAGGGCAGGTGGTAGCCCTGCCGGTCCGGGCGGTTCAGGGTGCGGACCGCCTCCTGCGTCTCCCACGCGGGCGACAGCGCGAACCGGCAGCGCAGCAGGTCCTCGTGCCCGAAGTAGTGGTGCAACCCCATCCCGGCCCCTCCCCTCTCCGACGCGTGCGAGCCGACGGCTCCGGGAAGGACTCTGCCTCAACATTCGGCCACGGACGAATCTCTGGGCCGCCCGACCCCCGCCCGCCACGCTGGGTCCATGCCAGCCGACATCCAGGCGCCCGGGCGGTCAGCACCGCCACCGGGCTACCGCTCCGTGTTCCGGGTCCGGGAGTTCCGGTCCGTCTTCGCCGCCCACCTCCTGTCCGTGTTCGGCGTGGTCATCGCCGAGATCTCGCTGTCCGTCCTCGTCTACCGCGCCACCGGCTCCCCCCTGATGAGCGCGCTCACCTTCGCCCTCGGCTTCCTGCCCTACGTCCTCGGCGGCACCCTGCTCGCCGGGATCGCCGACCGCCACCCCGCCCGCCGGGTCCTCGTCGCGTGCGACCTCGTCTGCGCGCTCTGCGCGGCGGCCATGGTGCTGCCGGGCACACCGGTCGCCGTGCTCCTCGCCCTGCGCTGCGCGATGGCCTTCGTCGCCCCGCTGTTCCAGGGCACGCGCAACGCCTCCCTCTCCGACATCCTCGGCGCCGGCGACACCTTCGTACTCGGCCGCTCACTGCTGCGCATGGTCGCCCAGAGCGCCCAGCTCATCGGCTTCGGCCTCGGCGGGCTGCTGCTCACCGTGCTCGCGCCGCGCGGCGCCATCGCCCTCACCGCCGCCGGATTCCTCGGCTCCGCGCTCCTGCTCCGGCTGGGCACCCGCGACCGGCCCGCCCGCACGGGCGCCCGTACCTCGCCGCTCGCCGGACTGCGCGCCGTCCTCGGCCGGCGGCGGCTGCGCGCGCTGATGCTGCTGTTCTGGCTGCCGCCCGTCTTCCTCGTCGTGCCCGAGGCACTGCTCGCCCCGTACGCCGACGGCATCGGCGTGGGCACCGCCGCGCTGGGCCTGATGATGTGCGCCATGCCGGTCGGCACCATCGCCGGGGAACTGTGGGCGGGCTCGGCCCTCACCGCCCGGACGCGGTCGCGGATCGTGGTCCCGCTCGCCGCCGCCGGCCTGCTGCCGCTCCTGCTCTTCGCGGTCCGGCCGGGCGTGAGCGTGGTCCTCGCCGCGCTGCTGCTCGCCGGGCTGGCCCACGCCTACACCCTCGGGCTGGACCAGTGGTACGTAGACGCGGTGCCGGAAGAGCTGCGCGGGCGGGCGATGACCCTGCTCAGCACCGGTCTGATGACCCTCCAGGGGGTCGGCATGGCGCTGGCCGGCCTCGCCGCCGAATTCCTCCCCGTGCACCGGGTCGTCACCGGTTCCGGGGTCCTGGGCACCGGGGTCGTCCTGCTGCTCCTGGCCGAACTCCGGGCCGCGGTCCGGGAGGAGGGCCGACTGAGGGGTGAGACGGCCCACGCCGTGAAGTGACCTCCCGGTAGGGTCGGGCGCGTGCCCAAGCCGCTCAGCCTTCCCTTCGATCCCATCGCCCGCGCCGACGAGCTCTGGCAGCAGCGCTGGGGACCCGTGCCCTCGATGGCCGCGATCACCTCGATCATGCGCGCGCACCAGATCCTGCTCGGCGAGGTCGACGCGGTCGTCAAGCCGTACGGGCTGACCTTCGCCCGGTACGAGGCACTGGTGCTGCTCACCTTCTCCAAGGCCGGCGAACTGCCGATGTCGAAGATCGGCGAGCGTCTGATGGTCCACCCCACGTCGGTGACCAACACCGTGGACCGGCTGGTGCGCTCCGGGCTGGTCGCCAAGCGGCCCAACCCGAACGACGGCCGCGGCACCCTCGCCTCCATCACGGAGAAGGGCCGCGAGGTGGTCGAGGCCGCCACGAAGGACCTGATGGCCGTCGAATTCGGCCTGGGCGCGTACGACTCCGAGGAGTGCGGGGAGATCTTCGCGCTGCTGCGCCCGCTGCGGGTGGCCGCGGCGGACTTCGAGGAGTAGGCGGCGGGACTCCCGGACTCCGGGACCCCGGCCCCGGGGCCGCGTCAAGATCGAGCAAAGCGGACGGCTAGGCTCGTCGGCATGAAACGAAGCGTGCTGACCCGCTACCGCGCCATGGCCTACGTGACCGCGGTCATGCTCCTGATCCTCTGTGCCTGCATGGTGGCGAAGTACGGCTTCAACACCGGCGCCGACCTGACCTTCGTGGTCTCGCAGGCCCACGGTGTGCTCTTCATGATCTATCTGGTCTTCGCCTTCGACCTGAGCTCCAAGGCCAGGTGGCCCTTCGGCAAGATGCTCTGGGTCATGCTCAGCGGAACGATTCCGGTGGCCGCCTTCTTCGTCGAGCGCAAGGTCCGCGCCGAGGTCGAACCGCTGGTCAACGACTCGCTCGCGACCGCCAAGGCCTGATCGCCTCCGCGTACGAGGCGAGCGTCACCCACCCCCGGGGCGACTCTCCGGGGGTTTGCCATCGACATTTACTAGGACGTCCTAGTAAATTCATGGGTATGGACGCTGACGCCATCGAGGAAGGCCGCCGTCGCTGGCAGGCCCGTTATGACAAGGCCCGCAAGCGCGAGGCAGACTTCACCACGCTCTCCGGCGACGAGGTCGAACCGGTCTACGGGCCCCGGCCCGGCGACGCGTACGAGGGCTTCGAGCGCATCGGGTGGCCGGGCGAGTACCCGTACACCCGCGGGCTCCACGCCACCGGGTACCGCGGGCGGACCTGGACCATCCGGCAGTTCGCCGGGTTCGGGAACGCCGAGCAGACCAACGAGCGCTACAAGATGATCCTGGCCGCCGGCGGCGGCGGGCTCTCCGTGGCCTTCGACATGCCGACCCTCATGGGGCGCGACTCCGACGACCCCCGCGCCCTCGGAGAGGTGGGGCACTGCGGGGTCGCCATCGACTCCGCCGCCGACATGGAGGTCCTGTTCAAGGACATCCCGCTCGGTGACGTCACGACCTCGATGACGATCTCGGGCCCGGCCGTGCCCGCCTTCTGCATGTACCTGGTCGCCGCCGAGCGGCAGGGCGTGGACCCCGCCGTCCTCAACGGCACGCTCCAGACGGACATCTTCAAGGAGTACATCGCCCAGAAGGAGTGGCTCTTCGAACCCGAGCCGCACCTGCGCCTCATCGGCGACCTCATGGAGTACTGCACCGAGGGCATCCCGGCCTACAAGCCGCTCTCCGTCTCCGGTTACCACATCCGCGAGGCCGGGGCCACGGCCGCGCAGGAGCTCGCGTACACCCTCGCCGACGGTTTCGGCTACGTGGAGCTGGGGCTCTCGCGCGGGATGGACGTCGACGCCTTCGCGCCCGGCCTCTCCTTCTTCTTCGACGCGCACCTCGACTTCTTCGAGGAGATCGCCAAGTTCCGCGCCGCGCGACGGATCTGGGCCCGCTGGATGAAGGAGGTCTACGGGGCGAAGAGCGAGAAGTCGATGTGGCTGCGCTTCCACACCCAGACCGCCGGTGTCTCGCTGACCGCGCAGCAGCCGTACAACAACGTCGTGCGCACCGCCGTGGAAGCCCTCGCGGCCGTGCTCGGCGGCACGAACTCCCTGCACACCAACGCCCTGGACGAGACCCTCGCCCTGCCGAGCGAGCAGGCGGCCGAGATCGCGCTGCGCACGCAGCAGGTGCTGATGGAGGAGACCGGCGTCGCCAACGTGGCGGACCCGCTGGGCGGTTCCTGGTTCGTGGAGCAGCTCACCGACCGCATCGAGGCCGAGGCCGAGAAGATCTTCGAGCAGATCAAGGAGCGCGGCCTGCGCGCCCACCCGGACGGGCAGCACCCCATCGGGCCGATCACCTCGGGCATCCTGCGCGGAATCGAGGACGGCTGGTTCACCGGGGAGATCGCCGAGTCGGCCTTCCAGTACCAGCGGTCCCTGGAGAAGGGCGACAAGCGCGTCGTCGGCGTCAATGTGCACCACGGGTCGGTCACCGGCGACCTGGAGATCCTCCGGGTCAGCCACGAGGTCGAGACCGTCCAGGTACGGGAGCTCGCGGCCCGCAAGGCCCGGCGCGACGACGCCAAGGTCGACGCGGCGCTGAAGGCGATGCTGGACGCCGCCCGGGACGGGTCGAACATGATCCCGGCCATGCTGGACGCGGTGCGGGCCGAGGCCACGATGGGCGAGATCTGCAACGTCCTGCGCGACGAGTGGGGCACCTACACCGAGCCGCCCGGCTTCTAGCGACACGGTCCGACGGCCGGTCATGGCGCCCCTGCGGGCGGCGCCATGACCGGCCGTCGGCGTTGTGGGGGCGGCGGCGTCAGAGCGCGGCGGCCGGGCCCCGCAGGCCGTGCATCAGCAGGGTCGTGAAGGCGGACACCCAGAGCTCGTCCACGGGCTCGGAGCTCACCAGGGCGCGGTGCACCACCGTGCCCGCGATCACGTCGAAGATCAGGTCCGTGGTGCGGCCCGCGAGGGTCGCGTCCTCCTCGTACGGAAGTTCCCCGCGGGCCTGGGCCCGTTCGCGGCCCAGTACGACGAGACGTTTCTGCCGGTCCACGATCGCCGACCGGATCCGGTCACGCAGGGCCTCGTCCCGGGTGGACTCGGCGACGACCGCCATCAGGGCGGTACGGGCCTCCGGGCGCCGCAGCAGTTCGGCGAACTGCAGGACCACGTACTCGATGTCCGCTTCGAGAGAGCCGCGGTCCGGGAGTTCGAGCGCGTCGAAGAGTTCCGCGACCGCGTCCACGACCAGCTCGTTCTTGCCCGCCCAGCGCCGGTACAGGGTGGTCTTGGCGACCCCCGCGCGGGCGGACACGTCCCCCATCGTCAGCTTCGACCAGCCCAGCTCGACCAGCGCGTCCCGGGTCGCGGCGAGGATCGCGGCGTCCGCGGCGGCACTGCGGGGACGACCGGTGCGGCCGGGGCTGGGGTTGCGCATGGCCGAGACCATACCCGCCGGTAGCCGAAGCGGCCGCTGTGGTTCAGATCACGGGCCGGGAAGGGGAGCGCGCAGCCGCCGGGGGAGTTACGCTACGGCTCGTAGCGTAAGAGCGGCAACCACGCGAAGGGCTACAGGCGTCAGGTGGGGACCGGGCGCCGACCGGGCATCACGATCGCGACAGTACGGCGGCACGGCCAATTCACGCGATCTTTTTCGTCGGCGCGCGCACACGGGGGAGGATGTACGCATGCAGCCCAGAAACATGTCCATGAGCGGCGTCGTCGACCTCGCCGCGGTGAAGGCGGCCGGCGAGGCCAAGGCCAAGGCCGAGCAGGCCCGCGCCGAAGCGGCACGCCAGGCCGGTCAGGCCGGCGGAGCCGGTCCGTCCGCCGGTGCGGTGCCGCCGTCCGCCCTCGTCATCGACGTAGACGAGGCCGGCTTTGAACGCGATGTGCTCCAGCTCTCCGCCGAGGTTCCGGTCGTCCTGGACTTCTGGGCCGAGTGGTGCCAGCCGTGCAAGCAGCTCAGCCCCCTGCTGGAGCGTCTGATCACCGAGGCGAACGGTCGCCTCGTGCTCGCCAAGGTCGACGTCGACGCCAACCAGATGCTCATGCAGCAGTTCCAGATCCAGGGCATCCCGGCCGTCTTCGCCGTGGTCGCCGGTCAGGTGCTGCCGCTGTTCCAGGGCGTGGCACCCGAGGAGCAGATCCGCGACACCCTCGCCCAGCTGGTCCAGGTCGCCGAGGACCGCTTCGGGATCATCGGCATCGAGGTGGACCCGAACGCGGAGGGTGCGGCCGAGGCCGCCCCGGCCGCCGACGAGATCCCGGAGGGCCCGTACGACGCGCTGCTGGAGGCAGCCGTCGTCGCGCTGGACGCCGGTGACCTGGGC
The DNA here is from genome assembly GCF_044761485.1 of Streptomyces sp. NPDC097617. Taxonomy (NCBI): domain Bacteria; kingdom Bacillati; phylum Actinomycetota; class Actinomycetes; order Kitasatosporales; family Streptomycetaceae; genus Streptomyces; species Streptomyces sp. NPDC097617. The sequence goes on from NZ_JBIWCL010000013.1 coordinate 80,043, forward strand.
GGCGCGGTCCAGGCCTACAAGAACGTACTTGCGGACGACCCGGGCAATATCGAGGCCGAGCTGGGTCTGGCCCAGGCCGAGCTCCTCGCCAGGGTCCAGCACATGGACCCGCAGGCGGTGCGCACCGCGGCCGCCGAGAACCCGCGCGACCCGGCGGCGCAGATCGCCGCGGCCGACCTCGACCTGGTCGGCGGTCACGTGGAGGACGCCTTCGGGCGCCTGGTGGACACCGTCCGGGTCACGTTCGGTGAGGATCGGAACGCCGTGCGGCTTCGGCTGCTTGAGCTGTTCGAGGTCATCGGCGCGGACGATCCGCGGGTGTCGGCGGCGCGTACGGCGCTCGCGCGGGTGCTCTTCTAGACCGGCTCCGGACCGGCTTCCGGGCCGCTCGGGGCATGCCGCGGCGGGTTCGCCGTGCACCGCCGGGCCACCGGCGATTTGTTGACACATAGATGAACAGCGGCCGCACTTTGCCAAAACTTGGGAATCGCGGCCGCTGTTACTCGCAGTAAATCGAACCCCGTGAACTGTCCGGTGTGTTCGGCAATCATCCGTTCTGTCGTGGCCCTGGGTAACACCCTGTGTTGCTGCCCGACGGCGGCGGGTCGTACTCAGGTTATCTGGCCGTTACCCGCCAGTAACGAACCCCCTTGTGCCCCGGCCTGTAATGGACCACGATCGGCGACGCTCGGTCCTTCCCGCAGAGCCGCTCACTCGGAGCCGCGGTGAAGGGTCCCCACCGAGCCGGCCTGTGGCAGTGGCACCGGCCGTGGGACAGGGGGGTCTCTGCCACACCGGCGGGGCCTGTCCTCAGGTTGCGCGAACGCGTGGCCCAGTGGTTGTCGCTCGGGGGTGATCGCCGGTGTATCGGACGTGGCACAGCCGCGGCCCGGCCGCCTGCGCTCCTTCCCGAGGACGTAGCACTTCTCCCATCCCAGGACGGGTACGGCCCGGACCGGAGATGTACGTCCGAGAAGGAGGAACGAAATGAGTTCTCAGGTTCGTGGCGGGACCAGATGGAAGCGCTTCGCGCTCGTCATGGTGCCGAGCATCGCGGCCACGGCCGCGGTCGGTGTGGGTCTGGCGCAGGGTGCCCTCGCGGCGTCGTTCAGCGTCTCCGGCCAGGACTTCAAGGTCTCGGCCGACGAGCTCGACGGTCGGAACCTCATTCAGTACGGCGGTATCGCCGAGGGTCACGACCTCAAGGGCAACGCCCAGCACCACCCGGTCACCATCTCCGGGTTCAGCAACGCCAAGATCACCAACATGTGCCAGTCCCTGGTCACCCCGACTCCGCTGGGCGCCGTGACGCTCCAGCTGAGGACGGGTCACAAGGGCAAGGCGGCCGAGGCGACCAACATCTACCTGGATGTGGCCGAGCTCGACACCGACGCCGAGTTCGAGAACCTCGACATCGGTGTCGCGGTCGGTGACCCGAGCCACAAGACCAAGCCGCAGGCCGGTACGGTCGCCAGTCCCTACGCGTTCTCACAGCGCGCGGACCGGGCCGTGCTCAGGGACGTGAAGCAGAAGGCCTGGGCGACCACGGCGGGCACGTTCAAGCTTCCCAACCTGAAGCTGCGCCTGCTCGGCGGCGACCAGCCGTGCTACCAGGACATCAAGGACTGATCAGTCCCCGTGTCCGACCGGCCGGGCGGGTGGCGGCAGCCGTCGTCCCCCGCCCGTCCGGGCTCCACAGATTTCTCCGTACCACCGTTTCCAGGGAGCTGTTGTCCATGAACCCCCAGGCCCCGGTTTACGTTCGCGCAGAAGACGACGCCTGGCCCACCGCGGTGTACTACCACTTCCATGCATGGAGTGGCCGCCGTCCCTTCTGGGCCGGGTTGTTCACGCTCCTCGGTGGCATTCCGATCGCATACTTCCCCTACGCGGACCTCCGGCTGGGCAACGTCAGTCTCGCGATGGCCACCACCGGTGGCGCCGGTGCACTGATCATCGGTGTACTGCTGATCACGCTGGGCCTGGCCCTCTGGTTCCAGGAGACCATCCGCGTCTTCGCCGGCGTGGCCGCGATCCTGCTGGCCCTGGTCTCGATCCCGGTGTCCAACCTCGGTGGCTTCTTCATCGGCTTCACCCTCTCCATGGTCGGCGGCGCTCTCGCCCTGGCCTGGGCGCCGGGTCAGCCGGCCGAGGAAGGCGAGGGGTCGAGGGACGCGCAGCGACCGGGCGTGGTCGGCCTGAGCAAGGCCGAGGCGACGGCGGACATGGGTCTCCAGGGCATTCCTGGTCCCCGTGGGACGGAAACGGCACACGCGAGCGAGACGACTGCCCACGCCGATGGCGGGAGGAACAGTGCGGGGTGACGAGACGCAGCGGGGCGTGGCCCCTGGCGCAGAGTCCCGTGTAGTGAAGGGGCCGCGCCACGCGGCGCCCAGGAAGTCGCTGCTGAACAAGATCCAGATACCCGTCGGCAAGACGATGGCGCTCGCGGCGATGCCGACGGCCGTGTTCGTCGGGATGGGCATGGCGCCGAAGCTGGCCGTGGCCGACGACAAGGAGATTCCCTTCGCGCCCGGACCGTGTGTGACGCGGTCCGACGAACCTGCGGAGACCGAGTCGAAGTCCCCGTCGCCCACGCCCTCGAAGACGCCGTCGCCGAGTACGTCGCCCAGTGCGACGCCCTCTCCGTCCGCGTCGGCGTCCGCGCAGGCGAAGCCGAGCACCTCCCCGTCGGCGACCAAGCCCCCGGTGACGAACGAGAAGGCCCCTGCCACGACGCCGGCTCCGGACCCGACCAAGTCCACGAACCCGCTGGACCCGCTGGGTGTCGGCGACGCGCTGGGGGACCTGGTCGACGAGCTCGGCAGGCCTCTCAAGGACGCGAAGGAGAAGGCGAACCCGACTCCCACGCCGTCCACGACCCCCAAGGCGACCCCGACTCCCGACCCCGCCGCGGACGCGATCCGCGAAGCGGCGAAGAAGGCCGGCGTCGACGTCAAGGACCTGTCCGACGAGGTCAAGAAGACCGAGAAGGACCCCAAGGACGAGACGGGCGAGGACAAGGCCGACAAGGACAAGGACAAGGCTGAGGACGGCAAGGACAAGGACGGGAAGCAGCCCTTCCCGTGCCCGACCCACGACGCCAAGGCCCTGGCCGACGCCGAGCTGGAGCAGGGTGTCCCGCTCCTGCCCGACGAGCCCTGGTACCTCGACAGCTCCCTGCTGACCCTCTACGGCCTGGACTACCACGGCATCGTCGAGGTGAAGACGGCCGGCGGCAAGACCAAGAAGGTCCTGAAGTTCACCGCGGACTCGCTGGACATCAAGGACCTGTACCAGACGGTCGGAACGTCGGGGAACGTCGCCCACCTGAAGTCGCGTCCGGGCTCCACGTCCAAGATCCGCGGCGGCACGGTGACGATGTACACCGAGAGCCTCAAGGGGAACCTGTTCGGTCTGATCCCGATCGAGTTCACCCCGAACAGCCCGCCGCCCCTGAACGTCCCGTTCGCGTTCTTCACGAACGTCAAGGTCGTCCAGGCCGGCCAGTTCGGCGGCACCCTCACGGTCCCGGGCCTCAAGAACTACATCGGCCCGCCGGAGTAACACCTGCTCCGACGACACCCGGACGGCCCGTCCCCCTGACCGGGGGCGGGCCGTCCGGCTGTACCAGGGCAGGTCCGACGGCACCCTCGCCGCCCGGATGAGGATCGGCACCGGGTGGGGCGACACCGACGGCGACGGGAAGACCGACCTGATCGCCGCCGATACCGCGGGCGCACTGTGGCTGTTCAAGGGCACCGGTAACCCGGCCCCCCTTCGCCGCACGGGTGCACAAGGCGCTGGGCCGCAAGCTCTGGAACAACACCACCGGCAAGGGTTCGGTCAACGCCGACGGCGCCTACGAGATGATGAACCTCAAGCAGCTCGCCGAGGTGAAGAAGGAGTTCAGCAGGGCCGAGATCACCACGGTGCGCGACGGGTACGCCGAGGTCCACCGGCTCCGGCCGTACCGTCCGACCGCCAATCCGTCGGGCAACAAGAGCGCCGGCCCCCGGGCCGACCTGATGGACTGGCTCCTCCAGCACTGGGACGATGTGCCATGAGAACCCGTTTCTACGCGGACGAGCGCGAGCCGCTGAAGGTCCGCTTCGAGATCATCGGAGGTGAGTGCTTCCTCGCTCCGGGCGACTGGATCGACGTCGAATTCGCCGAGTCCGAGACGCCGAGCTCGGTCCACCTCGTGGGCGGCGTCATGATCCTGACCCAGGAGGGCGACGGATTCATGCGGGTCTGGGACTCCACGGGCCGGGAGATCGACCCCGGCGGGGAGTAGCGGCAGCGCAGCGCAATACACCGAGGGCGGCGCCCCGATCCTGAGAAGGACCGGGGCGCCGCCCTCGGGCTCTGTGCGGCAGAGGTGGTGCGTCAGGCGGTGTCGCCGCCCAGGTGGTGGACCCGGACCATGTTGGTGGTGCCCGGGACACCGGGGGGCGAGCCGGCGGTGATGACCATGGTGTCGCCCTGGTTGTAGCGGTTCAGCTTGAGCAGCTCGCCGTCCACCAGGTCGACCATCGCGTCGGTGGTGTCCACGTGCGGGACGATGTAGGAGTCGACGCCCCAGCTGAGCGTGAGCTGGTTGCGGGTGTTGACGTCCGTGGTGAAGGCCAGGATCGGCTGGGTCACGCGGTACCGCGACAGGCGGCGGGCGGTGTCCCCGGACTGGGTGAACGCGATGAGCGCCTGGCCGTCGAGGAAGTCCGCGATCTCGCACGCCGCACGGGCGACGGAGCCGCCCTGGGTGCGCGGCTTCTTGCCCGGGACCAGCGGCTGGAGGCCCTTGGACAGGAGCTCCTCCTCGGCCGCCGTGACGATCTTCGACATCGTCTTGACGGTCTCGATCGGGTAGGCGCCGACCGAGGACTCGGCCGACAGCATGACCGCGTCCGCGCCGTCGAGGATCGCGTTGGCGACGTCGGACGCCTCCGCGCGCGTCGGGCGGGAGTTGGTGATCATCGACTCCATCATCTGGGTCGCGACGATCACCGGCTTGGCGTTGCGGCGGCACATCTCGATGAGCCGCTTCTGGACCATCGGGACCTTCTCGAGCGGGTACTCGACGGCCAGGTCGCCACGGGCCACCATGACCGCGTCGAAGGCGTCGACCACGGCCGCCATGTTCTCGACGGCCTGCGGCTTCTCGACCTTGGCGATGACGGGGACCCGGCGGCCCTCCTCGTCCATCACCTTGTGGACGTCCTTGACGTCGCCCGCGTCACGGACGAAGGACAGGGCGACCATGTCGCAGCCCATCCGCAGGGCGAACCGGAGGTCGTCGACGTCCTTCTCCGACAGGGCGGGGACGTTCACGGCGGCACCCGGCAGGTTGATGCCCTTGTGGTCCGAGATGACACCGCCCTCGATGACGATGGTCCTGACCCGCGGGCCCTCGACCTCGGTCACCCGGAGCTCGACGTTGCCGTCGTTGATCAGGATCTGGTCACCCTTGGCGACGTCGCCCGGGAGGCCCTTGTAGGTGGTGCCGCAGATGGATTTGTCGCCCGGGACGTCCTCGGTGGTGATGGTGAACTCGTCACCGCGCACCAGCTCTACGGGACCCTCGGCGAAGGTCTCCAGACGGATCTTCGGGCCCTGGAGGTCGGCGAGGACGCCGACGGCGCGCCCGGTGTCCTCGGAGACCTGCCGGACGCGGTCGTACCGCTCCTGGTGTTCTGCCTGGGACCCGTGGCTGAAGTTGAATCGGGCCACGTTCATACCTGCCTCGATGAGCGCTTTCAGCTGCTCATACGAGTCGACGGCGGGGCCCAGCGTGCAGACAATTTTGGAACGGCGCATGACTGGATCCTATCGGTTTGTTTCGTAGCGGAATATTCCGTCTGGCGGAAAGTCCAAGTGACTAGTGGGTAACCAGCGCATACGCCTGGGTGGCGATCTCCAGTTCCTCATCCGTCGGGACCACCGCCACCGCCACACGGGAGTACTGCGCCGAGACCAGTCGCGGCTCGCCGGAGCGCACGGCATTGGCTTCCAGGTCCAGCGCCAGGCCCAGCTCGGCCAGGCCGTCCAGCGCGGCTTCGCGCACCTGGTGGGCGTTCTCGCCGACCCCGGCCGTGAAAGTCACCGCGTCCACCCGCCCGAGCACCGCGCAGTAGGCCCCGATGTACTTCTTCAGCCGGTGGATGTACGTGGCGAAGGCGAGGCTCGCCGCCTCGTCGCCCTCGCCCGCCCGCCGGAGCACCTCGCGCATGTCGTTGTCGCCGCACATGCCCAGCAGACCGCTCTTCTTGTTCAGGAGCGAATCGATCTCATCCACCGAGAAGCCGCCCACCCGCGCCAGGTGGAAGACGACCGCCGGATCGACATCGCCCGAACGGGTGCCCATCACCAGCCCCTCCAGTGGGCTCAGGCCCATCGACGTCTCCACGCACACCCCGCCCCGCACGGCCGACGCGGAGGCGCCGTTGCCCAGGTGCAGCACGATCACGTTCACCTCCTCCACCGGCCTGCCGAGCAGCCGGGCCGTCGCCCGGGAGACGTAGGCGTGCGAGGTGCCGTGGAAGCCGTACCGCCGGATGGAGTACGCCTCGGCGGTGGCGGCGTCGATGGCGTACTGCGCCACGTACTCCGGCATCGTCGAGTGGAAGGCCGTGTCGAAGACGGCGACCTGCGGGAGGTCCGCGCGCAGCGAGCGCGCCACCTCGATGCCCGTCACGTTCGCCGGGTTGTGCAGCGGGGCCAGCGGGATCAGCTTGCGGATCTCCGCCAGGACCTCGTCGTCGATCAGTGTCGGCCGGGTGAACCGCGTCCCGCCGTGCACCACCCGGTGGCCCACCGCGGCCAGTTCGGGGGAGTCCAGGCCCATCCCGTCGGCGGCGAGCTCCGCGGCCACTGCCTTCAGCGCCGCCCCGTGGTCCGCGATCGGGCCGAGCTGCTCGCGCCTGCCGCCCGCGGCGCCGGGACCGGTGAGCGGCTCGTGCACCAGCCGGGAGGTCTCCTCGCCGATGCGCTCCACCAGTCCGGACGCGAGCCGGGAGCGGTCCGCCATGTCGAGGAGCTGGTACTTGAGCGACGAGGAGCCGGAGTTGAGGACGAGGATGCGCGATGCGGTCACGGTGGAGGTCTTTCCTTGTCGCGGGCGGTGAGTGGGAGGGGGTCAGGCGGTGGGCGCCGGCGCGCCCTGCGCCTGGATCGCGGTGATGGCCACGGTGGTGACGATGTCCTGCACGAGTGCGCCGCGCGAGAGGTCGTTGACCGGCTTGCGCAGACCCTGGAGCACCGGGCCGACCGCGACGGCGCCCGCCGAACGCTGCACGGCCTTGTACGTGTTGTTGCCCGTGTTGAGGTCGGGGAAGATCAGCACCGTCGCGCGGCCGGCCACCGCGGACCCCGGCAGCTTGGTCGCGGCGACCGAGGGCTCCACGGCCGCGTCGTACTGGATCGGCCCCTCGACGGCCAGGTCCGGGCGCTGCGCGCGGATCAGCTCGGTGGCCTTGCGGACCTTGTCGACGTCCGCGCCGCTGCCGGAGGTCCCGGTCGAGTACGAGAGCATCGCGATCCGCGGCTCGACGCCGAAGGCGGCCGCGGTGGCGGCCGACTGGACGGCGATGTCGGCGAGCTGCTCGGCGTTCGGGTCCGGGTTGACGGCGCAGTCGCCGTAGACGAGGACCCGGTCGGCCAGGCACATGAAGAAGACCGAGGAGACGATGGACGCCTCCGGCTTCGTCTTGATGATCTCGAAGGCCGGGCGGATGGTCGCCGCGGTGGAGTGCACCGAACCGGAGACCATGCCGTCGGCCAGCCCGCGCTGGACCATCAGGGTGCCGAAGTAGTTGACGTCGGTGACCACATCGCCCGCCAGCTCGACGGTCATCCCCTTGTGGGCGCGGACCCGGGCGTAGTACTCGGCGAAGGTCTCCCGCAGCGGGGAGGTCGCCGGGTCGATGAGCTGAGCGCCCGAGATGTCGAGGCCGAGGTCGCCGGCCTTCTTCAGGATCGCCTGTTCCTCGCCCAGCAGGGTCAGGTCGCAGACCCCCCGGCGCAGCACCACGTCCGCGGCCCGCAGGACCCGCTCCTCGGTGCCCTCGGGCAGCACGACGCGGCGGCGCTCCGAGCGGGCCCGCTCCAGCAGCTCGTGCTCGAACATCATCGGGGTGACGCGCTCCGAGCGGGCCACCGACAGCAGGTCGCGCAGCTCGCCGGTGTCCACGTGCCGCTCGAACAGGCCGAGCGCGGTCTCCAGCTTGCGCGGGGTCGCGGAGTTCAACCGGCTCTGCAGCGAGAAGAGTTCGGCGGCGGTCGGGAAGCTGTTGCCGGCCACCGACACCACGGGCGTGCCCGGCGCCAGCTTCGAGGCCAGCGTCAGGATGTCCTGGCCCGGGCGCTCGTTCAGGGTGAGCAGCACACCGGCGATCGGCGGGGTGCCCGAGGTGTGCGCGGCCAGCGCGCCGATGACCAGGTCGGAGCGGTCTCCCGGGGTCACGACCAGGCAGCCCGGGGTCAGGGCGTTCAGGAAGTTCGGCAGCATCGCGCCGCCGAAGACGAAGTCCAGGGCGTCGCGGGCCAGCCCGGCCTCGTCGCCGAGGAGCACCTCACCGCCGAGCGCCCGGGTGATCTGGGCGACCGTCGGGGCGGAGAGCGACTTGTCGTCCGGCAGCACGTAGCAGGGCACGGGCAGCCGGGCGGCCAGCCGCTCGGCTATGAGGTCGCGGTCCTCCGCGGCCACCCGGTTGACGGCCATCGCGACGACGTGGCAGCCCAGGGTCTCGTAGGCGCGGTAGGCGTTGCGGGCCTCTGCGCGCACGGCCTCGGCCGCGTGCCTGGTGCCGCCGACGACCGGGACGACGACCGCGCCCAGCTCGTTGGCGAGGCGGGCGTTGAGCGCCAGCTCGTCGGGGAGGTTGGTGTCCGCGTAGTCGGTGCCGAGGACGAGCATGACCTCGTAGTCGCGGGCCACCCGGTGGTAGAGGTCGACCAGGCGGGAGACCAGCTCGTCGGTGCCCTTCTCGGCCAGGATCGCCGAGGCCTCCTGGTAGGACATCCCGTAGGCCGTCGAGGGGTCCTGCTCGATCCGGTAGCGGGCCTTGAGGAGGTCGAAGAGCCGGTCCGGTGCGTCGTGCAGGAGCGGACGGTAGACGCCCACCCGGCCCGTCTGCCGGGTCAGCAGTTCCATGATCCCCAGCTCGACGACCTGTCGGCCGTCCCCCCGCTCGATCCCGGTCACGTACACGCTGCGCGTCACGCCCGCTCTCCGTCCCCTGCTGTGGATGTCCGTTTGGTATGGCTTGACCTCTTGACAATACCTCTGCCAATGGCTAGGGCGCCCCCCGGAAAAAGGCCTGGCCGGGAGGGCCGAAAGGCCTTCCCGGCGGAGCTGCCGAAAACGCGCGGCACCCCGGGCCCGTGGAACAATCGGACAGGCTTCACCATTACGCCCTTCATATGTACGGCAGGAGACACAGCACGATGCGTATCGGAGTTCTCACCGCAGGCGGCGACTGTCCGGGCCTCAACGCTGTCATCAGGTCGGTCGTACACCGTGCCGTGGTCGGGCACGGAGACGAGGTCATCGGTTTCGAGGACGGCTTCAAGGGCCTCCTCGACGGCAACTTCCGCCCCCTCGACATCAATGCCGTCAGCGGCATCCTCGCCCGCGGCGGAACGATTCTCGGCTCGGCGCGCATGGAGCGCGCCCGACTCCACGAAGCCGCCGAGAACGCGCAGGAGCTGGCGGAGCGCTACGGCCTCGACGCTCTCATCCCGATCGGCGGCGAGGGCACCCTGACCGCCTCCCGGATGCTGTCGGACGCCGGGATGCCCGTCGTCGGCGTACCGAAGACCATCGACAACGACATCTCCTCCACGGACCGCACCTTCGGCTTCGACACCGCCGTCATGGTCGCCACCGAGGCCATCGACCGCCTCAAGACCACCGCCGAATCGCACCAGCGCGTGATGGTCGTCGAGGTCATGGGCCGCCACGCGGGCTGGATCGCGCTGGAGTCCGGTATGGCCGGCGGCGCGCACGGGATCTGCCTCCCGGAACGCCGGTTCGAGGTGGACGCCCTGGTGAAGATGGTGGAGGAGCGATTCGCCCGCGGCAAGAAGTTCGCCGTGATCTGCGTCGCCGAGGGCGCGCACCCGGCCGAGGGCTCCATGCCGTACGAGAAGGGCGCGATCGACCAGTACGGTCACGAGCGCTTCGCCGGCATCGGCAACCGCCTCGCGATCGAACTGGAACACCGCCTCGGCAAGGAGGCCCGCCCGGTCATCCTCGGCCACGTCCAGCGCGGCGGCACCCCCACCGCCTACGACCGCGTGCTCGCGACCCGCTTCGGATGGCACGCCGTGGAGGCCGTCCACCGCGGCGAATTCGGCAATATGACGGCCCTGCGCGGCACCGAGATCGTGATGGCCCCGCTCGCCCATGCGGTCACCGAGCTCAAGACCGTCCCCGAAAACCGCATGTACGAGGCCGAGTCGGTCTTCTAGGCGCGCCCGGACGGGACCTTCGGCCTCGATCCACCGGCCGAACGGCCCCCGCCGCGGCGCGCGACCGGACCTCGCCGGCGGGCCGGCCTGCCTGCTGCACCTCGTCTGCGACGCGTGCGGACGCCCGGCCGCCGACCGCGACGCCCGCTTCTGCGCCCGCTGCGGCGCCGGCCTGCCCGACGGGGCGCGGAGTACTTAGGCCCTACCGCCCGCGAGGTACCAGAACCGGTCCACGATCTCGGCGAGGAACTCGCGGCCGGCGTCCCCGCTTCCGGCCTCGCCCTGGCCGCCGCCCCAGCTCAGGGTCGCCACCATCCGCGACTGGTAGTCCCCGTGCAGCTGCTCCAGTACCCGCTCCAGGTGGTGCTTGGGGATCGGCAGCAGCTTGCCCAGCGGTTTCACATACGCCTGCCAGCGCGTGGTGACCGCGCTGCGCAGCAGTTCCGCCAGCTCCTCGTGCTTGCCGGTCGCCGTCACGAACTGGGCCAGCGTCAGGCTCAGCACCGAGGCGAGTGCGGCGGACTGCCGCTCGTTGCCCTTCCAGCGGCCGGTGTCCTCCATCTTCTGGTACGAGCTCGTCTCCAGGCCGATCCGCCGGGCCAGGTCGTCCGCCGCGAGGCCCCGGGCGACGCGGTGCTCCCGCAGGGTGACCGGTTCGGAGAGGAGCTCCGCGGGGGAACACCACAGGACACCCGCGAGGGCCGTGAGCTCGGCGGAGGAAGGTGATATCTCGCCACGCTCCCAGGCCATCACGGTCTCGGACGCGACGACGAGTCCGTACTGGGCGCGCAGGCCGTAGACGACATGACCGGGAGCCATGCCCAGGGCCGCGCGCAGGCGACGCGCGGCGGGGGCATTGAAAGGCGGGCTGGAGTGCACACCGCACACCGTAGAAGTGGCCAGGCTGTGGCGCCTACAGACCAAACAAACAAGCCCATACCTCGTAGGAACGTCCTATGAAGTTAAGGGCTTTCGTCGGGTTTCTGTGCGACCGTCCGGTAACCGGTGACCCCGTAGATCCTTTCCGTACGTACGGTTTCAGCCAACGCCCGTCGACGCAAGACCCTTCACATCCTCCCCACCAAGTGAACCCGCCATCCTTCCCGTGCGTGATCCGTTCAGGGGCCCTCGCCCACGGGGGTGGCGAGGGCCCTTGCCTTGACGTCGGCGTCAAGGCATACGGTCCTGCCATGCGCATCGGCGAACTGGCGGAGCGGGCCGGGACCAGCACCCGGACGCTGAGGTACTACGAGTCGCGGGGGCTGCTCCCCGTGCGGCGGGCCGACAACGGCTACCGGACCTACGACGAGGACGACCTGCGGCTGCTGAGCCAGATCCGCACGCTCCAGGACTTCGGCTTCGAGCTGGAGGAGACCCGGCCCTTCGTGGACTGCCTGCGGGCCGGCCACCCGGCCGGGGACTCCTGCCCCGCCTCGCTCGCCGTCTACCGGCGCAAGCTCTCCGAGCTGGACGGCCTCATCGGCCAGCTGGCCGATGTACGCGAGCAGCTCGGGCGGCAGTTGGCCGACGCGGAGCGGGCGGCCGGCGAAGCCGCCGTGCCGAAGTGCGAGATGACCGGATGACCGGACGAACGAGAGGGACGGTGACATGAAGGCCCATGGCGTGGCACAGGTGACGGACGCGGACTTCGAGGCCGAGGTACTGGGGGAGCGGGGGCGGCCCGTCCTCGTGGAGTTCACGGCGGACTGGTGCGGCCCCTGCCGCCAGCTCGCCCCCGTGCTCTCCTCGATAGCCGCCGAGGAGGCCGACCGCCTCAAGGTCGTGCAGATCGACGCGGACAGCAACCCCGGGGCCGTCACCCGGTACGGGGTGCTGTCCATGCCCACCCTGCTCGTCTTCCGCGACGGCGAGCCCGTCCAGCAGATGGTCGGGGCCCGGGCCAAGCGCCGGCTGCTCCAGGAACTGGAGGAGCAGCTGGCCACGGCCTGAACCCCGGGCTCAGGCCGTGGCCCCGACCCGGGGCCTCAGCCCTGCGGCCGGAACCAGACCGTCGCCAGCGGCGGGAGGGTCAGGCGCAGGCTCGCCGGGCGGCCCTGCGCCTGCACCGGCTCCGGCCGCAGCGGCTGCGTGTGGTGGATGCCGCTGCCGCCGTACACCTCCAGGTCGGTGTTGAGCACCTCCTGCCACAGCGGCACCTCCTCCGGCACCCCGATCCGGTAGCCGTGCCGGACCACGGGCGAGAAGTTCGACACCGCCAGCAGCGGCGAGCCGTCCTGCGCGTACCGCAGGAACGCGAAGACGTTGTCCTCCGCGGCGTCCGCCTCCACCCAGGCGAAGCCCTCCGCCGCAGTGTCCCGCTCCCAGAGGGCGGGCGCCGCCGCGTACGTACGGTTCAGGTCGCGCACCAGGTCCCGTACGCCGCGGTGGTCGCCGGCCGCCGAGTAGGAGGAGTCCAGCAGCCACCAGTCCGGCCCGTGCGCCTCCGACCACTCCGAGCCCTGCGCGAACTCCTGCCCCATGAAGAGCAGTTGCTTGCCCGGGTGGGCCCACATGAAGCCCAGGTAGGCCCGGTGCGAAGCCCGCCGCTGCCACCAGTCGGCCCCGGGCATCCTCGACACCAGCGAACCCTTGCCGTGCACCACCTCGTCGTGCGAGATCGGCAGCACGTAGTTCTCGCTGAAGGCGTAGATCATCCCGAAGGTCATGTCGTGGTGGTGGTACTTGCGGTGCACCGGCTCCTTCGACATGTAGCGCAGGGTGTCGTGCATCCAGCCCATGTTCCACTTCAGGCCGAAGCCGAGCCCGCCCGAGTCCGTGGGCCGGGTCACGCCCGTCCAGGCCGTGGACTCCTCCGCGATCGTCAGGACCCCCGGGCAGCGCCGGTAGACGGTCGCGTTCATCTCCTGGAGGAAGGCGACCGCGTCCGGGTTCTCCCGGCCACCGTGCTCGTTGGGCGCCCATTCGCCCTCGGCGCGCGAGTAGTCGAGGTAGAGCATCGAGGCCACCGCGTCCACGCGCAGGCCGTCCACGTGGAACTCCTCGCACCAGTACACGGCATTGGCGACGAGGAAGTTGCGGACCTCCTTGCGGCCGTAGTCGAACTCCAGCGTCCCCCAGTCCGGGTGCGCGGCCCGGCGCGGGTCGTGGTGCTCGTACAGCGGCCGCCCGTCGAACTCCGCGAGGGCCCAGTCGTCGCGCGGGAAGTGCGCGGGGACCCAGTCGACGATCACCCCGATCCCGGCCCCGTGCAGCGCGTCCACGAGGAAGCGGAAGTCGTCCGGGGTGCCCATCCGCGAGGTCGGCGCGTAGAAGCCGGTGACCTGGTAGCCCCACGAGCCGCCGAAGGGGTGCTCGGCGACCGGCATCAGCTCCACGTGCGTGAAGCCCAGTTCCTTGACGTACGCGGGAAGCTGCTCGGCGAGCTGCCGGTAGGAGAGCCCCGGCCGCCAGGACGCCAGGTGCACCTCGTACACCGAGAAGGGGGCCTGGTGCGGGGGACGGGCGCCGCGCTCGGCCATCCACGCCGCGTCCTGCCACTCGTACCGGGAGGCGGTGACCACCGAGGCGTTCGCCGGCGGGACCTCCGCGGACCGGGCCATCGGGTCGGCGCGCAGGGTGTGGCTGCCGTCGGGGCGGGTGATGTCGTACTTGTAGAGCGTTCCGGTGCCCACCCCGGGCAGGAACAGCTCCCACACGCCCGTCGACCCGAGCGAGCGCATCGGGTAGGCGACGGCGTCCCAGTACGAGAAGTCCCCGCTGACCCGGACCCCCTGGGCGTTCGGCGCCCACACCGTGAACCGGGTCCCGGCGACGCCCTGGTGCTCCATCGGCTGGGCGCCGAGCGCCGTCCACAGCTGCTCGTGGCGGCCCTCGCCGATCAGGTGCAGGTCCAGCTCGCCGAGGGCGGGCAGGAACCGGTACGGGTCCTGGACCTCGATCTCGTCGCTGTCGTACGTGACCAGCAGCCGGTACTCCGGCACACCGGCCAGCGGCAGCAGCGCCGAGAACAGGCCGTCGCCCTCCTCGAACAGTTCGGCCCGCAGCCCCTTGGCCAGGATGGTGACCGCCTTGGCGTGGGGGCGCAGCACCCGGAAGGCCACCCCGCCCCGCTGGGCGCGGGCCCCCAGCACCGCGTGCGGATCGTGGTGGCGGCCCTCCAGCAGCCGGGCCCGTTCCTCGGCCCCGAGCGCGGGTGCCTGCCGGACGCCGTGCGGAGGGGCGGCGCGCCGGGCCCGGGGAGCGCGGGCCTTCTTCACCGCCGCCGGGGCGGGTTCGGCTTCGTCGCGGACGGTCGGTGACGGCTGTCGTGCGGCGCTCACGCGAGCGGCCTCCTCGGGGGCTTCGGGTGGGGGTGCGGGGAGATGGAGCCGGGGGCGGGCGGGGTCGGCGGTACGCGGTGGGCGGGCCGTACGGGCTCCGAGAGCCGCCGGATCGCGGCCATCGGGACGTGCAGCCAGTCGGGACGGTGCCGGGACTCGTAACGGGCCTCGTACACCGCCTTGTCGGTCTCGTACGCGCGCAGCAGCACGGGGTCCTCGCGGGGATCCCGGCCGGTGGTGCGGGCGTAGCCCTCGCAGAAGGCGGCCCGGCAGTCGTCCGCCCAGGCCGGGGCGAACGGCCGGTGCGAGCGGGCGGCGTAGTCGAAGGAGCGCAGTATCCCGGCGATGTCGCGCACCGCCGGTTCGGGACGGCGCCGGTCGGCCAGCGGCCGGGCCGGCTCACCCTCGAAGTCGATCAACGACCAGCTGCCGTCGAGGGTGCGCAGGGTCTGACCCAGATGGAGGTCCCCGTGGATCCGCTGGGCGGGCACGCCCGCGCCCCGGGAGGCGGCCAGCGCGTCGAAGGCGCCCCGCAGCCCCGCCTCGTAGGGCCGCAGCGCAGCTACTTCCCGGGCGGTGGCGGCCAGCCGCGCCGTCATGCCCGCGGCGAGCCGGGCGGTCTGCTCCGGGCCGAGCGCCACCGTGGGCAGCGCCGACGCCAGCGCGCTGTGCACCTCGGCGGTGGCCCGGCCCAGCGCGTGCGCCTCGGCGGTGAAGTCGGCCCCGGAGCCGAGCCGGCGCAGCGCCAGCTGCCAGCCGTCGTCGGATCCGCGCAGGTACGGCTGGAGCACGCCCAGGGTCAGCGGTTCGCTGCCGGGCGGCACGGCCTCGTACCAGGCCACGGGCGCCGGGACCCGGGCGCAGCCGGCGGCGGCCAGCGCCCTGGGTAGCTCCAGGTCCGGGTTGATCCCGGGCCCGACCCGCCGGAAGACCTTCAGGATGAACGAATCTCCGTAGACGAGCGAGGAGTTCGTCTGCTCCCCGGAGATGGGCCGGGGCGTGAGGCCCGCCGGGATCGGCGTGGCCGGGTCCCGGTCGAAGCGCAGCGGCCCGAGGGACCCGGGGGAGCGCAGCCGCTCCAGCAGCATGGCCGCGAGCCGGGGGTCGCCCAGCGCCTCGTAGACCGCCCGGCCCGCGTACGGGCCGTCCTCGGCGTGGCCGATCAGGGTCGGCGCGAGGGCGGGCGGCAGGGACGGGCGGATGCCCAGGAGCAGTTGGTAGCAGTCCCCGTCGACGTCGAGGAGCAGGTGGAGCAGTCCGGGCGTGGATCCCGGTGGCAGCAGCTCGGCCGCCGAGACGGTCCTGAGCGTGCTGATGGTGCGGCCCTTGCCCGCGAACCAGCGCTGTGCGGGGAGCCAGGCCCTCAGCATCGGCTCCAGCGGAGCGATTCCGGCGGCCCGGTCGGCCGTCAGCCGGCTCCGGGCGGATGCAGCCTCCGACATGGCGTCGCGTCCTTTCCCCGGGCCGTCACGAATGCGCAGAGTGTCCCGGATGCGCGGCAGTTGCTTATCCGGCATGTGCGAGTGTCGGGTCAGGATGGTCCGTACAGGGGCGGGCGATTGACCCATTCGAGCTGCCCGCCCCGTTCTCGGCCTGCTACTCGGCGCGTTTGTCGACGCGCTGTTCGGCCCGCAGCCGGAACCAGTAGAAGCCGTGGCCCGCCAGGGTCAGCAGGTACGGCCACTCGCCGATCGGCGGGAAGCGCACGTCACCCGTGAGCTCCACCGGGACCCGCCCGTTGAACGACCGCAGATCGAGCTCGGTGGGCTGCGCGAAGCGCGAGAAGTTGTGCACGCACAGCACCAGGTCATCCCCGTACTCACGCAGGAACGCGAGCACCGCCGGGTTCGACGAGGGCAGTTCGGTGTACGAGCCGAGTCCGAAGGCCGGGTTCGCCTTGCGGATCTCGATCAGTCGCCGGGTCCAGTGCAGCAGTGAGGAGGGCGACGCCATGGCCGCCTCGACATTGGTGACCTGGTACCCGTGGACCGGGTCCATGATGACCGGCAGGTTCAGCCTGCCCGGATCGCACGAGGAGAAACCGGCGTTGCGGTCCGGGGTCCACTGCATCGGCGTGCGGACGCCGTCGCGGTCGCCCAGCCAGATGTTGTCGCCCATGCCGATCTCGTCGCCGTAGTAGAGCACCGGCGAGCCGGGCAGCGACAGCAGCAGGGCCGTGAACAGCTCCATCTGGTTGCGGTCGTTGTCCAGGAGGGGGGCGAGCCGGCGCCGGATGCCGATGTTGGCCCGCATCCGCGGGTCCTTGGCGTACTCGGCGTACATGTAGTCGCGCTCTTCGTCCGTGACCATTTCGAGGGTGAGCTCGTCGTGGTTGCGCAGGAAGATGCCCCACTGGCAGCGGTCCGGGATCGCCGGAGTCTTGGCCAGGATTTCGGAGACCGGGTAGCGGGACTCTCTTCGTACGGCCATGAAGATGCGCGGCATGACGGGGAAGTGGAACGCCATGTGGCACTCGTCCCCGCCCTTCTCGTAGTCGCCGAAGTAGTCGACGACGTCCTCGGGCCACTGGTTGGCCTCGGCGAGCAGCACGGTGTCCGGGTAGTGCGTGTCGATCTCCGCCCGGACCCGCTTGAGGAGCTGGTGGGTTCTGGGCAGGTTCTCGCAGTTGGTGCCCTCCTCGGCGTACAGGTAGGGCACGGCGTCGAGGCGGAAGCCGTCGATGCCGAGGTCGAGCCAGAAGCGCAGGGCCGAGACGATCTCCTCCACCACGGCCGGGTTCTCGTAGTTGAGGTCCGGCTGGTGGGAGAAGAAGCGGTGCCAGTAGTACTGCTTGCGTACGGGGTCGTACGTCCAGTTGGAGGTCTCGGTGTCGACGAAGATGATGCGGGCGTCCTGGTACTGCTTGTCGTTGTCGGCCCACATGTAGTAGTCGCCGTACGGACCCTCCGGGTCCTTGCGCGACTGCTGGAACCACTCGTGCTGATCGCTCGTGTGGTTCATGACGAAGTCGATGATCACCCGCATGCCGCGGGTGTGCGCGGCGTCCACGAACTCCACGAAGTCGGCGAGGTCGCCGAACTCGGGGAGCACGGAGGTGTAGTCGGCGACGTCGTATCCCCCGTCGCGCAGGGGGGAGGCGAAGAACGGCGGCAGCCAGAGGCAGTCGACACCGAGCCACTGGAGGTAGTCCAGTTTGCTGGTGAGCCCCTTGAGGTCGCCGACGCCGTCGCCGTTGCTGTCGTGGAAGGAGCGGACGAGGACCTCGTAGAAGACCGCCCGCTTGAACCAGTCGGGATCGCGGTCCTTGGCGGGGGTGTCCTCGAAGGTGTCGTGGACGGGATCGTTGATCATCATGTGGTGGGTGACCCTCCGGTGGGCGGGGACGGTCGCAGAGCGGCCAGTACGTGCGCGGGCGTACGGCCCGGCTCTAGGCGCACGTAGTTCGCCCTGCCCCAGTGATAGGTCTCGCCGGTGAGCTCGTCGCGCACCGCGAGGGACCCGTGCCAGTCGAGGCCGAGTACCGGCATGTCCAACGAGACCGTCGCCTCCTGGGTGTGGTGCGGATCGAGGTTGACGACCACCAGTACGGAATTGGCTCCGGCGCGCTTCGAATAGGCGATCACCTGTTCGTTGTCGGTCGAGTGGAAGTGAATGTCCCGCAACTGCTGGAGCGCCGGGTTGCGACGGCGCAGCCGGTTGAGCGAGGTGATCAGCGGAGCGATGGTGGTGCCGGTGCGGTCGGCGGCGGCCCAGTCGCGTGGCCGGAACTCGTACTTCTCGGAGTTCAGGTACTCCTCGCTGCCCTCCCGCACCGGGGTGTTCTCGCAGAGCTCGTAGCCGGCGTAGACCCCCCAGGCGGGGGACAGGGTGGCCGCGAGGACGGCCCGGACCTCGAAGGCGGGACGGCCGCCGTGCTGCAGGTACTCGTGCAGGATGTCCGGGGTGTTGACGAAGAAGTTCGGCCGCATGACCGAGGCGGAGTGGGTGGCGGCCAGCTCGGTCAGGTACTCGGTCAGCTCGGCCTTGGTGTTGCGCCAGGTGAAGTACGTGTACGACTGCTGGAAGCCGATGGCGGCCAGCGCCCGCATCATCGCGGGCCGGGTGAAGGCCTCCGCCAGGAAGATCACGTCCGGATCGGACTTGTTGATGTCCGCGATCACCTTCTGCCAGAAAACGACCGGCTTGGTGTGCGGATTGTCGACCCGGAAGATCCGGACGCCGTGGTCCATCCAGTGCCGCAGGACCCGGCAGGTCTCCTCGACGATCCCGGCCATGTCGGTGTCGAAGTGGATCGGATAGATGTCCTGGTACTTCTTCGGCGGGTTCTCGGCGTACGCGATCGTCCCGTCGGCGCGGTGGCGGAACCACTCCGGGTGCTTCTCCACCCAGGGGTGGTCGGGTGAGCACTGCAGGGCGAAGTCCAGCGCGATCTCCATGCCCAGCTCGCGGGCGCGCCCGACGAAGGCGTCGAAGTCCTCGATGGTGCCGAGCTCCGGGTGGACCGCATCGTGCCCGCCCTCCGTGGAGCCGATGGCCCACGGCACGCCGGGGTCCCAACTTCCAGCAGAAAGAGTGTTGTTCGGACCCTTGCGGAAAGTGGACCCGATCGGGTGGATGGGCGGCAGGTACACCACGTCGAAGCCCATCGCGGCGATCGCCGGCAGCCGCTCGGCGGCGGTCCGGAAGGTCCCGCTGACGGGGGCCTCGTCGGGCTCGAGCACCGCCCCCTCCGAGCGCGGGAACATCTCGTACCAGGATCCGAAGAGGGCCCGCTTGCGCTCCACCAGCAGCGGCAGCGGCTTGGAGGCCGTGACCAGCTCCCGGTACGGGCGCCTGGTGAACGCGGCGTCCACGCCGGGGTCGAGGGCGGCCTCGTACCGCTCGGCGGCGGGCCTGTCCTCGTCGCGCATGGCCGCGGCGGCGGCCAGGACGGCCTCACGCCCGTCGCGCTTGGGGATCCGGGCCCCGGCCCGCTCGTAGAGCTCGGCGCCCTCCAGCAGCATGAGCCCGGTATCGATCCCCGCGGGGATCTTGATCGCGGCATGGGCCCGCCAGGTGGCCACCGGATCGCTCCACGCCTCGACGGTGTACGTCCACCTCCCCTCGACCTCTACGGAGACCTTGGCCCCCCACCGGTCGGTGCCGGGGGCGAGCTCGCTCAGCGGCACGGGAACCCGCAGCTTCCCGCCCGGATCACGCAGGACGAGGTGGGCGGCTACGGCGTCGTGTCCTTCGCGGAACACGGTGGCGGAGATCTCGAAGACCTCGTCGACGACCGCCTTTGCGGGTCTGGCGCCGCAGTCGACGGCGGGGCGGACGTCCAGCACGGGAATGCGACCGATCATGATGGGATCACCTGGGGGCAGTTCGCAGGGCTCGGTGACAACAGGCCAGCCGGAATCACGGCTGGTAGTGCACGCTCTGTTCGCTCTGTTTCTAGCCGCTCCGTGGACGGCTGGGCTGCGGGCATGGCCGCTCCTGTCCGCGTTC
Organism: Streptomyces sp. NPDC097617; assembly: GCF_044761485.1. Taxonomy (NCBI): domain Bacteria; kingdom Bacillati; phylum Actinomycetota; class Actinomycetes; order Kitasatosporales; family Streptomycetaceae; genus Streptomyces; species Streptomyces sp. NPDC097617. The sequence continues at coordinate 100,244 of NZ_JBIWCL010000013.1, forward strand.
ACTCGGGTGGCGGGGAGAGGGTTTGTGGGCGGGTGCGCCGTGCGTGTACGCCGTGTGAGTACGCGTGTACCCGGGGAGCCCTTCCCACTATCACCCCACCCAACCCGGGTGTTCGGTTAACTACTCGTACGTAGTGGCACGGGGACGGCCCAGGGCCTGGGCGACATCCGGCCGGGCTGCGCCAAGTCGGCCGGGACCGGCTGACGTACGGGCGCGGGCGGCGCCGGCAGGGGGCACGGCCGGGGCTCGAACCACCCGTCCCACCGGCCCCGCGGACCCCGCCCTGAGGGTCGGCGGAGCGGCATCGGGAGACAGCGGCCCGACCCGGCCAGGGCGGCGAGTGACCAGCGATCCCCGGGTATTGAGGGATCTGTTCGAAGGCGTCGGCGGCGTCCGCGTGCTTGCGGCGCGCGCCTGGGCTCCGATCGGCCGGCCGGGACGCCGGCGCACGCGGAGGGTCCCGGGCGGGACGGCAGGAAAGGGCGATCCCCGGCCAGTTTCCGCGCGGCCCGGCACCGCACCGCGTCGTCCGCACACGTCCCACGCGAACAGAACACCGGGTGCCGGCCGGGCTCCGCTCCGCAGACCCCACGCGGCACGGACTGCCCACCCGTCCCGTCCGTCCCGTACGCGCCGTCGCTGCCCGGGTCGCCGCCCGAACGCAGGGCCGTGCCGTCCGCGATGCGTCCGGCAGCGGTACCGGGGGGCGTTGCGCGACCTTTCGGGATCCCGGGCCGATGCGGCCCGGGGCCACCGGCGGGCCGGGACACCGGAGAGGCGCCATGGCCGGAAGACCCGGGCGTCGCTAGCCTTCCGGGGGTGATGCGCGGGTGCACAGCGTGGTGCGGCCGCTCCTATCCGTAATCCCCTGCGAAGGTGGAACACGTGAAGGCTATCCGTCGATTCACCGTGCGCCCCGTCCTCCCGGAACCCCTGCTGCCGCTCACCGACCTCGCGCGCAACCTGCGCTGGTCGTGGCATGCCGAAACCCGTGAACTCTTCCAATCCGTCGACCCCGAGGGCTGGCAGGCCGCCGGCGGCGATCCCGTCCGGCTGCTCGGCGCCGTCTCCGCGGCCCGGCTCGCGGAACTGTCCGCCGACCGCCGGTTCCTGCAGCGGCTCGCCGTCGCGGCCGCCGACCTCGATGACTACGTGAACGGCGGGAGGTGGTACCAGAGCCAGGAGAACGGCGCGGAACTGCCTGCCGCCATCGCCTATTTCTCCCCCGAATTCGGGATCACCGCCGCCCTGCCCCAGTACTCCGGCGGCCTCGGCATCCTCGCCGGGGACCACCTGAAGGCCGCCAGCGACCTCGGCGTCCCGCTCATCGGGGTGGGCCTGCTCTACCGCCACGGCTACTTCCGCCAGTCGCTCTCGCGCGACGGCTGGCAGCAGGAGCACTATCCCGTCCTCGACCCCAACGAACTCCCGCTCGGCCTGCTCCGCCAGGACGACGGCACCCCCGCCCGGGTCTCGCTGACCCTGCCCGGCGGACGCACCCTGCACGCCCACATCTGGCAGGCCCGCGTCGGCCGGGTGCCGCTGCTGCTCCTGGACTCCGACGTCGAGGACAACGACGCCCCGGCCCGCGAGGTGACCGACCGGCTCTACGGCGGCGGCAGCGACCACCGGCTGCTCCAGGAGATGCTGCTGGGCATCGGCGGCGTGCGCGCGGTGCGCGCGTACTGCCGGATCACCGGGCACCCCGATCCCGAGGTCTTCCACACCAACGAGGGCCACGCCGGATTCCTCGGGCTCGAACGCATAAGGGAACTGGAGCGGGAGCAGGGCCTCGGTTTCGAAGCCGCCGTCGAGGCGGTGCGCGCCGGAACCGTGTTCACCACGCACACCCCCGTCCCGGCCGGGATCGACCGCTTCGAGCGGGCCCTGGTCGCCCGGCACTTCGGGGAGGGCGGCGAACTACCCGGTGTACCCGTCGACCGGATCCTGGAACTGGGTGCCGAGACCTACCCCGGCGGCGACCCCGGGGTCTTCAACATGGCCGTCATGGGCCTGCGCCTGGCCCAGCGGGCCAACGGGGTGTCCACCCTGCACGGTGCGGTCAGCCGGGAGATGTTCGCCGGGCTGTGGCCCGGCTTCGACCCGGCGGACGTCCCCATCACCTCCGTGACCAACGGGGTGCACGCCCCGACCTGGGTGGCCCCCGAGGTGGTCCGGCTCGGCGCCCGGCAGATCGGCGCGGGCCGCACCGAGGACGCCCTGTCGGTCGGCGGCTCCCCCCGCTGGGACGCGGTCGCCGACATCCCCGACCAGGACGTGTGGGACCTGCGCCGGGTGCTGCGCGAGCAGCTGGTGCAGGAGGTACGGGACCGGCTGCGGGCCTCGTGGCGCCAGCGCGGGGCGGCCGCGGCCGAACTGGGCTGGGTGGATTGCGTTCTCGACCCCGACGTGCTGACCATCGGCTTCGCCCGGCGCGTGCCCTCGTACAAGAGGCTCACGCTGATGCTGCGCGACCCGGAGCGGCTGCGCAGGCTGCTGCTGGACCCGGAGCGGCCGGTGCAGATCGTCGTCGCGGGCAAGGCGCATCCGGCCGACGACGGCGGGAAGCGGCTCGTACAGGAACTGGTGCGGTTCGCGGACGACCCGCGGGTGCGCCACCGGATCGTCTTCCTGCCCGACTACGGCATGGCCATGGCGCAGAAGCTCTACCCGGGCTGCGACGTCTGGCTGAACAACCCGCTGCGGCCGCTGGAGGCCTGCGGCACGAGCGGGATGAAGGCCGCGCTGAACGGCTGCCTCAACCTGTCCGTGCTGGACGGCTGGTGGGACGAGTGGTTCGAGCCGGACTTCGGCTGGGCCATCCCGACCGCCGACGGGCTCGGCGCGGACGAGGACCGGCGCGACCACCTGGAGGCGAGTGCCCTCTACGAGCTGATCGAGAACCGGGTCGCGCCCCGGTTCTACGACCGGGCCGGGCGCACCGGGCTGCCGGTGCGGTGGATCGAGATGGTCCGGCGCACGCTGGTCTCGCTGGGGCCGCGGGTGCTCGCCGGGCGGATGGTCCGGGAGTACGTGGAACGGCTGTACACGCCGGCCGCGCTCGCCCACCGGGCCCTCGACGCCGAGGCGGCGCGGGACCTCGCCTGGTGGAAGGGGCGGGTCCGGGCGTCCTGGCCGCGGATCTCCGTCGAGCACGTGGAGACGCTGGCCGAGGCGCCGGTCAACGGCACCGCCGAGCTGGGTGCCACCCTCACGCTGCGCGTGCAGGTGGCGCTGGACGCGCTCGCGCCCGAGGACGTCGAGGTGCACGCGTTCGCCGGCCGGGTGGATCCGCAGGACGTGATCCGCGACGGGCGGAGCTTCCCGCTCAAGCCGGCCGCGGGACCCGACATGGAGGGTCGCTGGGTGTACGAGGGCCCGCTCGCGCTCGACCGGACGGGACCCTTCGGCTACACGGTGCGCATTCTGCCCGCGCACCCGCTGCTGGCGACCCCGGCCGAATTGGGACTGGTCGCGGCTCCGGTGGATACGGACGCGGGGGGCGGCGTACTCCTGCGCTGACCCGGTGGGGCCGGGCGGCGCAGCGCGGGTGCGCGCCGCCCGGCCTCATGGGTGAACCACGCTCGCGCGGGGTCTGCTGAAACGTTTTGTCGGGGTGGCCCGCTCCTACGCTGCCCGAGGATGCCACCGGACCGGTATCCGCGGAACCCGAGGAACGGACACCCCCATGCGTCTTCGCTCGACCGCCGCCGTGATCGTCGGCGCTCTCGCGCTCGCCCTGCCCACCGCCGGCCCGTCGCTCGCCGACGACCACGGCGAACGCGCCCTCGGCACGCTGCACTACACGTACCTCGACGCGGGCGGCGCCCAGCGCAACGGGCAGATCCGGCCCGCCGACAACGACACCTGCTACCTGCTCACGCGCACCTCCCGTGACGAGCCGGCCATCGAGGTGCGCAACGACACTGAGTCGCTGGCCGTCCTCTTCGACAACCGCAGCTGCGAGGGCGAGGCGGAGGCGGTGCTGAAGCCGGGGGGCAAGGCGAAGCGGGTGGAGGTCGTCTCGGTCTACTTCAAGCCGGTGGTCGCGGACGCGGGTAACGGCGGCAACGGCGGCAACGGCACCTGGCCGGGCCGGGGCGACCAGGGCCGCGACGACGAGAGCGAGGAGACCCCGATCGACGGCGGCCAGGGCGGCGACGGCGGCAACGGCACGTGGCCGGGCCGCGGCGACCAGGGCAGCGGGGACGAGAGCGGCCAGACCGAACAGCCCGCCCAGATCGAGCAGCCCGGCCAGACCGAGCAGCCCGACCAGACCGAACTGCCCGACCCGAGCGACGAGAGCCAGAACGAGGACCAGAACAGCGACGACGAGGAAGAGGAGGACTTCGTCACCCGCGTCCTGCGCGCCCTCGGCTGACCCGGCCCCCGGGCCGCCCCCGGGCCCATGGGACAGGGCCGCCCGGGGAGGTTTCCTCCCGGGCGGCCCCGTGATCTATCTGCTCAGCCGGTGTTCACCCTGACCCGGTGGGTCAGAAGGTGAGCTTCCAGCTGTTGATGTAACCGGTGTCCAGGCTGGCGGCGTCCCTGACACGGAGCTTCCAGGTGCCGTTCGCGACCTCGGAGGAGGCGTTCACGGTGAACTGCTGGACGATGTTGTCCGCGCTGCCGCCGGTGCGGTTGCGCAGGTTGTAGACGCTGCCGTCGGGGGCGATCAGGTCGACCACCAGGTCACCGACGTAGGTGTGGACGATGTTCACGTCCACCTTGAGGGCGCTCGGGGCGTTGCCCGTGCGCGTCACGTTGATCGGGGACTCGACGGTCGCGTTGTCCGCGATCTGGTAGTCCGTGGTGTTCTCGAAGACGTTCGGCTGCGTGGTGCCGACCGTCCAGGTGAACGCCGCGGTACCGGTCTGGTTCTGCGAGTCCCGCACCGTGACGGTCACGTTGGACGTGCCCGCGGTGGTGGCGGTGCCCGAGATCAGGCCGTTGGAGGCGTTGATCGACAGCCCGGCCGGCAGGCCGGTCGCCGAGTAGGTCAGCGCACCCGGGTTCGTGCTGGTGGCCTGGACCTGCAGGCTCACGGCACCGCCCGTGACGGTGCTCTGGTTGGCGATCGGGGTGACCGTGACGCCGTTGGAGATGCGGGATCCGACGGCGATGCCGGCCCACGCGTTGGCGACGTTGTTGTAGACGGTCGAGCCCTGGCCATAGAGGTCGGCCGCGGCCTTCAGGGTCTGGACGCGGGCGTCGGCGTAGTTGGTGTTCGACTTGAAGTAGCCGACCGTCAGCGCACGGAACCAGATCTTCGAGGCGGCGTCACGGCCGATCGCGGTGACGGGCAGGTTGTCGGCGGTCGGCGAGTTGTAGCTCACGCCGTTGATGACCTTGGCGCCCGAGCCCTCGGAGGCCAGGTAGTACCAGTGGTTGGCCGGGCCCGAGGAGTAGTGGACGTCGATGCCGCCGAGGCCCGAGTACCAGCTGTCCTTGGACGAGCCGTCCTTGCTCGGCTTGTCCATGTAGCGCAGCGGGCTGCCGTCGCCGTTGATGTCGATCTTCTCGCCGACCAGGTAGTCGCCGATGTCCTGCGGGTTGTTGGCGTAGAACTCGACGGCCGCCGCCATGATGTCGGAGGTCGCCTCGTTCAGACCGCCGGGCTCACCGCTGTAGGTCATGTTGCCGGTGACCGAGGTCAGACCGTGGGTCATCTCGTGCGCGGCCACGTCGGTGGAGGTGAGCGGCTTGTTGTTGCCCTCACCGTCGCCGTAGGTCATGCAGAAGCAGGAGTCGCTCCAGAACGCGTTGACGTAGGCGTTGCCGTAGTGGACCCGGGTGTACGGGGCCACACCGTCGTTGCGCAGGCCGTTGCGGCCGTGCACGTTCTTGTAGTAGTCCCACGTGGCTGCCGCGCCGTAGTGCGCGTCCGCGGCGGCGGTCTCCAGGTTGGCGGCGGTGCCGTTGCCCCAGACGTCGTCCGGGCCGGAGAACAGGGTGCCGGTGCCGGAGCCGGAGCCGCGGTTGAGGTTGTACGTCTTGTGGTTGCCTCGCGCGGCGTCGGTCAGGTTCCAGGTGCTGCCCGACTGGGTGGTCCCGAGAGTGACCTGGCCGCTGTACATGGTGTTGCCGGTGCCGGTCTCGATGGCCTGCCACTCGGTGATCTTGGCGCCGGTCTTGGCGTTGGTCACCACGTGGAGCTCGTTCGGCGTGCCGTCGTGCTGGAAGCCGCCGACGACGGTCTCGAACGCGAGGACCGGCGCGCCCTCGGCCGCCCAGATCACCTTGCGGGCGCCCTTGGAGGCCTTGGCCTCCTTGGAGCCCTCGGCGCCTGCGGCGGCGACGGCCTGGCTCTCGGCGGCCGCCGGGGTCACGGTGGCGCTGGTGTCCGCCACCTTGATCTCGTGGTTGGTGGCCTTGGTGACGCTCTTGGTGACGCCGTCCTTGGCGTGGACGGTGAGGTCACCACCGAGGACCGGGAGTCCGTCGTAGGTGCGCTCGTAGGTCGTGTGCGTGGTGCCGTCCGCATCCTGGACCACGTCGCGGACGACGAGCTTCTCGCCACCGCCGAGGCCGAGGGCCTTGGCGGCCTGCACGGTGGTGGAGTTGGCATCGGCCAGGAGCGTCGCACGCTCCGAGGCGCTGAGTGAGCGGTTGGCGGCGCCCGGGTTCGCCTGGGCGGCCTTGGGTGCCTGCGACGCGGTGGCGTCGGCGGTCGCGGTGCCGGTCTGTATACCTACGGCGAGCAGGGCTGCCGCGGCAACGAGCGCGCCGGCTGCGGTGGCACGCCTCTGGGGGGTGGACCTCAACGCAGACTCCTTCTGCAAGGGGGGTTCCGGATGGCTGGGTGGGCCTCCGGGCAGAACAGGGCTGGTGCGATGAACGGTCGAAGATTGCCACTCGCAGCCGCAGATGTCAGGGCCGCGTCAAAAGGTTGGCCGGAAACGGTCCGTTGTTCGAAGATGCGTCTCCGGTATCCGGACCATTCACCTTCGTATGCGTCTTGCACCGTCCGGCATGCGGAATGCCTGGTACCGGTTGCTAACACTTGCGCAACAAGAGGCTGCGTTGACCCAAACGGCATTTACCGTACGGGTGTTTGTCGTACTGTTTCCCGGTGCGGCAGATGTTCGGTGCCAGGGGAGGCCATGGACACCTGCCACTGTCATAGACCACGTGCCAGGGGGGCCCATGAGGCATGTCCATTTTCCTGCGCAAAGAGTGGCCAGAGCGGCTCGGGAGTCCCTTGCGCCCGTACGGCGCCTCGGAGACAAAGCCCGTTGGTACCGCCCTGCCGCAGTCGCCGCCGATTTCCTCGGCGCCGCGATCCCCGTAGGACTCGTCTTCGATGCCGCGCAGCAGGTCCGGCCGGTCTACTGCGCCCTGGCCGCCGCCGTGGCGTGGACCGGAGTACAGGCGCTGCGCCGACGCTACGCGGCCCGGGCGCTCGGCGAGTCCCGCGGTGTACTGCCCGTCGTCCATGACTGGCTGATTCTGATCGGCGTGCTGGCCGTGGCGCGCGTGGTGACCGAAGAGGCCACCCCCCGGCTGTCCGCCCTCGGGGCCCTGCTGCCCGCTCTGCTCATCACCGTCGCCGTCCACAAGCTGACCTACCGTCACCTCTCGGCCGCCCGCCGCGAGGCCCAGGCCGTGAGCCGCGTCCTGGTCGTCGGCGAGCCCGACGCCGCCGAGGACGTCATCGCGCACCTCGCCGCCCGCACCGACCACCCGTACGTCGTCGTCGGCGTGGTCCCGGTCGGTGCCGGGCCCCTCACCAGCGGCGTACCCGTGGCGGCGCGGCTCGACGGCAGCACCTGCGAGAGCCCGAACGGCGACTCGGCGGCCGTGCTCGGCGCCGTCGCCAGCCACCACGCCGACCTGGTGCTCGTGGCCCCCGGCGTGCGGATCACGGGGGAGCGGCTGCGCCGGATCGCCTGGGCCCTGCACGACGCGGGCCTGGAACTCGCCGTCTTCCCCGGTCTGGTGGAGGTATCCGTCAAGCGGCTGGAGACCCTGTCCGCGGGCGGGCTCGCCGTGCTGCGCGTCGCGCCGCCCGTCAGCCGCGGCGTGCAGACCCTGCTCAAGTCGGCCCTGGACCGGGTGGGAGCCGCGGTCGGACTGCTGCTGCTCTCCCCGTTCTTCCTGGGGATCGTCATGGCCATACGGTTCGGCTCGCGCGGCCCGGCCTTCTACAGCCAGCGGCGGATCGGCCGCGACGGGGTCCCGTTCGTCATGTGGAAGTTCCGCACGATGGTCGTGGACGCCGACGCCCTGAAGGCCGAGCTGTCCCAGTCCAACGAGAACGACGGCCTGATGTTCAAGATGCGCCGCGACCCCCGGGTCACCCGGGTGGGCCGGCTGCTGCGCCGCACCTCACTGGACGAGCTCCCGCAGCTCGTCAACGTACTGACCGGCAACATGTCGCTGGTCGGCCCGCGCCCGCCGCTTCCGGAGGAGGTGGCGAAGTACGACGAGGTCGAGCTGCGCCGGCTCACCGTACGGCCCGGGATGACGGGACTGTGGCAGATCAGCGGACGGTCCGACCTGTCCTGGGACGAGACCATCCAGCTCGACCTGCAGTACGTCGACAACTGGTCCTTCACCAGTGATGTCGACGTCATGGGCCGCACGCTCCGCGCCGTCGTCGACGGTCGCGGAGCGTACTGAGGAAGCTGGGCCGCCTGTGCGATCAGCTCTGCTCGCGCCACCACCGGTAGGTGGCGGCGATACCGTCCCGCAGCGGGACGGCGGGCTTCCAGCCGAGCGAGGTCAGGCGGCTCACGTCCAGCAGCTTGCGCGGGGTCCCGTCCGGCTTGGACGTGTCCCAGGCGAGCGTGCCGCGGAAGCCGGTCACCTCGGCGACCGTCTCGGCCAGCTCCTTGATGGTCAGGTCCTCGCCGCAGCCGATGTTGACGGGCTCGTCGCCGTCGTAGCTGTTCAGCAGGACGGCGCAGGCCGCGGCCAGGTCGTCCACGTGCAGGAACTCCCGGCGCGGGGTGCCCGAGCCCCACAGCGTGACCTCGTCGCGGCCCGCGGCGGCGGCCTCGTGGAAGCGCCGCACCAGGGCCGGCAGGACGTGCGAGGTCTCCAGGTCGAAGTTGTCGCCCGGGCCGTAGAGGTTCGTCGGCATGGCCGAGATGTACGAGGCCCCGTACTGCTTGCGGTAGGACTGGACCTGGACGATGCCGGCGATCTTCGCGAGGGCGTAGGCCTCGTTGGTCGGCTCCAGCGGGCCGGTCAGCAGCGCGTCCTCGCGGATGGGCTGCGGGGCAAGCTTCGGGTAGATGCAGGACGATCCGAGGAACAGCAGCCGGCCCACGCCGGCGGCGTGCGCTCCGCCGATCACGCTGAGCTGGATCTGCAGGTTCTCCTCGAGGAACTGCACCGGGTACGTGCTGTTGGCCATGATCCCGCCGACCTTGGCGGCGGCCAGCACCACGGCGTCCGGGCGGACGTCCTTCAGGTAGGCCGCGGTCGCGGCGGCGTCGCGCAGGTCGAGGTCGGCCCGGCCCCGGGTGAGCACCTCGTGGCCGTCGGCGGTGAGCCGCCGGGCGACCGCGGAGCCCACGAGGCCGCGGTGGCCCGCGACGAAGACGCGGGCGTTCGGGGGCAGGAGCGGCAGCGAACTTGTCATACCGCCGATGATGCCAGTCCGCTGCCGCGCGGGTGGCAGGGGTCCACGGGCGCGGACTCCGGCCCCCGGGCCGCAGCCCGCCCCGGGTGGACCGCTCGGGCCCGGACGTCGTTCCCGCCCCGGCCCGGCGGCCGGGGCGGCGCCGGGGCCGGCCGACGCCCCGGCCGACGCCCCGGCCGACGGGCCGGCGACCGGAACCAGGGACGGCCCGGCCCGCGTCCGCTCCGGGCAGGGGCGTCCGCCCCGCCGGGAGGGCCCGGGAGGGGCCGTGTACGGTATCGCAATCCGGCCCCCGGGCCGCGGCCGGGCCGTTCGGTGCGACGCCCGAAGGCCCGCTCCGCACCCACCCCGAGGCGCAGCCTCACCACGACCGACAGCAACCACCTTCAAGGGGACCCCATGGGCAAGACCGCACTGATCACCGGAGTCACCGGACAGGACGGCTCGTACCTCGCCGAGCTCCTGCTCTCCAAGGGCTACACGGTGCACGGTCTCGTGCGGCGGTCCTCCAGCTTCAACACGGAGCGGGTCGACCACATCTACCAGGACCCGCAGACCGCCAACCGGTCCTTCGTCCTGCACCACGCCGACCTCTCCGACGGCGTCGCCCTCGTGAACCTGCTCCGCGACATACGCCCCGACGAGGTCTACAACCTCGGCGCGCAGTCCCACGTCCGCGTCTCCTTCGACGCCCCGCTCTACACGGGCGACGTGACCGGCCTCGGCGCGCTGCGGCTGCTGGAGGCCATCCGGGCCAGCGGTGTCGACACCCGCATCTACCAGGCCTCCTCCTCCGAGATGTTCGGCGCCACCCCGCCGCCGCAGAACGAGGCCACCCCGTTCCACCCGCGCAGCCCGTACGGCGCCGCGAAGGTGTTCGCGTACTGGACCACGGTGAACTACCGCGAGGCGTACGACATGTTCGCCGTCAACGGGATCCTCTTCAACCACGAGTCCCCGCGCCGCGGCGAGACCTTCGTGACCCGCAAGATCACCCGCGCGGTGGCCCGTATCAAGGCCGGTCTCCAGGAGCACCTGTACCTCGGCAACCTCGACGCGGTGCGCGACTGGGGCTACGCGCCCGAGTACGTGGACGCGATGTGGCGGATGCTCCAGCAGGACGAGCCCACCGACTACGTCGTCGCCACCGGGGTGGCCGCGACCGTCCGCGAGTTCGTCGAGTCCTCCTTCTCGCACGCCGGCCTCGACTGGGCCGAGCACGTTCGCTACGACCCCAAGTACGAGCGCCCGAGCGAGGTCGACGCCCTCATCGGCGACGCCTCCAAGGCTCATGACCTGCTTGGCTGGAAGCCGACGGTCCTGGTGGCGGAGCTGGCGCGGATCATGGTCGACGCCGACATCCGCCAGGTCGAGGACCAACTGGCGGGCGTGACGGTCCGGATCGATCGCTGAGGCCTTATATTTCCCCTACGGTTTGCCGTGTTCCGGTCATGCGTCGCAGCTCTGCGAGGGTATGGCCGGGGTAAACCTGCCGTATGTCCCTTGTGCACCCTCCATGCTGAACCTGTTGATTCCAAGTTGGTATGCAATGGGTCAAGAGAGGTGACCGGGCCTTCATGTGAGCCCTAGTCTGCGCCAGTACATATGGCTGTTCGGATAGTTTCAGCCATCAAACCGGGCGATTGCCCTGGGGGGCTCATGCGTAGATCCAGAGGGCTGACTGCTGCCCTCGTTCTGTCACTGGCCGGTGCGGGTACCGGCATAGGCCTGGTGTTGATGCCTCAGGCGTCCGCCATCACGCCGCCTGTGGCATTCACCGCCGACGAGCTGCCCACCTGGCAGCCCAACGGCATCGTCTGGGCCATGGCCCAGGCCAACGGCACCGTCTTCGCCGGCGGTACCTTCTCGGCCGTCCGCCCGCCCGAGGGCGCGGCAGGAGCCGAGCAGGACGCCGTGAACTTCGTCGCGCTCGACGCCGCGACCGGTAACCCCACCTCCTGCAAGCTGGCCTTCACCATCGGCGACGGCACCGCGACGGTGCGCACGCTGGTCGTCTCGAAGGACAAGAAGACCCTCTACGCGGGCGGCTCCTTCGGCGCGGTCAACGGGACCCCGGTCTCCAGCCTCGCGGCCATCGACATCGCGAGCTGCACCCCCAAGGCATCGTTCCACCCGAGCTTCCCCGCCACCGTGCGCGCGCTCGCGATCACCGACGACACCCTGTACGCGGGTGGCGACTTCAACACCGTCGAGGGCCAGACCCGCGAGCGGTTCGCCGCCGTGGACGCCTCCTCCGGTGCGCTCAAGCCCTTCGTCGCCAACGTCGACGAGCCGGGCCGCGCGGTCGAGGTCACCCCCGACGGCAAGAACGTCCTCCTCGGCGGAGACTTCTTCACCGTCAACAACTCCAACAGCCACGCCCTGGCCGTGGTCAACGCCACGACGGGTGCGGTCACCAAGACGTACAGCAACATCCCGTCGAACTCGGTCATCAAGGACATCTCCACCGATGACACGGGCTTCTACACGGGCCACGAGGGCTCCGGCGGCGGCGTCTTCGACGGCCGCATCGGCCTGCGCCTGAGCGACTTCACCGAGAAGTGGCGCGACCGCTGCCTCGGCGCCACCCAGTACGTCCTGCCGTACGAGGGCGTGCTCTACAGCTCCTCGCACGGGCACGACTGCTCCACCGAGCTGGAGTTCCCCGACGGCAAGCGGAACTTCCTGCTGGCCCAGCCGACCAACCACGAAGGCGCCGCCCCCGCGCCCGTGGACGGGTTCGTGCGCGGCCCCGGCAAGCTCGGCTGGCACCCCACGGCCAACGACGGCATCGGCGAGGGCATCGGCCCGCGCGTCATGTCCGTGGCCGAGAAGAACGACGTCAAGTACATGTGGGTCGGCGGTGAGTTCACCCTCATCAACGGCAAGGCCCAGCAGGGTCTGACCCGCTTCGCCTCCACCGGCGACGTCGGCGCCCCGACCACCCCGGTGGCCAGCGCCGGCAGCGTCAAGCCCGGCGAGGTCCAGGTTCGCTGGCGCACCAGCTACGACGCGGACGACAGCAAGCTGACGTACCGCATCTACCGCAACGGTTCGTCCACCCCGGCCGCCACGGTCACCGCCAGCTCGCTGGAGTGGTCGCGTCCCCAGGCCTCCTGGAACGACACCACGGTCAAGGCCGGCCAGGCCTACACCTACCGGGTGACCGCGACCGACGCGGCGGGCAACACCAGCGCGCTGTCGGCCGTCGCCTCGGTGACGGTCCCGACCTCGGTCCAGACCTACCCGAACCAGGTGCGCACCGACGGCGCCCAGCTGTACTGGCGCTTCGACGACACGGTCCGCCCGTACGTCGCGGACTCCTCCAACGGTGGCAACACCAGCGGCATCCAGCTCAACGCCCCGGCCCTGCGCCAGACGCCCGGCGCGGTCTCCGGCAGCAGCACGGCGATGGGCTTCAACGGGACCAGCCAGCAGGTGTACAGCGACCACCGTCAGACGGTCGGCAGCACGTTCACCGTCGAGACCTGGTTCAAGACGAACACCACGCGCGGCGGCAAGCTGATCGGCTTCGGCAACAACACCGACCGCAACAGCGGCTCGTTCGACCGCCAGATCTACATGACCAACACCGGTCGTCTGGTCTTCGGTGTCCACAACGGCTCGATGCGGACCGTCTCCACGGGCCTCTTCGAGACGTACAACGACAACAAGTGGCACCACGTGGTCGGCACCCAGGGCCCCGGCGGCATCACGCTGTACGTCGACGGCCAGAACAAGGGCTCGCTGAACGCCGGCAGCACCGCCGCCTACGCGGGCTTCTGGCACGTCGGCGGTGACAACCTCTCCGGTTGGCCGACCCGCCCGACGAGCAACTTCTTCGCCGGTCAGATCGACGAGACGGCCGTCTACCCCTCGGCGCTCACCCAGGCCCAGGTCAAGAGCCACTTCGACCTGGCCAAGGCTCCCACCGACTCGGTCTCCGCGGTCAAGACGACCGAGGACACCTACATCAACCAGGGCGCCCCGAGCACCGCCTACGGCACGTCCACCTCGCTCGCCGTGCGCGGCAGCGGCTCGCTGTACGAGTCGTACCTGCGCTTCAACCTGCCGGCCGCCCCGGCCGGGCAGGTCCTGAAGTCCGCCTCGCTGCAGTTCAAGACCAGCACCCAGACGGGCGCCGGCACCGCCGACACCGTCAAGGTCGTCCCGGTCACCGGCACCTGGAGCGGCGCGGGCACCACCTTCAACACCAAGCCCACCCTCGGCACCACCCCGCTCGGCAGCATCGCGGGCGTGCCGGACGGCTCCGCCGTGCACAGCGTGGAGCTGGACACCACCGCGCTCTCCGCGGTGCTGGGCAGCAGCTACAGCCTGGGCCTGACGAGCACGGGCACCGACCCGCTGTGGATCTGGTCCTCCGAGGCCACGGCGGCGGAGGGTACTCCGCAGCTGGTCCTCACCTTCGGCGCGAAGTAAGCGACGAAGACCGGAACAACCGCCTTACGGCGTGCGGGGCCCGGCTCTCATGGCCGGGCCCCGCTTGTACACCCCCTTGAGTACGGGAGCCATCCGATGTACCGACGCTCCGCAGCGGCTGCTGTCCTGCTGACCGCCGCCCTGACGCTCACCGCCTGCAGTTCGGGCGGGGACAAGGCCGACTCCGGCGCCAAGCCGAAGCCCCCGGCCTCGTCGGCGGCCCCCGACCCCGCGGACACCCCGCAGCCGTCGGGCTCCGCGGCCGACGCGAAGCCGACGGGTCCCGTCCTCCCCGACGCGAAGCTCACCCCGAAGACGGGCAGCTTCACCGCGCAGGAGAAGAAGTACCTGAGCGGGCGGGTCCCCGAGAAGATGGACCCGGCGGCCGTCCTGCAGACCGGCCAGGAGGCCTGCCAGCGGGTGGCGCGCACCGCGAAGCGCGACAAGGACGCGGCGACCGGCGCGGTCATCACGGGCGAGATCGCGGGCGCCAAGGACGCGATCAACCTGCTGTGCCCGGACCAGAAGCCGATCCTGGCCGCGGCGGAGAAGGGCTTCGCCGAAGGCCCCCGTACCTCGCCCGCGGCGGGCAACTACCGGGCGCTGACCCAGGCCACGAATTGCACCTGGGAGGCCAAGGGCAAGGACGGCTCCGTCCTCGCCTCGGGCCCCGAGACCCCGCCCAAGGCCGGCGACAAGATCACGGCGACGATCCCGGCGGGCACGACGGAGTTCAACTCCGCCAACTGCTACGCCTGGATCCCCGCGTAGCCGAAGCACCGACGCCCCCGAGGACCGGACTCCCGGCCCCCGGGGGCGTTTTCGTACCCGGAACCGGGGTACTCGCGCGGTCACAGCCATGACAGCGGAAGGCGGACCCATGGGCATCGGCGGATGCATCGTCCTGATCGTGGTGGGTGCCATCCTCACCTTCGCCAGCGACTGGGAACTGGAGCGCGTCAATCTCGACCTGGTCGGCCTGATCATGATGGCGGTCGGCGGCATCGGCCTGGCCGTCTACACCAGCATCTACAAACGCCGCCGCACGGCGGGCGCCGCGATCCCGGTGGTGGACGAACACCGCCGCGACGTCATCTGATGCAGCGGCGGATGCCCTCGTAGACCGGGAGGAGGGTGTCCAGGACGGCGTCCATGGAGAAGGACTCGGCGGCCAGTTCGCGGGCGGCGTGGGAGGCCTTGTGGTTGGCCGCCGGGTCGAGGAGGTCCAGGATCGCGGCGCGGACGCCCACCGGGCCGGGGTCGACCGCGTGGCCCGCGCCGGTGCGGGCGATGTCGCGGGCCAGGCCGTTGGAGTGGGTCACCACCGTCGGGACGCCGACGGAGAGGGCTTCCAGTACCGACATGGGGAACGGCTCGTCCACCGAGGGCAGGACGTAGACGTGGGCCCGGCGCAGTTCCGCGAGGACCTCCGCGCTGGAGAGCGCCCCCGGGACCGTGAACCGGTCGGTGAGGCCCAGTTCCCCGATGCGGGCCCGTACGGCGGCCAGCTCGCCCTCGTCCGGCCCCGCGACCGTGAAGTGGGCGTCGGGGTGCACCGCGAGGACCGCCGGGGCCGCGTCCACGAAGTCCACCGGCCGTTTACGGGCGTGCAGGCGCGCCGAGTACAGGATGCGCGGCGGGCCGCTCAGCGGGGGCCGTTCCTCCTGCGCCGGGGTGCCGTTGACCAGGCGGACCGCCCGCGCCAGCGGAGCGCCCACCACCGCGTCCAGCCCCTCCCGCTCGTGCGGGGTCAGGTACAGCACCGCGTCCGCGCCGCGCAGCAGCCGGCGGACCGCCACCGCGTCCAGCACCTTCGCCAGCAGCTTCTCGCTCGGGTCCACCATGCCGTGGGTCTGGAGCACCAGCGGCTTGCCCGCCCGCAGCGCCGCCAGGGCCACCGGCAGCGTCACCAGGTCGCGCGCCAGGTGGACGTGTACGACATCGGCGTCCCGCACCAGCCGGCCGGCCGAGGCCAGCAGGGCCGGCGAGGTCATCCCGCTGAAGCCGAGGGGGAGCAGCCGGCGGGCCGGGAACAGCTTCGCCGAAACGCCCTCCACGGACGTCGGCCACTCCTCGAAGCCCTCGCCGAGCGCGAGCAGCCGCGCCTCGTGGCCCCGGCCCCGCAGCCCCTTCGCCAGGTTCAGCGCGACCCGGACCGGACCGCCGAAGGCGTGCGAGGGGGAGTGCAGGGTGACGGCGTGCAGGACTTTCACTTGGGCTCCTCGACCGGGCGGCGCTGCCCGTCCTGGGTCTGCAGGGTCAGTGCGGGAAGGTTTCTGTGAACCACCGAACCGGCGCCCGCGACCGCGCAGCGGCCCAGCGTCACCCCGGCCAGCACGGTCGCCCGTACGGCCACCCACGCGCCGTCCTCGACCACGATCGGCGCGTTGCGGTAGCGGAAGTCGGCGGCCCGGTGGTCGTGCGAACCGGTGCACAGCATGGCCTCCTGCGAGACGCACACGTTCGCCCCGAGGGTCACCGGCTCCAGGTTCAGCAGCCAGGCACCCTCACCTATCCAGGTGTTGTCCCCGACGGTGAGCTTCCACGGCCACAGCACCCGCACCCGGTGCCGGATCAGCACGCCCTCGCCGATCTTCGCCCCGAAGGCCCGCAGGAGCGCCACCCGAAGCCGCGCCGGACAGAACCAGCTCATGAACAGCGTGTTCATGACGGCGAACCAGAGGGCCTGCGTCAGCAGCCCGCGCCCCTTGTCGTACCCGGCCAGCGTGAAGGAAGGAAGATCCCGCAACTGTCGCCCCCATCTGCTCCCCGGACTCCCTCCGGGGGACCCCCGGCCACCGCCTCCCCGGGCGTGGCCCGCTCAGACTAGACTGCGCGCGGACCAGGCACATCGGGTGGGGGCGGCAGTGACGACGGACATACGCAAGCCCTCCGCAGCACCCGCGAAGCAGCCCGCTCCGTCCCCCTTCGAGGACGAGAGCCTGTGGGGGCGGGCCACCCTCCCGCGCACCCTCCTCTCGCGCGCGCTGTCCGTCCCGCTCGCCCTCGGATTCACCGTCTTCCTGCCGCTGTTCGTCGCGCTCCAGTCGGGCGCCGGCGCCCGCGACGCGGCCTTCTGGCTCCAGCTGCTGCTCACCATGTACGCGGGCGCCCGGCTCTCCGCGATGGTGCTCACCAGCCGCCGCAAGCTCCTCCAGGGCTCCTTCTGGCTGTTCGTCTACATGGCGATGGGGGTGGCCCCGCTCGCGCAGGCCGTCCTGGGCCAGGTCCCCACACCGGTCGTCGGGCCGCGCTCCGACCTGACCGTCGCCGTCGGGCTCGTGCTGCTCGGCTGCACGGCCTTCGACGTCGGCGTGCTGCTGGCCCGGCACCGGCCGGCCGGGCGCGCGGGCGGTTCCCAGAAGCGGTCGAAGCCCGCCATGGCGCACCGGCACCGGCTCCAGCTCCTGACGGTCCTGTCGTTCCTGTGCAGCGCCGTGTTCATCATGAAGCTGGGCGGCCCGACCGTCTTCTTCTCCAGCCGCCAGGAGATCATCGCCGGTATCGAGGAGGCGGGCGTCTCCAACGGCGACGGCCAGGCCGGCCAGGCCCTGCTGCGCGGCTTCGGCACCGTACCGGCGCTGCTCGCGCTGCTCCTTTACACCCGCTGGCTGATCACCTCGAAGTTCGCCCGCCGCAAGGTGTCGATCATCGTCACCTGGGCGGCGCTCGCCGGCCTCAACCTGATCGTCAACAACCCGATCTCGAACCCGCGGTACTGGTTCCTGACGGTCATGTTCGCGCTGCTGTTCACCGTCTTCCCGGTGAGCGCGGCGATGTACCGCGTCGCGCTGTCCATGGCGGTGGTCGTCGCGCTCCTGATCTTCCCCTTCGCGGACCGCTTCCGCTACGACGAGAAGAACTACCGGCCGGTCGAGACCACGTCCTTCCTGGAGCCCATGGCTCTCAAGGACTACGACCAGATCGGCATGTTCGCGAACACCATCACCTTCTCGAACTCCGGCCCCGGCCACTTCTACGGCCGCCAGCTCGCGGGATCGATCTTCTTCGCGGTGCCGCGCGCGGTATGGCCCGGCAAGCCGCGGGACACGGGCGTGATGGTCGGCCAGTGGATGGGCACGGTCAACACCAACCTCTCCTCGCCGATCTGGGCGGAGCTGTGGCTGGACTTCGGGCCGCTGGGCATGGGGGCGGGGATGCTGGGCATGGGGTACGCCTCGGCCCGCGTCGACCGGCGCTACGCGAAACGCGCGACGCGGCGCAGTCCACCGGGCAGCCTGATCTCGGTGGTGGTCCCACTGGTCGCGGGGTACTCGTTCATCCTGCTGCGGGGGCCGCTGCTCCAGGCGTCGGGGCGGGTGGCGATCGCGGCCCTCTGCCTCGCGCTGGTGGCGACCTACCGCACGGACAGGTCCACCACCCTGCGCTAGGCAGAGCCCGGTAGGGAAGCCCCGCCGGCGATTGAGGCGCGGGTCCGGGCGGCGCCCGGGAAACGGCGAAAGGGCGGGGCGGGAGAGGCTCCGCGCAGCGGATCAGGCGGCGACGGACCCGCGGCCCGGCCGGATTCAGCGCTCCGCGCAGCGGCTCACGCGGCGGGAGTCGATGTCGGCTCGGGTTCGCGGGACGCGGCGGCGGCCGGGAGGCGGGTGACGCGCCACCAGGCGGCCAGGGCCTTGAGGGCCGAGCCGGCCGCCAGGCCCCACGCGGCGCCCGCCACCCCCCACACCGCGTACCCGCCGAGCAACAGCCCCACGGACAGCAGCGAGAAGACCACCTGCAGGGACAGCGTGGCCTTCGGGGCCAGCACCCGCAGGGTCAGCAGCGCGCACGTGCCCAGCCCCATCACGGCGTACTGCGCCCCCGTGGCCGGCAGCAGCGCGGACGCGCCCGCCCAGGTGTCGCCGAGGAGTTCTTGGCCCAGCCGGTCCGGCAGCAGGTACAGGGCCGTGGCCCAGCCCGCGCCGACCGCCGCCAGTACGAGTCCCAGCGCGGCCGTGGCCCGGACCGTGGCCCGCTTGCCGCCGAGCCGCCCGAGTACCGGCGGCCCGAAGGCGTTCGCGGAGTTGAACAGCACGTTCAGCGGCCCGAAGAGCGTGGTCGCACCCCGCAGCGCGCCGACGGCCAGCGGTGTCGCGAAGACGCCGAGGCCCAGAACGGCGAGCTGGCTGGAGCCGTTGCCCACCGCGAACTCGACCACGAACCGCTGCCCGAGGTGTCCCCGCCGCAGATACGGCCGCAGGTCCGCGCGGGCGCCGCGCACGTACGGCCGCAGCAGCCACAGCCCCAGCCCGAGCGCCGGCAGCGCGGAGAGCCCCCACGCGAGGACCAGGCGTCCCGCCGAGGCCCCCTCGGGCTGCACGGCCAGCGCCGCGACCACGCACACCAGGCGCAGCGCGTCGGCGGCCAGCGCCCGCTCGGGGGCGCGCAGCGCGGAGAAGCAGTACCGCAGGCCGTCCTGGAGGAGCACCAGCGGCAGTACGAGGCCCAGCGCGAGGAAGGCCGTACCGGTGGCCCCGGCCAGCGCGAGGCCGACGACGAGCAGCAGCGCGCCCACGGCGGCCGACGCGGCGGCGGTGAAGCCCACGGCCGAGCGGCACTCGGCGCCGAGCCCGTGGCCCTTCTCCAGCACCAGGCTCTGGCCGACGTAGGCCATGTTCAGTCCGAGGAGCACGCTGAAGGTCACGTACACCATGGAGAAGTCGGCGAACCCGGCTGCCGAGGACAGCCGGGCGGCCAGCACCAGCACCAGGATGTTGGTGGCGCTGGAGGCGGCCTGGTCCAGGACCGACGCGACGGCGGCGAGGCCGCGTCGGCTCATCTGCGGCCCATGCGGACGGTGCGCAGCGCGACGGTGTCGGTGCCGTCACCGGGGATGTGCTGTTCGGGCTCGGCCACTTCGTAGGGGATCGGCTGGGGCTGCGGTACGGGCTTGCCGGACTTCGCGGCGGCCTGGGGCCCCGCGCCGGAGGCGACCGGCGCCGGGCCGGCCGTGTCCTTGCCGCGGCGCTTCTCGCCGGGCAGCGGCGCGTGCAGCACGGCGCCGAGCACGGTGCCGCCGGCGCCGCTGATCAGCTCGCGGATGCGGGACAGGTCGGTGCGGTGCACGGCGCGCGGGTCGCAGACGACCAGGACGCCGTCGACGCGGTCGACGAGGGCGAGGGCGTCGGCGTACGAGAGCACGGGCGGCGCGAGCACGACGACCGTGGAGTTGGGGGAGTCCGCCTCGGAGATCAGCCGGGTGGCGCGGGCCGAGGTCAGCGAGCGCGGGACGTTGCGCGCCCGCTCGCCCGGGATGAGGTCGAAGGATCCGGACTCCCCGGCGTCCACGACGAGCTGGCGGCCGTCGGGCCACTCGGTGTCCGCGTGGCGTCCGCCCGCGGACGGGCTGCCGGGGGTCTGGCTCCAGCGCGGCCGGCCACCGGCGTCCGTCGGCAGCTGGCTGGCCAGTACCGGGGTGCGCAGGTCGGCCTCGATGAGGAGGACGTCCTTGCCGGTCTCCGCGAAGGAGGCGGCGAGGTTCACGGCCACCGCGGCGGCGGTCTCGCTGCTGCCGCGCGGGGCGACGACGAGCAGGCGGCGCCGGTCGGCGAAGCGGGCGTCGTAGGCGAGGCGGAAGGCCACCGAGCGGTACTCCTCGGCGAGCCGGGGATCGGCCTCGCCGGCGGCGAGCAGCGGTCCGCCGCCCGTCCGGTCCCGGGGCAGGTAGCCCAGGACGGGTGCGCGCAGCGCCCGGGCGACGTCGCCCTCGGAGCGCGGGGCCGGATCGAAGACGAGGCGGACCCAGGCGGCCAGCAGGCCGAGCGCGAGGCCGACGGCCGCGCCGAGCGCGAGCGACATGATGACGCCGGGGCCGTCGGTGGCGGTGGGCGCGGTCGCCGCGCTGGTGACGCGGCCCGGGGTCATGTCCAGGGCCTCGAGCTTGGTGATCTTGGTGTTGTAGCCGCCGACCTCGCTCTGCAGGTCGGTCTTGGAGGAGCTGGCGGCGTCGCGGCCGGCCCCGGCCGGCATCCGGGCGATCTCCTTCGACAGCTCGTCGAGCTGCTTGGCGATCGGGTCGCGCTGCTCCTTGTACCCCTTGACCATCTTGTCGCGGGTGGCGTCCAGGGCCTCCTGCCGCTTCAGCAGGTACGCCTCGGTCATCGTGTTGGCGCGCTTGGCGGCCTCCTTGGGGGAGTCCGCCGTGTACGTGAAGCGCAGCACCATGGTCTGCGGCGGGTTGGTGACCTGCAGCCCGCTGCGCAGGGCGGCGAAGCCGGACGCGCCCACGCCCAGCTTCTTCGCCGCCTCGTTGGCTATGGAGGAGCTGAGCGCGACCTGGCGCTCCGAGCCGATGTTGATCGCCTTGTCCGGGGCGAGGCTGGGGTTGAACGGGTCGTCGGTGGGCGCGCGCAGGACGACGTCGGCGGTCGCGACATAGGTGTCGGCCGTGGATATGCCGAGGTAGACGCCGCCCAGCAGACCTACTCCGATGCCCGCGCCGATGAGCCTGCGGTAGCGCAGGAGCTGCCGGAACTGATCTCTCAGGAGATCGGGTTCGTCGTCGGCCGGTGCCGCTGCAGGGCGGTTCGTCTCGATCACGGCCGGGTTCCCCCAAGTGCTTCGTCTATCAGTGCGTCGATGCGGGCCAGGCCCGCTTCGCGGCTCAGATGGGCCGCCACGTGGCGGGGTCCGGCCGCTCCCAGTGCGTCCGCACCCTCGGGGTCCTCGGCCAGAGCCCGTACGGCCTTCAGCAGGGCCTCGGGGTCCTCCGGCGGTACGAGTACCCCCGCGCCCGAACGTTCCACCTCCTGGGCGGTCCCGCCCTCCGCCGCCACGGAGGCGACGACGGGCCGGCCGGTCTGGAAGTAGGAGGTGAGCTTCGACGGAACGCTCATGTCCAGAACGGCTGCGTGCTGCGTGACCGCGAGAACGTCCGCCGCCGCGAGGATATCCGGGAACTCGCCGTCAGCGGCAGGGGGGATGATGTCCAGATTCGGCACATCCGCCGAGAGGTCGGCCAGAGCGGACCGCTGGCTGCCGTCGCCCATCAGGACGAAGCGGACGCTCGGATCCAGCCGGGCGGCGCCGACGAGGACCTCCAGACCTTGCTTGAGGCCCATGTTCCCGGAGTGCAGGACGACGGTCTCGCCGGGGGCCCAGCCCAGGTGGTGGCGGGTCTCCCCGCGCGGCTTGGTGGGCACGGACACGTGGGACCAGTTGGGGACGAGGCGGATCTTGCCCGGGTCCACGCCCATGCCGACGACCCGGTCCACGAAGGTCTCGTGTATGACGCCGACGAGGGTGGCCCGCTTGAGGGCGTACGCCTCGGCGCGGCCGGCGATCGCGGCGGCCTTGTCGCCGCCGCTGATCCCGCTCTGCGCGGCGGCGGCGCCCATCAGGTCCTGG
Source organism: Streptomyces sp. NPDC097617 (assembly GCF_044761485.1). NCBI lineage: Bacteria > Bacillati > Actinomycetota > Actinomycetes > Kitasatosporales > Streptomycetaceae > Streptomyces > Streptomyces sp. NPDC097617. The sequence goes on from NZ_JBIWCL010000013.1 coordinate 122,619, forward strand.
ACGACCGGGATGTACGGGACCTTCCACCGCGCCGCGAGCCGGGCGGCGAGCACCCCGCCGGCCAGGCTGGGCATCTGGGCGAGGACCGCGTCGGGCTTCGGCATCCGGGGCGGGGCCACGGCGCCGTGCAGCAGAATCGATCCTTCAAAAAGAGCGCGCTTCACGGCGGTCTGGCGCGGCGGCACGGTGTGCGCACGCCGGTGCACGGTGACCCCCGCACGCTGTTCCGTGCGCTGGAACGCGCCCTTGTATTCCGGTTCGAGCGACCATGCCGGGTAGTGCGGCATGCCCGCCAGCACATGGGTCTCGTGACCGAGATCCGCCCAGTGCTCCGCGATCTGGGTCGCGTACGGGCCGATCCCCGCGTGCTCCGGAGCGTAATTGGTGGAAACCAGCAGCATGCGCCGGTGACCGGATCTGGACACTGAGCGTCCCCTTCTCCCCTGGATGATGCGCACGTCACCCTATTCGTTCACCAACGTGGTGCGGAACGTGCACGCTATTGTCTGCTAATCCGCTGCACCGGGGGGTGTGGCTGCTGGGGGTAAATGATGACGGAGCATGACATGTCCGACCTTGCTGCGCCTGCGCGCAGGCCGTATCGAGTCGGCTATGCGCCCGGCGCCTACGATCTGTTCCATATCGGCCATCTCAACATCCTTCGGCACGCCCGGAGCCAGTGCGACTACCTGGTCGCAGGAGTGGTCTCCGACGAGATGGCCGAGCTGGCCAAGGGGCGCCGCCCGATGATCCCGCTCGTCGAGCGCCTGGAGATCGTCCGCAGCGTGAAGTACGTCGACGCCGCCTTCGTCGAGACGGTGCCCGACAAGGTGGAGACCTGGAAGCAGGTCCGCTTCGACGTCATCTTCAAGGGCGACGACTGGCGCGGTACCCCCAAGGGCGTCCGGCTGGAGAAGGACTTCGCCGCCCACGGCGTGGACGTCGTGTACTTCCCCTACACCGTGCACACCTCCAGCACCCAGCTGCGCCGGGCACTGGACGCGCTCGCTGAACCGGCCGCGGCCCCCGGCCAGGTCACCGGCGAACGGCGCTGAGCTCCCGGAACCACTTCGCGAGGAACGCCAGCAGGAACAGCGCGGCGACGGCGCCCAGTCCCGCGTACGCCCAGGTGAACAGCTGCCCGCCGCCGAGCAGCACGAACACCAGGCAGAAGACGCCGTAGTCCACGGGCAGCAGGGCCACCGCCCGCGCGGTCGACGGCGCGGCCGCCGGGCTCCCCGGGGCCGGCTTCGGCTTGAGCTTCTCGGTCAGCAGCCCGCCGAAGAAGGTCACCACCGCGGCGAACTGGAAGCCCAGCGGCACCAGCAGCCAGCCGTCCCCGCCCGTCCCGTACGCCTCGGGGAAGCGGTAGAAGGCGATCAGCACGCAGGAGTGCAGGGCGGTGAGCTTGGCGGCGTCCACGACGTGATCCAGCCATTCGCCCGCCGCGCTGCCGCCCCCGCGCAGCCGGGCGAGCTGCCCGTCCGCGGAGTCGAAGGCGAAGCCGACCGCGAGGGCGGCCCACACCGCGATCCCCAGCCCCCACGAGGGTGCGGCCAGCGCGACCGCGGCCACGGCGGCGAAGCTGAAGGCCGCACTGATCAGCGTCACCTGGTTCGGGGTGAGCCCCAGCGCGTAGGAACCGGCGGCCAGGTACCGCCCCAGCGGCCGGTTCACGAAGCGGGAGTAGAGCGAAACCCCCTTCGCCGACTTCTGCGCCCCGCGCAGTTCCTGCAGCGCGGTCGTGACTCTGCCCATGCAGGGACCCCCTCCGAGACGATGTCGAACACATCATCGCAGGACGAACGAGGATGCTGGTTCCGGATGTGCGGGTACGTCCGGAACCAGCGCGACGGGCCGCGCAGACCCGGGTCGCCCCGGGTCGCCACGGGTCTTCCGGGCCTCAGCTCACCACCTTCAGCAGCAGCACCGACCGCGCCGGGACCGTCAGGGTCCGACCGCCGCGGTGACGGGTGCCGGGCGGGGCGGACTGGGCCTCCAGGGAGGTGTCCAGGACGACCTCGTACTCCTCGGCCCACGGCGCCCCCGGCAGCAGCCACGGCACCGGCCGGTCCCCGGTGTGCAGCAGCGCGAGGAAGCTGTCGTCCGTCACCTGCCGGCCCCGCTCGTCACGGCCCGGGATGTCCCGCCCGGACAGGTACATCCCCAGCGCGGCGGCCGGCGCGTACCAGTCCCGCTCGGTCATCTCCGCGCCCGCCGGGGTGAACCAGGCCAGGTCCCGCAGCCCGTCCGCGCCCTGGGAGCGCCCGGAGAAGAACGCCCGCCGCCGCAGCACCGGATGGGTGTGGCGCAGCCCGATCAGCCGGGAGGCCAGGGCGAAGAGGGACTGCCAGTGCGGATCCTCCAGCAGCGACCAGTCCACCCAGCCCGTCTCGTTGTCCTGGCAGTACGCGTTGTTGTTGCCGTCCTGCGTCCGCCCGAACTCGTCGCCGGCCACCAGCATCGGCACCCCCGTGGACAGCAGCAGGGTGGTGAGCAGATTGCGCAGCTGGCGCCGGCGCAGCACGCCGATCCGGGGGTCGTCGCTCTCGCCCTCCGCCCCGCCGTTCCACGACCGGTTGTCGTTGGTCCCGTCCCGGTTCTCCTCCCCGTTCGCCTCGTTGTGCTTGCGCTCGTAACTGACCAGGTCCCGCAGGGTGAAACCGTCGTGCGCGGTCACGAAGTTCACCGAGGCGTACGGACGCCGGCCGCCCCACGCGTACAGGTCGCTCGACCCCGACAGCCGGTAGCCGAGATCCCGCACGTCCGGCAGCGCGCCCCGCCAGAAGTCCCGTACGGCGTCCCGGTAGCGGTCGTTCCACTCCGTCCACAGCGGGGGGAACGCGCCCACCTGGTAGCCGCCCGAGCCCACGTCCCACGGCTCGGCGATGAGTTTGACCCGCCGCAGTACCGGGTCCTGGGCGATCACCGCGAGGAACGGCGACAGCATGTCCACGTCGTGCATCGACCGGGCCAGCGCCGCCGCCAGGTCGAAGCGGAAGCCGTCCACCCCCATCTCGGTGACCCAGTAGCGCAGCGAGTCCGTGATCAGCCGCAGCACGTGCGGGCGCCCCGCGTGCAGGGTGTTCCCGCAGCCGGTGTAGTCGGCGTAGCGCCGCTGGTCGGACTGGATCCGGTAGTAGCCCCGGTTGTCGATCCCGCGCAGCGACAGGGTGGGACCCAGCTCGCCCGCCTCCGCCGTGTGGTTGTAGACCACGTCGAGGATGACCTCGATCCCGGCCGCGTGCAGGGCCCGGACCATCCGCTTGAACTCCCCGACCTGCTGCCCGGTCGTACCGCTCGCCGAGTACCCCGCGTGCGGGGCGAAGTAGCCGATCGAGTTGTAGCCCCAGTAGTTGCGCAGGCCCCGGCGCAGCAGGTGGTCCTCGTGCGCGAACTGGTGCACCGGCAGCAGTTCGACCGCCGTCACCCCCAGGCTCGTCAGGTGCTCGATCGCCGCCGGGTGCGCGAGGCCCGCATAGGTGCCGCGCAGCTCCTCGGGAATACCCGGATGGCGCATGGTGAAGCCGCGCACGTGCAGTTCGTAGATGACCGAATCGGCCCACGGGGTCTTCGGCCGGACGTCGTCCGCCCAGTCGTCGTCATCGTGGACGACCACGCCCTTCGGGACGAAGGGCGCCGAGTCCCGGTCGTCGCGCACGGTGTCCGCGATGTACTGCTGCGGCCAGTCGCGGACGTGCCCGTACACCTCCGGGGGCAGCGTGAAGTCGCCGTCCACGGCCCGCGCGTACGGGTCCAGGAGCAGCTTCGCCGGGTTGTACCGGGCGCCCGTCCAGGGGTCCCAGCGGCCGTGCACCCGAAATCCGTACCGCTGCCCCGGGCGTACGCCCGGCACGAATCCGTGCCAGATCTCGTGGGTGTGCTCCGTCAGCGCGCAGCGCGTCTCGGCGCCGGCCTCGTCGAAGAGACAGACCTCCACCGCCTCCGCGCCCTGCGCCCACAGGGCGAAATTGGTGCCCGCGGTCCCGTCCGGACCGTGATGGAACCGGGCCCCCAGCGGATGCGAGGACCCCGGCCACACCGGTGCCCCCGGGTGGGTGTGCACCCGTGCCACCTGGCCCCTGACCTGGCCGTTCGTTCGCTCTTTGGGCCGCTCCTCGGGTCGCTCGATCGGTCGGCCGTCGATCTGCGGTACGGCTGCGGCGGCCTGGCCGCCCCGCACCGCTTCGACGGCATTGCTGACGGCTTCCACCGCCTCCTGCTCGGCTGCGCTCGACACTGCCCGCCTCCACGGCTCCTGGGTACCGGCGGGGGTAGGGGAGAGTGCGGCCCCGGCGTCCCGGCCTGGGCCCGCCCCCGTCTGGTCCTTCACACTGTTCTGCCCGGACAGTTCTGCCCGGAACGTGGCCCGCACTCACGTTTCCCCCGCCGCGCCCGGTCGTTGGAGGGATCGTGACACTTCTGACGAGGCGGGCAGGGGCGGGCTTGGCCGCCGTGGCGGCATGGGCGGGCCTGCTGGGCGGGCTGGCCGGATGCACCCAGGACGGCAGGGCCCCGGTCGAGATCCAGCTGCCCGGCAAACCCCGCTCGCCGGACGAGGCCATCCGCATCACCCCCGACGACAACGCGAAGGGGGTGCCCGCCGACGGCCGGCTGTCGGTCACCGTGCCCGAGGGCCGCCTGGAGCGGGTCGTGGTGACCAAGGTGGAGGACGCGCAGCGGGAGCAGGTCGCCGGCGCCATCGCCGCCGACGGGCTCAGCTGGAGCCCCGAGCCCGCGTCCGCGCGGCTCGCGCTCGCGGCCAAGTACACCGTGGACGCCGTCGCCCTCGACGGGCACGACCGCCGCCAGGCCCGGCACACCACCTTCACCACCTACGTTCCCGAGGAGCGGTTCATCGGCTACTTCAAGCCTGAGAACCGCTCGACCGTCGGCGCCGGGATGATCGTCTCCTTCCGGTTCAGCCGTGCCATCGAGCGCCGCGCCGAAGTGGAGCGCGCCATTTCCGTCACGTCGGATCCGGGCGTGCAGGTCGTCGGCCACTGGTTCGGCCGGGAGCGGCTCGACTTCCGGCCAAAGGAGTACTGGAAGTCCGGCACCAAGGTCACCGTGAAGATGGACCTGCGCGACATCGAGGGCGCGCCCGGCTCGTACGGCATCCAGGACAAGACCGTCACCTTCACCGTCGGCCGCTCCCAGGTCTCCACCGTGGACGCGGACGCGCACACCATGGAGGTCCGCCGCAACGGGGAGCTGGTGTCGACCGTGCCGATCAGCGCCGGCGCGCCCAAGACCACCACCTACAACGGGAAGATGGTGGTGATGGAGATGTTCGACGTCACCCGCATGAACGGGCAGACCGTCGGCTTCGGCGGCGAGTACGACATCCCCGACGTCCCGCACGCCATGCGGCTCACCTCCTCCGGGACCTTCCTGCACGGCAACTACTGGTCCAGCCCGGACAGCTTCGGCACCACCAACCTGAGCCACGGCTGCGTGGGCCTGCGCGACGACAAGGGCGGCGGCTCCGACACCCCGGCCGGCTGGTTCTTCGACCGGACCCTCGTCGGGGACGTGGTGGAGGTGGTGAACTCGCAGGACAAGACGGTCGCCCCCGACAACGGGCTGGGCGGCTGGAACATGTCCTGGGCGGACTGGGTCGCCGGGTCCGCCATCGCCTGAGCGCCGACGGCCGGCCCCGGCTCCCGGCCACCCGGGGTCCCGGCCGCACACGCCCGCGCCCAGGCCCGGGAGAGTGATCGCTGTGATCGAAATGCCGTAGCGCAGAGTGTCCCCACCGCGCCCCGCCGAAGCCTGCCTCCAGCCTGTCCATGCACATCAGGGCAGCAGGCAACGGACGGAGCGTCATGTCAGCCAGGAACTGGACCCTCGGGCTCGCGATCGGAGCCCTACTGGCCTCCGCCGCGCCCGCGGCCTTCGCACAGGGGCCCGGCGGCGACCGCCCGGCGGCGGTCGCCAGAGCCCCGCTTCCCGGGGGGCTGGGGCCCTGCGTGCCGGGCGACTGCCCCCACCCGTACCCGCCCGTCGGCAGCGACGGCGTCCCGCAGGGCCGCGACAACGGCATCAACATCTTCGCGGGCGGCGACTTCCGGGTCCGGGGCCGGGCCTCCGAGGCCGAGGGCAGGCTCGTCGTCCTCGGCGACTTCGACCAGAACAAGCAGGCGGGCGGGGACAGCCGCTACAACGTCGGCATCGTCGGAGCCGGATCGAGGGTGCCCCCGCCCGTCGGCGCCGACTTCCTCACCACCGGCGGCTCGATCACCGTCGCGGCGGGCCAACGCCTGCTCGCCGACGGCGGTGTGGTCCGCCACGCGGGCACCGTCACCGGCACGGTCACGGGCCGCCCGGTCCAGGACCCCGCCGCCGTCACCCCGTACGCGGGACTGCGCGACCGGCTCAGCGCCGCCAGCCAGTGCTACGCACGGGTGGCCGGGCAGTCCCGCCCGGCCACCGGCACGGCCGTCAACAGCGGCTTCGAGACCGTGTTCACCGGCGACGGCACCTCCGCGCTCCAGGTCTTCACCGTCGACGCGAACCTGGTCGGCAGCGGGGGTGGCCAGCAGGGCATCCGGTTCGCCCGCATCCCGGCCAGGGCCACCGTGCTGGTGAACGTCCTGGGCGCCACGCGCACGATCAACACGTACAGCGGCGGCATCGCGGACAGCGATCCCCTCAACGCCTACCGCGACCGGCTGCTGTGGAACTTCCCGGACGCCACCACCGTGAACCTGACCGGTGGCGGCCAGTTCCAGGGCAGCTTCCTGATGGGGCAGCAGTCCTCGCAGACCGTCGTCACCCTGCCCGGCATCAACGGGCGCTTCTTCACCACCGGCTCCGTCACCCACGGCAGCAGCACGACCGGGGGCGGCGGACAGGAGTTCCACGCCTACCCCTTCAACGGCGACCTGCCCGGGTGCGACGGCCCGGTCCCGGTGACCGGATCGGTCTCGGTCCTCAAGCGGGACGCGGTGACGGGCGAGGCGCTGCGGGGCGCGCAGTTCGAGCTGTGGCGCGAGACGAACGGGACGGAGGGCCTGCAGGACACCGCACCGGACGCCGACACCCTGGTGGCCGAGTGCACCACCCCGGCCTCCGGCATCTGTGAGCGGACCACCGAGCCCGGTACCTACTACTGGCGCGAGACCCGGGCGCCGCTCGGCTACGACCTGCCGGCCGACCGCGTCCACGAGCTGACCCTCACGACCGGGAACGCGCAGGCCGGGGTCCGGTTCGAGGCCGACAACCGGCGCACCCCCGAGCCGCCGGACGCCGCCTCGGTCGTGCTGCGCAAGACCGACCGGGCCACCGGTCTGCCGCTGGCCGGCGCGCAGTTCGAGCTGTGGCAGGAGAGCAACGGCCGTACCGGCCTCCAGACGGAGGCGCCCGCCGACACCCGCCTCGACGGGGTCTGCGTGACGGACGCCCGGGGCACCTGCACGGTGGAGCTGCCGGTCGGGCGGACGTACTACTGGCGGGAGACCGCCGCCCCGGTCGGGTACGAGCCTCCCGCCGACCCGGTCACCCGGTTCGACCTGGACCGCGGCGATGTGGCGGACGGCGTCGTCGTCGCCGTCGCGAACACCCCGGTGAACGAGGAGTACGAGGGCTCGATCCGGGTCGTGAAGCAGGACGCCAGGACAAGGCGCCCGCTGCCCGGTGCGGTCTTCGAGGTGTGGCAGGAGACCAACAACACCCCGGGTCTGCAGACGCGCGGCATCAACGCCGACCGCCGCGTAGTCCCGCAGTGCACCACCGACCGGGCCGGTCTCTGCACCTTCGGCCCGCTCCCCGAGGGCTGGTACTACCTGGTCGAGACCGCGGTGCCGCCGGGCTACGTCCTGCCCGCCGACCGGGTCACCGGCCCGCTGCGCCTGGACATCGGCACCCCGGACCGGCGCATCGAGGTCACGGTGCGCAACAAGCCCGTCGACCACGGCAAGGATGAGCACGGGAAGGACAAGCCGAAGCACCCCAAGCACCCCAAGGGCGACCACGGCAAGAACAAGCCCAAGCACCCGAAGGGCGACCACGGCAAGGACAAGCCCAAGCACCCGAAGGGCGACCACGGGAAGGGCAAGCCCAAGCACCCGAAGGGCGACCACGGGAAGGGCAAGCACCCGAAGCACTCCAAGCACTCCAAGCACCCCCAGCACGCGAAGGGCCCCCGGGCCTGACCCCCGCGGCGGCCGCCCCGCGGGTCGGCCGGAACACGCATCGTCCCCGGTCACGGGGGCGGCCGCCGCACCACCGCTCCGGGCAGTTGGGACGGAACGGTGACAAGACCGTGGCTCATCGTGATCCCTCCCTGTGATTACCTGTCAACAGGCGCGCGACAGTCCGCGCGCGGGGGACATGGGGAGAACACGAGTGAACCTGCAGCCGATACGCGGCCGCGCCCGCACCGGCCTGCCGGCCCTTCTGCTGGGGGCGGCCCTGCTGCTCACCACCGCGTGCAGTGGCGGTGGCGCAGGCAACGGCAGCGGCGGCGACGACAATGCCGGGGGTGGCGGCAAGACTGGTACCGAGGCCTCCAAGGCGGTCGTCAGCGTCAAGCCCGACGACGGGGCCAAGGAGGTCGCCACCAGCGGCGTCCTGAAGATAACGAGCACGGGCGGCAAGCTGACCACGGTGACGGTCGCCGACACCAAGGGCAACGCGGTCGAGGGCAAGCTCGCCGACGACGGCGCGAGCTGGGAGCCGGCCCGCCACCTGGCCTCCGCCACCGAGTACAAGGTGCACGCGGTCGCCAAGGACGAGGGCGGCCGGGAGTCGGCCAAGGACACCACCTTCACCACCCTGACCCCGACGAACACCTTCGTGGGCCACTACACCCCCGAGGACGGCTCCACCGTCGGTGTGGGCATGCCGGTCTCGATCAACTTCACCCGGGGGATCACCAACCCCGAGGCCGTCGAGAAGGCCGTCACGGTGACGGCCGAGCCGCCCGTCCAGGTCGAGGGCCACTGGTTCGGCAACGACCGCCTCGACTTCCGCCCCGAGAACTACTGGGCCGCGGGCACCAAGGTCACTGTGAAGCTCGCCCTCGACGGAGTCGAAGGCCGCCCCGGCGTCTACGGCAAGCAGACCCGTACGGTCACCTTCACGATCGGCCGCTCCCAGGTCTCCACCGTCGACGCGAGCGAGAAGGAGATGCAGGTCGTCCGTGACGGCCAGGTCCTCAAGACCGTCCCGATCACCGCGGGCGCCCCGTCGACGACCACGTACAACGGCCAGATGGTCATCAGCGAGAAGTACAAGGTGACCCGGATGAACGGCGCGACCGTCGGCTTCGGCGGCGAGTACGACATCGCCGACGTCCCGCACGCCATGCGCCTGTCGAACTCCGGCACCTTCGTCCACGGCAACTACTGGGCCTCCTCCGGCACCTTCGGCTCGGCGAACGTCAGCCACGGCTGCGTGGGCCTGCGCGACCAGCGCGGCGGCGGCGACCCCGACGCCCCGGCCGCCTGGTTCTTCAACGAGTCGCTGATCGGTGACGTGGTCATCGTGAAGAACTCGAAGGACAAGGAGATCGCCCCGGACAACGGCCTCAACGGCTGGAACATGCCGTGGGCGGAGTGGACCAAGTAGGCGCGGCAAGGATGTCCCGCCCGTCGCGCGGGCGGTAGAAGTGGCCCGGTGCTGTGACCCACAGCACCGGGCCACTTCACGTTAACCGGCGCTAACCTGGCCCGTATGACCCTCTCTCTCGAAGTCTCCGAAGGCGTCGGCACCATCCGCCTGGACCGGCCGCCCATGAACGCCCTGGACATCGCCACCCAGGACCGGCTGCGCGAGCTCGCGGTGGAGGCGACCGACCGCGCCGACGTCCGCGCGGTCATCATCTACGGCGGTGAGAAGGTGTTCGCGGCGGGCGCGGACATCAAGGAGATGCAGACGATGGACCACGCGGCGATGGTCGTCCGGTCCCGCGCGCTCCAGGACGCCTTCACCGCCGTCGCCCGCATCCCCAAGCCCGTCGTCGCGGCCATCACCGGCTACGCGCTGGGCGGAGGTTGCGAACTCGCGCTGTGCGCCGACTACCGGATCGCCGCCGACAACGCCAAGCTCGGCCAGCCCGAGATCCTGCTCGGCCTGATCCCGGGCGCGGGCGGCACCCAGCGGCTGTCCCGGCTGGTGGGACCGTCCAAGGCCAAGGACCTGATCTTCACCGGCCGCATGGTCAAGGCCGACGAGGCACTGACCCTCGGACTGGTCGACCGGGTGGTGCCCGCCGCCGAGGTGTACGAGCAGGCGCACGCCTGGGCCGCGAAGCTGGCGCAGGGTCCGGCGATCGCGCTGCGGGCCGCCAAGGAGTGCGTGGACGCGGGTCTCGAGGCCGACATCGACACCGGCCTGACCATCGAACGCAACTGGTTCGCGGGCCTGTTCGCCACCGAGGACCGCGAGCGCGGAATGCGCAGTTTCGTCGAAGAGGGCCCGGGCAAGGCGAAGTTCGCCTGAGCGGGATCCTCCGGTCGGGTGGGGCGGTCCTCCCTGTGGGTGGATTAGCCAGGGCTTAAGGCAACCTTAAGAAGAAATGGTGATCCACTCGCTGTGATCACTTACGTGCGGGCCGTCACCGCAGGTCAGGGTGTGCGCCGAGGTCCTCTGATTGCCTCCCGCATATGACAGAACACCCCCTTGGATTCGTTGAATCCGGGGGGTGTTTTCCTGTGGAACGACCCGGGAGGGCAGGTCGGCCGTCCATGATGGGTGCATGGCGGGCCTGGAAGGTGTGGAACAGCCGCGGCAGCGCGGCAGTGCTTCGGCGGTACGGCTCACGGCGGCTGTCGAGGACGAACAGGGCCGCAAGGCGCTGGAGTTGTATGGAAATCCGGCCGAAGCGGAAGTGACGCTGCCGTCCATGCCCGAGTCGGCGAGCACCGCGCGCCGGCTCACCCAGTGCGTGGTGATCCGCCTCTGGGGCCTCTCGCCGCAGATCGCCGAGCATGCCGTCCTGCTGGTCTCCGAACTCGTCGGCAACGCGGTCCGGCACACCGGGGCCCGCTCCTTCGGATTGCGCATGCTGCGGCGCCGCGGCTGGATCCGGGTGGAGGTGCGCGATCCCTCGCGCGGACTGCCCTGCCTGATGCCGGTCCACGAGATGGACACCACCGGCCGGGGCCTCTTCCTCGTCGACAAGCTGTCCGACCGCTGGGGTGCGGACTTGCTGCCGCGCGGGAAGATCACGTGGTTCGAGATGCGGGTGGCCGACCGCCAGAACGCCTGAAGCCCCCGTGCGCCGGATGGGCGGTGTGGGGGCCTCATGGGTGCGCCGAGGATCGAAGGGGGTGTGATCCTCGGCGTGATGACTTCGCTCGGGTCAATGGGAAGCCGTGATTCCGACTATGGCAGACGAGGGCCCAAACGCCAAAAGTCTCTACTTGGACATAAGTGGGCAAATAGTAAGACTTTCTAGCTAAATCCTAGGTGAGGTCGGCCACTCACCTCGTAATCTATGAATAAGTATCGACTGCTCTGTGTAAATCGTTGATCACTTAGGGAGTCGACCACCCGGTTGGCCTCTTCTGGCGGATGGCCCGAATTGGGTCAATCATTACCATCCGGGTCATCCACCCCTTAAATGGGCAGGTGCTCTCACAACCAGGCCGCCGCGCGGCCCTGCGCGTGGCCCTGCGCGCGGCCGCCCTCGGGTCGGCCGGCGCCGCCGCTGCCGGCCTCACCGCAGGCTGCGGACGGGGTCGGCCCGCCACCGAGCCCTCCGGCCCGCCGCCGGGATCGCCCCGGCCGGCCCGCCCGGCACAGGCCGCCCCGGCCGCCGCCCCGCGCCGGTTCGCCGGGCAGCCCGTCGAGATCGGCCACGGTCCGCGCGACCGTCCCCGGGTCGCCCTCACCTTCCACGGCAACGGGGACCCGGCCATCGCCCGGGCCGTGCTGGCCGCGGCCGAGAAGGGCGGCGCGCGGGTCACCGTCCTCGCGATCGGATCCTGGCTCGACGCCCACCCCGAGCTGGCCCGCCGCATCCTCGACGGCGGTCACGAGCTCGGCAACCACACCCAGCGCCACCTCGCGATCAACGACATGCCCGAGGCGCAGGCGTACGCCGAGATCACCGGCTGCGCCCAGCGGCTCAAGCGGCTCACCGGCTCCATCGGCACCTGGTTCCGGCCCTCCCAGACCCAGTACGCGACCCCGCTCGTCCAGAAGCTGGCCCAGCGGGCCGGCTACCCGCACGTCCTCTCGTACGACGTGGACTCCCTCGACTTCACCTCGCCCGGCGCCGCGGCCGTCATCCGCACCGTCGCCGGGACGATCCGGCCCGGATCGGTGGTGAGCCTGCACTTCGGCTACGCGGACACGGTCGACGCTATGCCACCCCTCCTCGAAGAACTCGCGCGCCGCAAACTGCGCGCGGTGACCACCACGGAGCTGCTGACCCCATGACGACCACCCGCCTTCCCCGGACTGCCGGCGTGCTGCTGGCAGGGCTGGTCCTCGCCGCCCTGGCAGGCTGCGGATCAGCCGACAAGGGACCCGCCGAGGCGCTCGGCACCAAGGGCCCGGCCGAGCCCGTCAAGGCCGTGCCGGCCGCCCCGCCCGGTCTGCCCGGCATGCCACCGGTCCTCGATCCGAACGACGTCTACGCGGCGGACCGGCCGAACAAGCTCTCCCCCGTGGTCAAGGACTTCCCCTCCCGCATCTATGTGCCGAACACCAACTCCAACACGGTGTCCGTCATCGACCCGCAGACCTACCAGGTCATCGACACCATCCCGGTCGGGGTCCAGCCCCAGCACGTGGTCCCCTCCTGGGACCTGAAGACCCTGTGGGTCAACAACAACCGGGGCCACACGCTCACCCCGATCAACCCGGCCACCGGCGAGGCCGGAAAGCCGGTCGAGGTGCACGACCCGTACAACCTGTACTTCACGCCGAACGGCAAGTACGCGATCGTGATGGCCTCGATGGACAAGGAGCTGGTCTTCCGGGATCCGCACACGATGGACCGGGTCAAGACGGTCCCCGTCACCTGCTACGGCGTCAACCACGCGGACTTCTCCGCCGACGGCCGCTACTTCATCGTGAGCTGCGAGTTCTCCGGCGAACTCCTCAAGGTCGACACCGAGCGGATGGAGGTCGTCGGCCAGCAGAAGCTGCCGTTCGAGGGGGCGATGCCGCAGGACGTCAAGGTCTCCCCGGACGGGAAGACCTTCTACGTCGCCGACATGATGGCGCACGGCATGTGGGTGCTCAGCGGGGACAAGTTCGACATCCCCAAGCTGCTGCCCACGGGCAAGGGCTGCCACGGCCTCTACGTGAGCCGCGACTCCAAGGAGATGTACGTCTCCAACCGGGGTGAGGGCACGGTCTCGGTCTTCAACTTCCCGGAGGGCAAGCTCACCAAGAAGTGGACGCTGCCCGACGGCGGCAGCCCCGACATGGGCGGGGTCTCCGCCGACGGCAAGGTGCTGTGGCTCTCGGGCCGCTACAACTCCGAGGTCTACGCGATCGACACGCAGACCGGCAAGCAGCTCGCCCGGATCCCGGTGGGCGGCGGACCGCACGGGCTCGCCGTGTACCCCCAGCCCGGCCGCTACTCGCTCGGCCACACCGGCATCTTCCGCTGAGCGCGCGGGGCCTGGACGAGGACGGAGGCGGTACGGGACCCGAGGCGGGGGCGGCCGGGGGAGGCCGCTACCCTGGGCCGGTCAACAAGGCATCAAAAAGGAGTGGACCCAGTGGCGGACATCGAGAGCGCACGGACGACGTTCGGCAAGTTCGACGTGAACGGTGACGGCTTCGTCACGGCCGACGAGTTCAAGGCGGCCATGGCTGCCATGGGCGACCCGTTCGTCACCGGCCCCGTCGCGGACGCCGTGATCGCCTCCAAGGACGCGAACGGCGACGGCCTGCTGAGCTTCGACGAGTTCTGGGCCTCTGTGAACAAGTAGTCCCTCCCGCCGCCGCCCCGTCCCGGACCGCCGGGGCGGGGCGGCGCCGTCCGTCCGGGGTCCCGCCCCGGCGTCAGGCCTGCGGGCCGGACATGTCCTCGACCTCGGCGAGGGCCTCCTCCAGCCAGTGCAGCCAGAACGTCTCCAGGGCGATCCCGCCGTGCAGCACGAGCCGGCGCAGCCGGTCCTCCACGGCGTCCCGCCCCGGCGGGAAGTCCTTCTCCTCGATCGCCCCGTACTGCGCGAGCTGGCGCCGGTGCAGTTCCAGATGGCGCCGCAGCTCAGGACCGAGCCCCTGCGGCCCCACCACGCCCGCCGCCCGGATCCGCAGCAGCAGCGGGTCGCGCATCGGCTTGGGGTCCTGGCTCTCGCCGACCCACCGGGCCAGCTCCGCGCCGCCGGCGGGCAGCACCTCGTACTCCTTCTTCTGGCCCCGCACGGGCACCTCGCTGGGCAGCTCCCGGATCAGTCCGGCCTCCTCCAGCCGCCCCAGCTCGCGGTAGATCTGCTGGTGCGTCGCCGACCAGAAGTACCCGATCGACTTGTCGAACCGCCGGGTCAGCTCCAGCCCGGACGAGGGCTTCTCGAGCAGGGCGGTGAGGATGGCGTGCGGCAGGGACATGCCGCCATCCTAGGTACCCGGACGGGTGCGGTCCGCTGGCGGCGCCCGTTCCCCCTGCCGAGGCTGGGGGAGTGGCTGCCTCGTACGACTACTCGGACCTGACCGCCCTCTACGTGAACTGCACCCTCAAACGCTCGCCCGAGATCAGCAACACCGAGGGCCTGATCGACAGGAGCCGCGCCGTCATGGAAGGGGCCGGCGCCCGGACCTCGGTCGTCCGCGCCGTCGATCACGACCTCGCGACCGGGGTCTGGCCCGACATGACCGAGCACGGCTGGGAGAGCGACCAGTGACCGGTCCTCTACAGCTACAGCCTCCAGCACCTCGGCTACGCGATCCCGCCGCAGGCCGACGCGGGCTGGATGGGCGAGGCCGGTCCCGGCCCCTCCTACCTGGACCCCGGCTCGGGCGGCCCCGAGAACGACTTCACCCACCGCAACACCACCTTCATGTCCTGGAACCTGATGCACCTGGCCGCCCTGCTCAAGCGCTCGGGCGGCATCCCGGCGCACGGCAACCAGCGCTCGGAGTGGGACGCGGGCTGCCGCTTCGACTTCCCCAACCCCGAGCACCGCTGAGCCCGCGCCGGGGAAGCGAGCGAAACGGTGGGTCGCACGGCGATGAGTTCTCCCCGCCCGGGCGGTCTCCACGGTGTCGACCCCATGGGAGGAAGTCGTGCCGCAACTGCTGAGAGTCCAGAACTTCACCGTCTCGCATGACGGATTCGGGGCCGGTGAGCACCAGAGCCTGGAGCGGCCGTTCGGCTCCGCCGACCCCCGGGAGATGTTCGCCTGGGCCGGAGCCACGGCGAGCTGGCCCATGCGCACCGATCCCGGCGGGAGCCGTGGCCTCGACGACTACCTGACGCGGGACTACCCGCGCAATATCGGCGCCGAGATCATGGGCCGCAACAAGTTCGGGCCCCAGCGCGGCCCCTGGGCCGACCACGACTGGCGCGGCTGGTGGGGTGAGGAGCCGCCGTTCCACACGCCCGTCTTCGTCATGACCCACCACACGCGCCCCTCGTTCACGCTCTCCGACACCACGTTCCACTTCGTCGGCGAGGACCCGGCCACGGTGCTCGGCATGGCGCGGGACGCGGCGCGGGGCAAGGACGTCCGGCTCGGCGGCGGCGCGACCACCATCCGGGAGTTCCTCGACGCCGGCCTCGTCGACACCCTGCACGTGGCGGTCTCGCCGGTGGAGATCGGATCAGGGGTGCGGCTCTGGGAGTCGCCCGAGGAGCTCCTCGACCGTTTCCACCTCGACGTCGTGCCCAGCGCGAGCGGTGTGACGCACCATCTGTTCTGGCGCAGGTGACATCTGCCCGGAGCCGGCACGGCGAGGGCCCGGAGCGTGGGACGCCCCGGGCCCGGCGGACGGCACCGGTTCAGTGCGCGATGTCCACGACGTACCGCTCCGGCGCGTGCAGGGCGAACGCGCGGTAGTACGGCAGGGTGTCGAAGGCGGCGCCGAAGGTCACGTACCCCTCGTAGTCGCCGGTCAGGGCGATGCCCTTGAGCTTGCTGAGGTTGATCTTCTGGAGCTTGGGCCCCTGGTAGACGTTCCCACCCGCTTCGTTGTGCGCGGCGGCGGGGTTGAGACGGATCTCCAGGAAGTACTTCCCGGCCAGCGGCACGGGCTTTCCGGAACCGTCGTAGACCAGTTGCGGGACGGGAGTGACGGTCGCCGTGGGGACGTACCCCTGCACATCGATGACGATCCGGTCGTACGAGGGGTGCCCGGCCCAGCGGGCGTTGACGACGAGCGGGGTCTGGGCCTGGGTCCTGGTGGAGGTGGCGGAGGAGGCCGAGGCAGGTGCGGCGAAGGAGAGGCAGGCGGCGAGCAGTACGCCGGTTGCCAGGGCCACGGACTGCCGGAGACGGGCGTTGATCATGACGTCCCCTCGTTTCTCGAGAGACGGGGACTGGTGGCACAGCCTAGGACGCCGCCTCGGACACCGCGGTTCCGCTTCGGGCAGCAGAGAGGGGCCCGGCGAACGCGCCGGGCCCCTCTCGTGTCACGTGGTGCGCGTCAGCACTCGATGACGTTGACCGCGAGGCCGCCGCGGGCGGTCTCCTTGTACTTGACCTTCATATCGGCGCCGGTCTCCTTCATGGTCTTGATGACCTTGTCGAGGGACACCTTGTGGCTGCCGTCGCCGCGCATCGCCATCCGGGCCGCGGTGACGGCCTTGACCGCCGCCATGCCGTTGCGCTCGATGCACGGGATCTGCACGAGGCCGCCGACCGGGTCGCAGGTCAGCCCCAGGTTGTGCTCCATGCCGATCTCGGCCGCGTTCTCGACCTGCTCCGGGGTACCGCCGAGGACCTCGGCGAGGGCGCCGGCCGCCATCGAGCAGGCGGAGCCCACCTCGCCCTGGCAGCCGACCTCGGCGCCGGAGATCGAGGCGTTCTCCTTGAAGAGCATGCCGATCGCGCCCGCCGCGAGCAGGAAGCGGACCACGCCGTCCTCGTCCGCGCCCGGCACGAAGTTCATGTAGTAGTGGAGCACCGCCGGCAGGACGCCCGCGGCGCCGTTGGTCGGCGCGGTCACGACCCGGCCGCCCGCCGCGTTCTCCTCGTTGACCGCCATCGCGTAGATCGTGGCCCACTCGCTGCGGTGCAGCATCGGGTCGCCCTCGGTGCGCAGCTGGCGCGCCGTGGAGGCGGCCCTGCGCTTGACCCGCAGGCCGCCGGGGAGGATGCCCTCGCGGGACATGCCGCGCGAGACGCAGGACTGCATGACGCGCCAGATCTCCAGGAGGCCCTCGCGGATCTCCTCCTCCGTGCGCCAGGTCTTCTCGTTCTCCAGCATCAGGGAGGAGATCGACAGCCCGGTCTCGTTCGCGAGGCGCAGCATTTCGTCGCCGGAGCGGAAGGGGTACTTCAGCACCGTGTCGTCGAGCTTGATCCGGGCCTCGCCGACCGCGTCCTCGTCCACGACGAAGCCGCCGCCGACCGAGTAGTAGGTCTTCTCCAGCAGCGGGGTGCCCGCGCTGTCGTACGCGAAGAGCGTCATGCCGTTCGCGTGGTACGGCAGGGAGCGCCGGCGGTGCAGGATCAGCTGGTTCGGCTCGTCGAAGGCGATCTCGTGGACATCGCCTATCTCCGCGCCCAGCAGCCGCAGCCGGCCGCTCTTGCGGATGCGCTCGACCTCGTCGTCGGCGGTCTCGACGTTCACGGTGCGGGGGGAGTGGCCCTCCAGGCCGAGCAGCACCGCCTTGGGGGTGCCGTGTCCGTGGCCGGTCGCGCCGAGGGAGCCGAAGAGCTCGGCCCGGACGGAGGCGGTCTGGGCCAGCACGCCGTCCTTCTTCAGCCGCGTCACGAACATGCGCGCGGCCCGCATCGGACCGACCGTGTGGGAGGAGGAGGGGCCGATACCGATGGAGAAGAGGTCGAAGACGGAGATGGCCACGGTGGCGGACTCCCTTGTCTGCTCGTGGGGTGGGAGGGGGGCAGGAGCGGCGGATTATTCGGATTTTGTCCGGTAGACGAGCTTAACGCGGCGATGTGAACGTCCCGACTGCCGGACGAGGTGGGATGGATTACGTGGACGGGGCCGGCGGGTGCCGGTCCAGGGTCCCGGGGGCCCGTACGCCCGGCGGGGGACGGCGCCGGGGCCGTCGGACGGGCAGTGGGGCGGGCGAAGAGGCGGGGAGGGCTGGGCCGCGCACGGCCGGGTGCGGCCGTGTGCGGAGAAGAAAAGAGGGGCCCGGCCTGTGCGGGAACAAGGCCGGGCCCCTCCGTGGCCGGTGACCGGCCCCCCGGCTAGAGCGTCGGGTACAGCGGGAACTTCGCGGCGAGCGCGGAGACGCGCGCCTTCAGGGCCTCGCCGTCGTACGCGGGCTTCAGCGCCGCCGCGATGATCTCGGCGACCTCGGTGAAGGCCTCGGCGTCGAAACCGCGGGTGGCCAGCGCCGGCGTACCGATCCGCAGACCCGAGGTGACCATCGGCGGCCGCGGGTCGTTCGGGATGGCGTTGCGGTTGACCGTGATGCCGACCTCGTGGAGGCGGTCCTCGGCCTGCTGACCGTCCAGCTCGGAGTTGCGCAGGTCGACCAGGACCAGGTGCACGTCGGTGCCACCGGTGAGGACGTCCACGCCCACGGCCTTGACGTCGTCCTGGACCAGACGGGCGGCGAGGATCTTCGCACCCTCCAGGGTGCGCTCCTGGCGCTCCTTGAACTCGGGCGAGGCCGCGACCTTGAAGGAGACCGCCTTGGCCGCGATCACGTGCTCCAGCGGACCGCCCTGCTGACCGGGGAAGACCGCGGAGTTGATCTTCTTGGCCAGCTCCTGCGTCGACAGGATCACACCGCCGCGCGGACCGCCGAGGGTCTTGTGCGTGGTGGTGGTGACGACGTGGGCGTGCGGCACCGGGTTCGGGTGCAGACCCGCGGCGACCAGGCCGGCGAAGTGCGCCATGTCGACCATCAGGAACGCGCCGACCTCGTCCGCGATGCGGCGGAAGGCGGCGAAGTCCAGCTGGCGCGGGTAGGCGGACCAGCCGGCGACGATCAGCTGCGGCTTGGACTCCTTGGCGAGGCGCTCGACCTCGGCCATGTCGACCTCGCCGGTCTCGTCGACGTGGTAAGGGACCACGTTGTAGAGCTTGCCGGAGAAGTTGATCTTCATGCCGTGGGTCAGGTGACCGCCGTGGGCCAGGTTCAGGCCCATGATCGTGTCGCCCGGCTTGATCAGCGCGAACATCGCGGCGGCGTTCGCCTGCGCACCGGAGTGCGGCTGGACGTTCGCGGCCTCGGCGCCGAACAGCGCCTTGATGCGGTCGATGGCGATCTGCTCGACCACGTCGACGTGCTCGCAGCCGCCGTAGTAGCGGCGGCCGGGGTAGCCCTCGGCGTACTTGTTGGTCAGGACCGATCCCTGGGCCTCCATGACGGCGACCGGAGCGAAGTTCTCCGACGCGATCATTTCCAGGGTGGACTGCTGGCGTACGAGCTCGGCGTCGACAGCGGCGGCGACGTCCGGGTCGAGCTCGTGGAGCGGGGTGTTCAGTACAGACATCAGGATCCCCTGGGGTCAGTTACCGGCGGTGAGCTTGGTGTACTCCTCGAAGGACAGCGTGTCCTTCGGCTCCTCCGAGAGGCGGACCTTGAAGAGCCAGCCACCCTCGAAGGGGGCGGTGTTCACGAGCGCCGGGTCGTCCACGACGTCCTGGTTGGCCTCGACGATCTCACCGGTGACGGGGGAGTACAGGTCGCTGACCGACTTCGTCGACTCCAGCTCGCCGCAGGTCTCGCCCTCGGTCACGGTCTCGCCGACCTCGGGGAGCTGGGCGTAGACGACGTCACCGAGCGCGTTGGCCGCGAACTCCGTGATACCGACCGTCGCGACGCCGTCCACGGCGTCCGACAGCCACTCGTGCTCCTTGGTGTAACGCAGCTTCTCGGGGTTGCTCATGACCTGATTCTCCTGGATACGGGGGAGTGGATACGAACTGCGGTCTTGGGTACTGAGACGGCGCCGTACGGGTTCCCGTACGGCGGACGTGGTGCGTGGGGCTACTTCTGCCGCTTGTAGAACGGCAGGGCCACGACCTCGTACGGCTCATGCGTACCGCGAATGTCGATGCCGACGCCGGAGGTACCGGGCGCGGCGTGCGCCGCGTCCACGTACGCCATCGCGATCGGCTTGCCCAGCGTCGGGGACGGGGCGCCGGAGGTGACCTCGCCGATGACCTGACCGTCGGCGACGACCGGGAACCCGGCGCGCGGAACGCGGCGGCCCTCGGCGATCAGACCGACCAGCTTGCGCGGCGGCAACGCGCCGGCCCGCTCGGCGGCGGCCTCCAGCGCGGCGCGGCCGACGAAGTCGCCCTCCTTCTCGAACTTCACGACCCGGCCCAGGCCCGCGTCGAACGGGGTGAGGGAGGTGGTCAGCTCGTGCCCGTACAGCGGCATGCCCGCTTCCAGGCGCAGGGTGTCGCGGCAGGACAGGCCGGCCGGGACCAGGCCGACGCCCTCGCCGGCCTTGGTCAGCGCCTGCCACAGCTCGACGGCGTGCTCGGGGGAGACGAACAGCTCGAAGCCGTCCTCGCCCGTGTAGCCCGTACGCGCGATCAGCGCGGGCACGCCTGCGACGGTGCCCGGCAGGCCGGCGTAGTACTTGAGGCCGTCCAGGTCGGCGTCGGTCAGGGACGCCAGGATGCCGGGGGACTGCGGACCCTGCACCGCGAGCAGCGCGTACGCGTCGCGGTCGTCGCGGACCACGGTGTCGAAGCCGGCGGCACGCTCGGTCAGGGCGTCCAGGACGACCTGGGCGTTGGAGGCGTTGGCGACGACCATGTACTCGGTCTCGCCGAGGCGGTAGACGATCAGGTCGTCGACGATCCCGCCGTCCTCCTGACAGATGTGCGTGTAGCGGGCGCGGCCGACACCGACGGTGGAGATGTTGCCGACCAGCGCGTGGTCCAGGGCCTTGACGGCCTCCGGGCCGGTCAGCGTGATCTCGCCCATGTGGGACAGGTCGAAGAGACCGGCCCTGGTGCGTACGGCGTTGTGTTCGTCGCGCTCGCTGGCGTACCGCAGCGGCATGTCCCAGCCCGCGAAGTCGGTCATGGTCGCACCGAGCGAGCGGTGCAGCGCATCGAGGGCGGTCAGGCGGGGGGCAGTGCTCATGGGTGTGGCTCCCGGGTCCCAGGGCATCGACATGACATGACGAGGACGTTCCTCCCCATCTGTCATCGGAACCTGAGAGGTTCGCCGAGAGTTCCACCGATCAGCAGATCGCCGGGTCTCATCGACTTGCACCTTGGGTGGAGCTGCGCAGCAGCTCGCTTTTCAGATCTGCCTCATCCACGCGGTTCGGGGCCTGAGAGATTCAAGGGAGGTTCTTGCTCCTTCGGCGCCCGCGCACGGCCTTGCGGCGTGCCGGGACTCTCCCGCGCGGATTCAAGCGGCCGGTATGCAGTTGGTCCAGATGGCGCACATCATTGCACGCGATGCCCGGCATCGGGCGGTGGGGGCCGAAAGTTCGTACGGCCCTCCGAAGGGTCGGACCGGAACCGGGGCCGCCGGATTACCGTCTCTTTACACTCAGTGGGCAAGGGTCCTGGTGACCCGATTCGGGGGAGGCGAACACTGTGCGGAGATTCGGAGTGGTGACGACGACGGGAACCGTGGAAGCGGTGCCGGCGCAGCGCGGCGCGCGCGAGCGCGGGAAGGCGGCCGACACCGGTCTCGGCCCCGTGCGCGACCTGCGCGGACCCGCCGCGCGCACCCCCGAGCCGCTCGGCTTCGCGGCCGGGGACATCGTCGTGGTGTCCGGCCTGCCCGGCGGTGGCAAGAGCACCCTGATCAAGCGGACGGCCGCCGAGGGCGGGGCCGTCGACTCCCAGGACGCCCGTGAGCGCTGGGAGCGGCGCATGCCCGCGGCGCTCCCGTACGCGGTGTACCGGCCGCTGGTGCGCGCCGCCCACTACTGGGGGCTGTGGCGGATCCTGAGCTCCGGGGCCTCCGTGGTCGTCCACGACTGCGGCACGCAGAGCTGGGTACGGGGGCTGCTCGCGGCCGCCGCGCGCCGCCGCGGCCGGGCGCTGCACCTGCTCCTGCTGGACAGCAGCCCCGAGGAGGCGCTCTCCGGCCAGGCCGCGCGCGGCCGCCGGGTGTCCGCGTACGCCTTCGCCCGCCACCGCGGCGCGGTGACCCGGCTGCTCCGCGAGGCCGAAGCGGGCCGCCCGCCCGCGGGCTGCGCCTCGGCGACCCTGCTGGACCGCCGCTCGGCCGCCGCCGTGACCGGGATCCACTTCCACGGCTGAGCCCCGGCGGACGGCGCGCCCCCGGGCCCGATAACCTCGGCACGACACGCGCGGGATTCACACGTACACAGCAACGGGGGCAGGGGCAGATGCAGGGCAGCGGCTGGCCGGGGAATGAGCTGGAGCAGGTGCTCGGGGCGGCGCTCGGGCAGCCGGACGCCGGGGGCCGGATCCTGGAGGTCCTCGCGCGCAGCCAGGTGTGGGTGCCGCTGCCGGGCGGTGCCGCGGCGACGACGGCCGGGCTGGACCTGCCCACGATGGACATCGGCGGAGCGGCGTACGTCCCCGTCTACAGCTCCGAGGCCCAGTTCCTGGCCTGCGCCGGCCCCGGCATGGACTTCGCGGTGGCTCCCGCCGTGGAGTTCGCCCGCGGGCTGCCCCCGCAGCTGGGCCTCGCCCTCAACCCCGAGGGCGCCGTCGGCGTACCGCTCCCGCCGCCCGCCGTCGCCGAGCTCTGCCGCGCCGGGCGGAGCCCGCTCGACGGCCCCGCCACCGGCGGCCGCGTCCGGCTCTACGAGCCCGACTGGCAGGACGACCCGGTGGACTTCCTGGCCGCGGCCGCCGAGGAGTTCCGCGCCACCGGGGTGATCGCCGCCGCGCACCGCTGCCTCGCCAGCGTCGAGGGCGGGGCGCCCCAGCTGTTCATCGGTGTCCGCCTGGTGGGATGGGAACCCGAGATGCAGGGCGCGCCGATGGAGGCCCTCGGACGGGCCCTGACGCGCGTCCCGCCGCCGTGGCCCGTGCAGTTGATCCTGCTGGACGCCGTCCAGGACCCGGTCACGGACTGGATTCGTGAGCGCGTACGCCCCTTCTACCTGCCGTAGGGCCGCTTAAGCTGGTTACATCTCCTGGCCGCACGCGTGATGCCGGCCGGAGGGCACGCGTGGAGCGACGGGCGGACGAAGAGGGGTACCGGGTGAGTGCGTCAGGCACGGCCGCGGCCGGGCAGGTCGAGCACATGATGCGCCAGGTGACTCCCGGGCGCTACGAGAGTTACGAGTCGCTTCTGCATGCCCTCTCCGAGGGCCGGCTGTGGATGCTGCTCTGGCAGGGGCAGCCGGGCTCACCGGACGCCCAGTACGGCGGTATGGAGGTCGAGAGCCTCGGCTACGCGCCGTGCGTCACCTCGCCGCAGGAGCTGGCCGCCAGCGGCTGGAACCGGGGCTACGAGGTGGTCACCGGGCGGGACATCGCCCGCGCGCTGTACCCGGACCGCTGGGGCCTGTGGCTCAACCCGCACGCACAGGGCGGCGGCCTCGGCGTGCCCTGGGCCGACCTGCGCCGGATCGCCACCGGTCTGGATCGGATGCCGGCCGGGCCGCTGCGCCTGGCCGAGCCGGCGATCGAGCTCCCGCAGTTCTACGGACTGCTGACCCAGCACGCGCACCGCACCCCGGCCGTCCGGTCGCTGCGCCGCGCCTGGGTGCAGCCCGCGCTCGGGTCCCCGTACCTCGCGGTCGGGCTCGACCTGTACGACGCCTCCGCGCCCGCGCTGGAATCCGTACGGGAGATGATGCGCCAGTCGGTCGGGGTGGTCCCCGAGGGGGTCCCGGTGTGCACGGTCGCGCTCGCCGACGAGCACGACCCCGTGGCGATGTGGCTGCGCGCGCAGGCCCGCCCCTTCTACGACCGTGAGGGCCAGGCACCCGGGTACTGACCCGGGGGCCCGGAGGGCCCGCTTCCGCGATATCCGCATATGGAGACATCCATCTCGAAGGCCGCACCGGTCCCATCGGTGCGGCCTTCGGCATATCCGGTGAATCCGCCCAAGATTCACGCCCGAAAGGGCAGTTGGGCGAGATGTCCGTTCCGTGCCGAACGGGCGGTGTTTCACCGCTCAACAGATCCCGGGGTTCGGATAACGGAAGGTGTAGGCGTAGATCACGGTTGCGCATCACATCCCCGGCAGGTCTGGCGGGCGCTCAAGAGGGCGTTGAAGACTCCACCCCACCGAAGGCCGGTCCAACGCGCAAGCACCAGCTCTTCACGTGCACTTCAGGCACATTTCTCGCCAATCGCACCACCAGCGACACCGATTGAACCAAGCCGCCACAGCGGCGGGCATGGGCCGGCCACCGTCGGCCGAGAGGGGTCCCCACCACGATGACGGCACCACTGCACGACACCAGCGCGGCCGAGCCCGCGGCCGTGGCCACCCCCGAGGTTCCGCAGAAGGCGATCGAGGGCCGCTCCCCGTGGCAGATCGCCTGGCTGCGACTCAAGCGCGACAAGGTCGCGCTGGCCGGCGGCGTCATCGTGCTGCTGCTGATCCTCGTCGCGATCTTCGCGCCGCTGATCGTCAAGGCTTTCGGCCACCCGCCGGAAGAGCTGCACGAGGACCTCCTCGACCCGCTGCTCGGCCTGCCGATGGGCGACTGGGGCGGTATGAGCGGCGACTTCCTGCTCGGCATCGAGCCGGTCAACGGACGCGACGTCTTCAGCCGGATCGTCTACGGCGCCCGGATCTCGCTGCTGGTGGCCTTCCTGTCCGCCTTCGTGGCGGTTTCGCTGGGCACTTTCTTCGGCATCATCGCCGGCTACTTCGGCGGCTGGGTCGACGCGGCCATCAGCCGGGTCATGGACCTGCTGCTGGCCTTCCCGCAGCTGCTCTTCATCATCGCGCTGATCTCCGTCATCCCCAACAAGCTTTGGGGCTTCGAGGGATCGGGCCTGCGCATCGCCGTCCTGGTGCTGGTCATCGGCTTCTTCGGCTGGCCGTACATCGGCCGCATCGTCCGCGGCCAGACCCTGTCGCTGCGCGAACGCGAGTACGTGGAGGCCGCGCGCAGCCTCGGTGCCGGCCGCTTCTACATCCTCTTCCGCGAACTGCTCCCGAACCTGGTGGCGCCCATCACGGTCTACGCGACGCTGATGATCCCCACCAACGTGCTGACCGAGGCGGCCCTCAGCTTCCTCGGAGTCGGCGTCAAGCCGCCAACGCCGTCCTGGGGAGAAACCCTCTCCACGGCCGTGCGTACCTACGAGGACGATCCGCTCTTCATGATCTTCCCCGGCGTGGCGATCTTCATCACCGTGCTGGCCTTCAACCTCTTCGGCGACGGCGTCCGTGACGCCCTCGACCCGAAGGGCTCCCGCTAGCCGACGCAGGGCCAACCAGGAACCGGCTTCGTGCCGTACGTACACCGGAACTACAACGGAAGGTTGCGAGCATCGTGACTACCCATCGCACGTCGAAGCGCAGACTGGCCGCCGGCACCGCCGTCGTGCTCGCGGCCATGCTGACCGCGACCGCCTGTGGCGGAAACGGAAAGAACGACGAGAAGGCGGCCGCCGGCGGCAGTGCCTTCAACGCCGGCATCGACAAGGTCTCCAACGCGGCGGACAAGAAGGGCGGCGAACTCAAGTTCGTCGGTACCCAGGACGCCGACTCGTGGGACCCGCAGCGCGGCTACTACGGCTTCATGTGGGACTTCTCCCGCTACTACACGCGCCAGCTGGTCAGCTTCAAGCCCGCCCCCGGGCAGCAGAGCACCGAGCTCGTCCCCGACCTCGCCACCGCCAAGGCCGAGATCAGCGACGGCGGCAAGACCTACAAGTACACCCTCAAGGACAACGTCACCTGGGAGGACGGCTCGCCCGTCACCGCCCAGGAGATCAAGTACGGCATCGAGCGCACCTGGGCCCAGGACGTCATCTCCGGCGGCCCGGTCTACATCCAGCAGGTCCTGGACCCGAAGGCCGAGTACCCGGGCCCGTACAAGGACACCTCTGCGGACAAGCTCGGCCTGAAGGCGATCGAGACCCCGGACGCGAAGACCATCATCTTCAAGCTTCCGACGCCCAACGGCGACTTCGAGCAGATGCTGGCGATGCCGGCGGCGAGCCCGGTCAAGCAGGACAAGGACACGGCCGCCAAGTACGGCCTGAAGCCCTTCTCCAACGGCCCGTACAAGATCGACTCGTACGAGCCCAACAAGAGCATGAAGCTCTCGCGCAACGAGAAGTTCGTGGCCGAGTCGGACACCATCCGCAAGGCGCTCCCGGACAGCATCTCGGTCACGTTCATGGCGAACGCGGACGACATGGACAAGCGCCTGATGAACGGCGAGTTCGACGTCGACATCAACGCGACCGGCATCGGCCAGGCGGCCCGCTCCACCGCGCTGAAGGATCACAAGGGCAACCTCGACAACGGTCAGACGGGCTTCATCCGGTACGCGGTCATGCCGCAGACCGTCGCCCCGTTCGACAACATCGAGTGCCGCAAGGCCGTCATCTACGCGGCCGACAAGAAGTCCCTGCAGACCGCCCGCGGCGGCCCGCAGGCCGGTGGCGACATCGCCCCCAACATGCTCCCGCTGGGCATCAAGGGCTCCGACGCCAAGTACGACCCGTTCGAGGTCCTGCAGAACGACGGCAAGCCGAACCTGGAGAAGGCCAAGGCCGCGTTGAAGGCCTGCGGCAAGGAGACCGGCTTCAAGACCACCATCGCGGTCCGCAACAACAAGCCGGTCGAGGTCGCGACCGCCGTCTCCCTGCAGAACGCCCTCAAGCAGGTCGGCATCGAGGCCGACGTCGACCAGTTCGACGGCGCCCAGCACTCCGGGATCATCGGTTCGCCGAAGGTCGTCAAGGAGAAGAACTACGGCATCATCATCATGGGCTGGGGCGCCGACTTCCCGACCGGTCAGGGCTTCTCCCAGCCGCTGGTCGACGGTCGCTTCATCCTGCAGAGCGGCAACAACAACTATGCCGAGCTCAACGACCCGGCGATCAACAAGCTGTTCGACGACGCCATCGCGGAGACCGACCCGAACAAGGCCGGCGAGATCTACAAGGCCATGAACCAGAAGGTCTCCGAGGCCGCGGTCTACCTGCCCTTCGTCTTCGACAAGACGATCACCTGGCGCAGCACCCGGCTGACGAACGCCTACACCACCGACGCCTACAACGGCCGCTACGACTACGCCTCGCTCGGTGTCGTGAAGTAACCGTCCGTCCGTCCAGTTCAGTGTTCCAGTGCCACACCCGCTAGGCACGAAGGGCAGGTGATGGCCGCGGTTACGGCTTGGGGGCGCTCTCCGGAAGGGGGCGCCCCCGGGCCGCAGCCAGGCCGAGCGCAGTGCTTGCATATTTCATCCGACGGATCTTCTCCGTCATCGTCATGCTGCTGGTCATCTCGTTGGTGACCTTCGGAATCTTCTTCCTCTTCCCGAAGATGATCGGGACGGATCCGGCGCTGTACTTCGTCGGTAAGCAGTCCGACCCCATCGCCATCGAGGGCATCCGGCAGAAGATGGGTCTCGACGACCCGATCCTCGTCCAGTTCGGCAAGTTCATCGTCGGGCTGGTGGCGGGTCGCACGTACGCCAACGGCCCCGATGTCACGCAATGCGCCGCGCCCTGCTTCGGCTACTCGTTCAAGACCGAGCAGGAGGTCTGGCCGCTGCTGCTGGACTGGCTCCCGGTCACGCTCTCCCTCGCCCTCGGTGCCGTCGTCCTCTGGGTGATCGGCGGTGTCGCCACCGGCGTCATCTCCGCCCTCAAGCGCGGCACCGTGCTGGACCGCTCGGCCATGGGCATCGCCCTCGCCGGCGTCTCCCTCCCCATCTACTTCACGGGCATGCTCGTGATCGCTGTCTTCTCCGACCAGCTCGGCTGGTTCGGCCGGCCCGACGCGACCTTCGCGGACGACCCGGCCAGATGGTTCAACGGCATGATCCTGCCGTGGGTCTCACTCGCCTTCCTCTACGCGGCGATGTACGCGCGGCTCACCCGGGCCACCATGCTCGAAGTCCTCAACGAGGACTACATCCGCACCGCCCGCGCCAAGGGCCTGACGGAACCCGTCGTTATCGGCAAGCACGCCATGCGCTCGACGATGACGCCGATCCTGACCGTCCTGGGTCTGGACCTCGGAGCCCTGATGGGCGGCGCGGTCCTGACCGAGTACACGTTCTCGCTGCACGGCCTCGGCTACAGCGCCGTCCGCGCCATCAGCGAGCACGACCTGCCGGTCATCCTGGGCATCACCTTGATCTCCGCCTTCTTCGTCGTCGCGGCGAACCTCATCGTTGACCTCATGTACGCGGTGATCGACCCCCGAGTGAGGCTGTCATGACCGAATCGACCAAGACCGGAGCGCTCAACCAGCCCTTCACCGGCACCTCCTCCGCGCCCTCCACGGCCTTCCTCGAGGTCCGCGACCTCAAGGTGCACTTCCCGACCGAGGACGGTCTGGTCAAGTCGGTCGACGGACTCTCCTTCACGCTGGAGAAGGGCAAGACCCTCGGCATCGTGGGCGAGTCCGGATCCGGCAAGTCGGTCACCTCGCTCGGCATCATGGGCCTGCACCGGGTGGGCCAGTACGGCCGCCAGCGGGCCCGGCTCTCCGGCGAGATCTGGCTGGACGGCAAGGAGCTGCTCTCCGCGGACGAGGACGAGGTGCGCAGGCTGCGCGGCCGGGAGATCGCGATGATCTTCCAGGACCCGCTGTCCGCGATGCACCCGTACTTCACCATCGGCAAGCAGATCGCCGAGGCGTACCGGGTCCACAACAAGGTCGACAGGAAGACCGCCCGCAAGCGGGCCGTCGAACTCCTCGACCGCGTGGGGATCCCCGAGCCGCACAAGCGGGTCGACAGTTACCCGCACGAGTTCTCCGGCGGCATGCGCCAGCGCGCGATGATCGCGATGGCGCTGGTCAACAACCCCGAACTGCTCATCGCGGACGAGCCGACGACGGCCCTGGACGTCACCGTCCAGGCCCAGATCCTCGACCTCATCCGCGACCTGCAGAAGGAATTCGGCTCCGCGGTCATCATGATCACGCACGACCTCGGCGTGGTCGCCGAGATGGCCGACGAACTCCTCGTGATGTACGGCGGCCGGTGCGTGGAGCGGGGCACCGCGGAGAAGGTCTTCTACGAGCCCCGGCACCCGTACACCTGGGGCCTGCTGGGCTCGATGCCGCGCATCGACCGCGAGCAGACCGAGCGCCTGATCCCGGTCAAGGGCTCACCGCCCAGCCTCATCAACATCCCCAGCGGCTGTGCCTTCAACCCGCGCTGCCCGTACGCCGACATACCCAAGGGCAATGTGACCCGCACGGTACGGCCCGAGCTCACGGCGCCGGACGAGGCGGGGCAGGGCGGTGGCCGACATTGGTCCGCCTGCCACATGTCGTCGCAGGAGCGGACCCGGATCTGGACCGAAGAGATTGCGCCGAAGCTGTGACCGACACCCAGAAGACGGAAACGGCCGCCGGTATTCCGGCGCAGGCCACGGACTCTCCCGAGCCGCTGCTCAAGGTCACCGGCCTGACCAAGCACTTCCCCATCACCAAGGGGCTGCTGCGGCGCCAGGTCGGCGCGGTCAAGGCCGTGGACGGCATCGACTTCGACGTCCGGCGCGGTGAGACCCTCGGCATCGTCGGCGAGTCCGGCTGCGGGAAGTCGACCATGGGCCGGCTGATCACGCGGCTGCTGGAGCCGACCGCCGGCACCATCGAGTTCGAGGGCAAGGAGATCACGCACCTGGGGGTGGCGGGCATGCGGCCGCTGCGCCGCGATGTGCAGATGATCTTCCAGGACCCGTACGGATCGCTGAACCCCCGCCACACGGTGGGCACCATCGTCAGCGCGCCCTTCAAGCTCCAGAACGTCGCCCCGGAGGGCGGGCTCAAGGCGGAGGTCCAGCGGCTGCTGTCGCTCGTGGGCCTCAACCCCGAGCACTACAACCGCTACCCGCACGAGTTCTCGGGCGGCCAGCGCCAGCGCATCGGCATCGCGCGGGCCCTGGCGCTGAAGCCGAAGCTGGTGGTCGCGGACGAGCCCGTCTCGGCGCTGGACGTGTCGATCCAGGCCCAGGTGGTCAACCTGATGGACGACCTCCAGGAGGAGCTCGGCCTCACCTACGTGATCATCGCGCACGACCTGTCGGTCATCCGGCACGTCTCGGACCGCATCGCGGTGATGTACCTCGGCAAGATCGTCGAGCTGGCCGACAACAAGTCGCTGTACGGGGAGCCCATGCACCCGTACACGACGGCCCTGATGTCGGCCGTGCCGGTGCCCGACCCGAGGCGGCGCGGCGCCAAGAGCGGCCGCATCCTGCTCAAGGGCGATGTGCCGTCGCCGATCTCGCCGCCGAGCGGCTGCCGCTTCCACACCCGGTGCTGGAAGGCCACGCAGATCTGCGCGACGCAGGAACCGCCGCTGCTGGCCCTCAAGCCGGGCCACCAGGTGGCCTGCCACCACCCGGAGAACGCCCCCGACCAGGCCCCGGGCGACAAGCCCCTGCCAAGCGCGGCGGACGCGGTGATCACGGTCACGGACTAGCCGACCCGCCGGCGGGGCCCGCCCACCCCGCCGGCGCGGCCGCTCCGGCCCACCCCCCCAGCCCTGCTGGCGCGCACTCCCCAGCCCCTGCGGGCACACTCCCCAGCCCCGCCGGCGTTTGAGGCGATCATTCAGCCCCGCCGGTGTTCGAGGCGCACCCACCCAGCCG
The DNA here is from genome assembly GCF_044761485.1 of Streptomyces sp. NPDC097617. Taxonomy (NCBI): domain Bacteria; kingdom Bacillati; phylum Actinomycetota; class Actinomycetes; order Kitasatosporales; family Streptomycetaceae; genus Streptomyces; species Streptomyces sp. NPDC097617. Next base: position 153,387 of record NZ_JBIWCL010000013.1, read on the forward strand.
CGCCGGCGTTTGAGGCGCGGGGGTCCGGGGCAGCGCCCCGGGAAACGCCGGAGCCCGGCCGAGGTGGCAGCACCCCGCACCCTCACTCCGCCGAGGGGCGACAATGGCCCGGTGCTCCACGATCTCTTCCCGCCCGGGATCCAGCATGCCCTGGACCTCGCCGGCATCTTCGTCTTCGCCACCGCAGGCGCCCTGCTCGCCGTCCGCAAGAACTTCGATGTCTTCGGCATCGTCGTCCTCGCCCTGGTCACGGCCCTGGGCGGCGGTCTCTTCCGCGACCTCGTCATCGGCGCCGTGCCACCCGCGGCCTTCGGCGAGCTCAGCTTCTTCGTCACCCCGCTGATCGCCGCCGCGATCGTCTACTTCCTGCACCCCGAGGTCCAGCGGATCAACCGCGCCATCAACGTCTTCGACGCGGCCGGCCTCGGCCTGTTCTGCGTGACGGGCACGACCAAGGCCTACGAGTTCGGCCTCGGCCTCACCGCCTCCGCGGCGCTCGGTGTCACCACGGCCGTCGGCGGCGGCGTCCTGCGCGACGTGCTCGTGAACGAGGTGCCCTCGCTGCTGCGCGACCGCGAGATGTACGCGGTCCCCGCCCTGGTCGGCGCCACGATGGTGGCCGTCTTCATCAGCGTGGACTCCCTCAACGCCGTCACCACCGGCCTCGCGATCGTCACCACCTTCGTTCTGCGCCTCCTCGCCATGCGCTACCACTGGCGGGCGCCGCTGGCCTGGAACCGGCGCTCCTCGGTGGCCGAAGAGCCGTAACAAAAGAAAGCTACCGCTTAGTAGTAAGCCGGTGTACCGTCGTTTGCATGTCACACACAGCTGCCAAGGCCTCCATCGGCGACAGTGAGTTCGACCGCGACACCGCCATCACCGCACGCGCGGGCGAGCCCGGGGTGTACGACGCGGAACTCTCCGCCGGCTGGACGATCATCGCCGCCGTGAACGGCGGCTACCTGCTGGCCCTGGTCGGCCGGGCCCTGTCGGCGGCCCTGCCGCACCCGGACCCGTTCACGGTCTCCGCGCACTACCTGACCTCCTCCGTGCCCGGCCCCGCCGTGATCCGCACCCAGGTCGTCCGCGTCGGCCGCACCCTGTCCACCGGCCAGGCCTCGCTGTTCCAGTACGACGAGAGCGGCGCCGAGATCGAGCGCATCCGCGTCCTGGCCTCCTACGGCGACCTCGCGGCCCTGCCCGACGACGTGCGCACCGTCGCCGTGCCGCCCGCCATCCCCGCCTACGAGGACTGCATCGGCCCCGAGGCCGGCCCGGCCCCGATCCCCGGAAGCTCCGCCATCGTGGACCGGCTCCGGCTCCGGCTGGACCCGGCGACCGCCGGCTGGGCCGTCGGCGCGCCCTCCGGCAAGGGCGAGATGCGGGCCTGGTTCGAGCTGGCCGACGGCCGCGACGCCGACCCGCTCTCGATGCTGCTGGCCGTGGACGCGCTGCCGCCGACCGCCTTCGACCTCGGCCTGGTGGCCTGGACCCCGACGGTGGAACTCACCACTCACGTCCGCCGCCGCCCGGCCCCCGGCCCGCTCCGGGTCTCCATCACCACCCGCAACCTGGCCGGCGGCTTCCTGGAGGAGGACGCCGAGGTCTGGGACTCCTCGGACCACCTCGTCGCCCAGTCCCGCCAACTGGCCCGCGCGCTGCGCCCGTCCTGACGCCTTCGGCGGCGCCCGGGGGCACCCCGCGGGCCGTCGCGGGCCGTCGCGGGGTCCCGCGGCGCAAGCAGCCATCGGTGGACTCGTAGAATCGGGGGATCATGGCCTACCTCGACCACGCCGCCACCACCCCGATGCTGCCGGAGGCCGCCGCGGCGATGACCGCGCAGTTCGCCGCCACGGGGAACGCCTCCTCCCTGCACGCCGCCGGCCGCCGGGCCCGCCGTACCGTGGAGGAGGCCCGCGAGGCCTTCGCCGAGGCGGCCGGCGCTCGCCCCAGCGAGGTGGTCTTCACCGCCGGCGGCACCGAGGCCGACAACCTCGCCGTCAAGGGCCTCTACTGGGCCCGGCGCGACGCCGACCCGGCCCGGACCCGGGTCATCGCCAGCCCCGTGGAGCACCACGCCGTCCTCGACGCCGTCCACTGGCTGGCCGAGCACGAGGGCGCACAGGTCGAGTACCTGCCCGTGGACCGCTACGGGCGGGTGCACGCCGAGGCCTTCCGCGAGGCCGTCGAGCGCGACCCCGACGACGTGGCCCTCGCCACCGTGATGTGGGCCAACAACGAGATCGGGACCGTCATGCCGGTCCGCGAACTGGCCGCCATCGCCCGCGAACACGGCATCCCGCTGCACTCCGACGCCGTCCAGGCCTTCGGACAGCTCGACGTCCACTTCGGTGACAGCGGCCTCGCCGCCATGACCGTCAGCGGCCACAAGGTCGGCGGCCCCTACGGCATCGGAGCCCTGCTGCTCGGCCGCGACCAGAGCCCCGTACCCGTCCTGCACGGCGGCGGCCAGGAGCGGCACGTCCGCTCCGGCACCCTCGACGTGCCGGCCGTCGCCGCCTTCGCCGTGGCCGCCGTCCTCGCCGCGCAGCGGCGCGAGCGGTTCGCCACCGAGATCGGCGCCCTGCGCGACGAACTGATCACCGCGGTTCGCGCGACCGTGCCCGACGCCGTCCTCGGGGGAGACCCCGAGGAGCGGCTCCCGGCCAATGCCCACTTCAGCTTCCCCGGCTGCGAGGGCGACTCCCTGCTGCTCCTGCTCGACGCCCAGGGCATCGAATGCTCCACCGGCTCCGCCTGCACCGCGGGCGTGGCCCAGCCCAGCCACGTCCTGCTCGCCACCGGCACCGACCCGCAGCTGGCCCGCGGCACCCTGCGCTTCTCCCTCGGCCACACCTCCACCAAGGAGGACGTCGCGGCGCTCGCCGCGGCCATCGGCCCGGCGGTGGAGCGCGCCCGGACGGCGGGCCTCAGCTAGGGACGGCCGCCCGGGCCTCCCGGACCAGCCGTATGTAGCGGTCCCAGTCCCAGTGGGGGCCCGGATCCGTGTGGTCGGCGCCGGGGACCTCGGAGTGCCCGACGAGGTGGGCGCGGTCCACCGGTATCTCATACCGGTGGCAGACGTCGGCCGCCAGCCGGGCCGAGGCCGCGTACATCGCGTCCGTGAAATCCTGCGGGCGGTCCACGAACCCGACGTGCTCGATGCCGATGCTGCGCTCGTTCATCGAGCGGTTCGCCGCGTGGAAGGCCACGTCCATCTCGCGCACCAGCTGCTCCACATGGCCGTCGCCGCGCACCATGTAGTGCGCCGACGCCCGGTGGAAGGGGTTCTTGAAGGCCTTCACCGAGCCCTCGAAGCTGCCCTGTGTGACATGCACGACGATCCGGTCCACCGGGTAGTCGTCGGGCCGGTCCGCCATCCGCCAGTTCGCCGGCGAGGCCGAGGTCCAGCTCGCGCCCACGTGGTCGAGCTCGCCCTCCTTGCGCGGCTTGGCCACTCCCGGCAGCAGCCACCAGGCGCGGCCCATCTCGTCCCGGCCGACGACCGCCGCCGCCGCGGCGACCCCGAGACCGCCGAACAGCACCGCCCTGCGGGTCCGGTTCCGCGGTTTCGATCTTTTGTTCCCGAGCTCGGTCATGTGATCCACCCCCCGTACTCGATAACGCGCTGTGACCCCGCTCGGTTCCCCCGTACTCTGGACGGTGCTATGACTGAGAACCTGCCGCGCACCGCCCGCCCCCTTCGCGTCCTGGCCGCCATGTCCGGCGGCGTGGACTCCGCCGTCGCCGCCGCCCGCGCGGTCGAAGCCGGGCACGACGTGACCGGCGTCCACCTGGCGCTCTCCGCGAACCCGCAGTCCTTCCGGACCGGCGCCCGCGGCTGCTGCACCATCGAGGACTCCCGCGACGCACGGCGTGCCGCCGATGTCATCGGCATCCCGTTCTACGTCTGGGACCTGGCCGAGCGCTTCCGCGAGGACGTGGTCGAGGACTTCATCTCCGAGTACGAGGCCGGGCGCACCCCGAACCCCTGCCTGCGCTGCAACGAGAAGATCAAGTTCGCGGCGCTGCTCGACAAGGCCATCGCGCTCGGCTTCGACGCCGTCTGCACCGGCCACTACGCGACCGTCGTGCCGAAGGACGACGGCTCCCGCGAACTGCACCGCGCCTCCGACATGGCCAAGGACCAGTCCTACGTCCTCGGGGTCCTCGACGAGAAGCAGCTCGCCCACGCCCTCTTCCCGCTCGGCGACACCCTCACCACCAAGGAAGAGATCCGAGCCGAGGCCGAGGAGCGGGGACTGGCCGTCGCGAAGAAGCCCGACAGCCACGACATCTGCTTCATCGCCGACGGCGACACCCAGGGCTTCCTCGCGCAGCGCCTCGGCAAGGCCGAGGGGGACATCGTCGACGAGGCGACGGGCGAGAAGGTCGGCACCCACGAGGGTGCCTTCGGCTTCACCATCGGCCAGCGCAAGGGCCTGCGCATCGGGCACCCCGCCCCCGACGGCAAGCCGCGCTACGTCCTGGACATCTCGCCGGTGAACAACACCGTCACCGTCGGCCCCGTCGAGGCCCTGGACGTCACCGCCCTCACCGCGATCCGCCCCCGCTGGTGCGGAGCGGTGGCCGCCGCCCCGGGCACCTACACCGCCCAGCTGCGCGCCCACGGTGGCGAGACCGAGGTCTTCGCCGAGGTCGTCGACGGCGAGCTGAGGGTCTCCTTCACCGAGCCGGTCCGCGGCGTCGCCCCCGGCCAGGCGATCGTGCTCTACGACGGCACCCGCGTGGTCGGTTCGGCCACCATCGCGACCACGACGCGGGCCGCCGCCGCCGTCTGACCGGCGTCCTGCCGTCAGATGACGGTCAGGCGACGGTCAGGACGATCTTGCCGGTGGTGCGGCCCTGCTCGCCGATCTCGTGGGCCTTCGCGGCCTGCTCCAGCGGCAGCACCGTGTCGACCAGCGGCTTCAGCAGGCCCTGCTCGACGAGGGCCGCGATCTCCCGCAGGCCGCTCAGGTCCGGCTCCACCAGGACCCAGGACGCGTGCACGCCCTGCGGGTCGGCCGGCAGGGAGTCGGGGCCGGGCAGGGTCACCAGGTGGCCGCCGGCCTTGAGGACCTTCAGCGAGCGCTGCGTGTACTCCCCACCGACGGCGTCGATCACGACGTCCACGTCGGCGACGGCATCCTCGAAGTCCGTGGTGCGGTAGTCGATCACCTCGTCGACGCCGAGCTCGCGCAGCAGCGCGTGCTTGCCGGCGCTCGCGGTGCCGATCACGTACGCGCCGCGGGCCTTGGCGATCTGCACCGCCAAGTGGCCCACCCCGCCGGCCGCCGCGTGCACCAGCACCCGCTGTCCGGCGCTCACCCCGGCCGTGTCCACCAGGGCCTGCCAGGCGGTCAGCGCGGCCAGCGGCAGAGCCGCCGCCTGCACGTGGTCCAGCGTGGCCGGCTTGCGGGCGAAGTGCCGGGCCGGGGCGGTCACGTACTCGGCGTAGCCGCCCGCCTGCCGCGGGAAGTGCGGCATGCCGTACACCTCGTCACCGGGGGCGTGGACGGTCACGCCGGGGCCGACCGCCTCGACGGTGCCGGAGACGTCCCAGCCCACGATCGGGTGCTCGCCCCAGGCGATGAGCGCCCCGCTGTCCCGGGTCTTCCAGTCGACGGGGTTGACGCCGGCCGCGTGGACCCGGACCAGGACCTCGCCCAGGCCGGGCTCGGGCCGGTCGATCTCCCGCTCGACCAGATTCTCCGGGCCGCCCCACTCGTTCACGACGATCGCGCGCATGTCTGTCCGCCTCTTTCCATCCGTGTGCGTCGGTTCCGGGTCTTTTCCCGGCGACGTGTCTCAGATTCGGGCACGGCGCCCCCTGACGGTGTTGGCCGTTTGGCCACTATGTGACAGGATCTGGCCATAAGCGAGATGCGGGAGCACACCGAGCACACCGCCCGCCCCGGGAGCGGCACGGACGGGCGGCACCTGGTCGCCGTGCTCGCCCTGCCGGGCTTCCCCCCGTTCGAGCTGGGCATTCCCTCGCGGGTCTTCGGCAGCGCCGTGGGCGAGGACGGCGAAGCCCTCTACGAGGTCGTCGTCTGCACCGCCGACGGTGCCCCCGTGCTCAGCGACTCCGGCTTCACCCTCCAGCCCGCCGCCGGACCCGAAGCCCTCGCCGCCGCCGACACCGTGATCGTCCCGCCCACCCACGCCATGCCGGAGCTGGCCCTCGGCGGGCCGCTGCCGCCCGAGGTCGCCGCAGCCATCGCCCGCATCCGCCCCGGCACCCGCCTCGTGTCGATCTGCACCGGCTCCTACGTGCTCGCCGCCGCCGGCCTGCTCGACGGCCGGCCCGCGACCACCCACTGGAACCTCGCCCGGGAGTTCCGCCGCGCCTACCCGAGGGTGCGCATCGACGAGGACGTCCTCTTCGTCGACGACGGCGACGTGCTGACCTCGGCCGGCGTCTCCGCCGGGGTCGACCTGTGCCTGCACATGATCCGCCGCGACCACGGCGTCGCCGTCACCAACCGCGCCGCGCGCATGTGCGTCGTCCCGCCGTGGCGCGACGGCGGGCAGGCCCAGTTCATCGACCGCCCCGTCCCCGAGCCCTCGGTGGCCAGCACCACCGCCACCCGTGCCTGGGCCCTGGAACGCCTCGCCGAACCGGTCGCCCTCGCCGAACTGGCCGCGCACGCCCGGATGAGCCTGCGCACCTTCACCCGCCGGTTCCGCGACGAGGTCGGCATGACCCCGGTGCAGTGGCTCACCGCCCAGCGGCTCGAACTGGCCCGCCACCTGCTGGAGTCCAGCGATCTGCCGGTCGACCTGGTCGCCCACCGGGCCGGCTTCGGCTCGGCCAACTCGCTGCGCCAGCACATGCGTTCCACGCTGGGCGTCTCCCCGATCGCCTACCGGCGCACCTTCCAGCCCGCCTCGGCATGACCTGCGGGGTAATCGCCGCCGGGGCCGCGCCCTGACAGGATCGGATCAACGGCCCGAACCGACGGGCCGATCCGCAGGAGGGGACCGCCATGACCGCGTACGCCATCGCCCACATACGCCCCGAGACCATGAACGAGGGCATCCTCCGGTACATCGAGACGATACAGTCGACCATGGACCCCTTCGGCGGACGCTTCCTCGTCCACGGCAAGGAGGTCGAGGTCCTGGAGGGTCCCTTCCCCGGCACTGTCGTCGTGATCGGATTCCCGGACATCGAGAGCGCCCGCGCCTGGTACGCCTCCGACGCCTACCAGGCCATCCTCCCGCTGCGCACCGACCACATGGCGGGCGAGGTCATCCTGGTCGAGGGCGTCCCGGCCGACTACGACGCCACGAAGACGGCCGCCGCCCTGCGCGAGGCCGCGGGGCTCTGAGGATGGGCAACCGGGCCGTCCTCGTGCTCTCGGGCCCCCGGGGCAGCACCCGACACCGCTCCTCCTACGGCGCCGTGGGGCTGGACCTCGACCTGCTGGCCGGGCCGGAGGCGGCGATCCCGTTCCTGCGCGGCCACGTACAGGAAGACGGCTGGTACCCCGACGACATGGTCGAGGCGGGCGTCCTCGCCGACGAGGCCCGCCGGCTCCTGCTGCTCTTCGCAGGGGAGGGGCCCATCGCCTCCCTGCGCACCCGGGCCGCCGCCCTGGAGCTGCTGAGGTGCGCCTGGCCGGGCTGGGAGGTGCGCTGGCTCTACGACGGCCAGAGCGGGCTGCGGACCCACCTCGGGCTCGCCCCGGAGGAGGCGGACGCCGCCGTGCACCCCGGGCCGGCGCTGGAGCCGGACGACGAGGAGCTGGACGACCCCGATCCGCTGGTCGCGGTGGTCACCATCGGTGCGGAGCGCTGCCACGTGCTGGCCGACATCGCCGACCACCCCGTCGAGGAGGGGCCCGCCCTGCTGGAGCGGCTGCGGGACGCTCCCGACCACGGGAGCCACCGGCTCCGGGCGGACGCCGGGATCCACGTGGATCCCGGGCGGCGCCGGGTCGGCTGGTGGCTGAACACGGCCCGCGCCCGCGGACGTACCCTCGCCGCCCGCTGGCCCGGCTGGACCGTGGAGTTCTGGGAGGACCGCTGGGCCGAGCACGAGCGGGCCTGCGGCGGCCGCTTCGCCCCGCCAGCGCCGGACCGCGCAGCCGCGCTGGCGGAGGTACGCGACGAGGCCCTGGAGCGGTGGGCCGGGCCGCGGGGCGACGTGCGGGCCCGGCTCGTGGAGGCGCTCCCGCACGCGACGATCGGCCAGGGCTTCGGCCCCGCCGTCACGGCGGAGCGGGCGGCCGCCGCCCGGGCCGCCGTCGAGCGGGCGTACGCGGCGGCCGTCGGCACCTGACCTCGGCCTTCGGGCCCCGGGCACGCGCGGGGGTGCGAGCATGGGCGGTATGGCTACTCACTTGATCACCGGTGCCGGCTCCGGCATCGGCGCCGCCGTCGCGGCCCGGCTGCACGCCCGCGGCGACGACCTCGTCCTCCTCGCCCGGGACGCCGGCCGCGCCCGCGAGCTCGTCGGCCGCTACCCCGGCGCCACGTCCCTCGTCGGCGACCTCGCCGACCCCGACCGGCTGTCGTGGGCGTTCTCCAAGCAAGCCGTCCCGGAGCGGATCGACTCCCTGCTGCACATCGCCGGGATCGTCGACCTCGGGCCGGTCGGCGAGCTCCGGCCCAAGACCTGGCACCAGCAGCTGAACGTGAACCTGATCGCCCCCGCCGAGGTCACCCGGCTGCTGCTGCCCACCCTGCGGGCCTCGCACGCCGACATCGTCTTCGTGAACTCCGGCGCCGGACTGCGCGCCCACGCCGACTGGAGCGCCTACGCCGCCTCCAAGCACGGCCTCAAGGCCCTCGCCGACTCGCTGCGCGACGAGGAGAAGCCCCACGGCATCCGCGTCACCTCCGTCTATCCGGGCCGCACCGCCAGCCCCATGCAGGCCAAGGTCCACTCTCAGGAGGGCAAGGAATACGACCCGGCCGCCTGGATCGACCCCGAGTCCGTGGCGACCACCATCGTCATGGCCATCGACCTGCCCCGTGACGCCGAGGTCAACGACCTGAGCGTCCGGCCGGGCCGATGAGCGCGGGTGCCACCGGCGTCGGATCGCTGCCCGGCGGCGACGCCCGCGAGGCCGCGAAGACCGTCACCGGGTCCTTCGAGGACTTTCCCTACCTCGCCGAGCTGCCCGCCCGGGGGCCCGGCGCCGACATGATCGGCCGGTCCCTCGGCCTGCTCGTCGACATGTACGCCCACGTCGAGCCCAGCGGCTGGCGGATCAGCGACCGCCCGGGACGGGACTCGAAGCGGGCCCGGTCCTGGCTGGGCGAGGACCTCGACGCGCTGGAGGAGTTCACCCAGGGGTACACGGGCAGGCTCAAGGTCCAGGCCGTCGGCCCCTGGACGCTGGCGGCCGCCCTGGAACTGCACGGCGGTGAGGCCCTGCTCCAGGACGCGGGAGCCTGCCGGGACCTGGCCGGCTCGCTGGCCGAGGGCCTGCGCGAGCACCTGGCCGACGTACGCAAGCGCATCCCCGGCGCCGAGGTCGTGCTGCAGCTCGACGAGCCGTCCCTGACGGCCGTGCTGCTCGGCCGGGTCCGCTCGGCGAGCGGCTACCGCACCTACCGCGCCGTCGACCGGCAGGTGGTCGAGGGCACGCTGCGCGATGTGTTCGCGGTCCACGACGGGGAGGTCGTCGTGCACTCCTGCGCGCCCGAGGTCCCCTTCGGCCTGCTGCGCAGGGCCGGCGCCACGGGCATCTCGTTCGATTTCTCCCTGCTCACCGAGCGCGAGGACGACACCATCGGGGAAGCGGTCGAGGGAGGCACCAAACTCTTCGCCGGAGTGGTGCCCGGTACCGACGCCCCGTTGTCGGACCCGGGCGGTAGCGTCATGGGTGTCAGGAAGCTTTGGCGCAGGCTGGGGCTGGCCCCGGGGACTCTGGCGGAGTCCGTCGTGGTCACCCCGTCGTGCGGTCTGGCGGGCGCTTCACCCGCCTACGCCCGCGCGGTGCAGGCGCATTGCGTCAGGGCGGCGAGGTCGCTCGCCGACAACCCTGAGTGACGGTCGAGACGGGCCACAGGAGGACACGGCATGGCAGCCGAACAGCAGGACACGGCAGTACCGGCGGCGGTGCGTGATCAGCACGCGCTGCTGGCCGAGCAGATCGAGGAGCACCGCTTCCGGTACTACGTGAGCGACCAGCCGGTCGTCAGCGACGCCGAGTTCGACCAACTGCTGCGCTCCCTGGAGGCGCTGGAGGAGCAGTACCCGCAGCTCCGTACCCCCGACTCGCCCACCCAGAAGGTGGCCGGGGCGTACGAGACGGACTTCGCCTCCGTCGAGCACCGCGAGCGCATGCTCTCCCTCGACAACGCCTTCGACGACGAGGAACTGGCCGCCTGGGCCGAGCGGGTGGCCCGGGACGTGAACACCTCGGACTGCCACTACCTGTGCGAGCTCAAGGTGGACGGCCTCGCCGTCAACCTCACCTACGAGAACGGCCGTCTGACCCGGGCGGCCACCCGCGGCGACGGCCGCACCGGTGAGGACATCACGCCCAACGTCCGCACCATCGCCGAGATCCCGGACCGGCTGAAGGGCGATCGGATCCCGGCCCTGGTCGAGATCCGCGGCGAGGTCTACTTCCCGATGGAGAAGTTCCAGGAGCTCAACGCGCGTCTGGTGGAGGCGCAGGGCAAGCCCTTCGCCAACCCGCGCAACGCCGCCGCCGGTTCGCTGAGGCAGAAGGACCCCAAGGTCACCGCGAGCCGCCCGCTGCATATGGTCGTGCACGGCATCGGTGCCCGCGAGGGCTTCGAGATCGAGCGCCAGTCGCAGGCGTACGAGCTGCTCCACGAGTGGGGCCTGCCGACCGCCCGGCACAACAAGGTGGTCGCCACGCTCGCCGGGGTACGGGAGTTCATCGCGGACTTCGGCGTGAACCGCCACTCGGTGGAGCACGAGATCGACGGCGTGGTCGTCAAGCTCGACGAGATCTCCCTCCAGGGCCGGCTCGGCTCCACCGCGCGCGCCCCGCGCTGGGCGATCGCCTGGAAGTACGCGCCCGAAGAGGTCAACACCAAGCTGATCGACATCAAGGTCGGTGTCGGCCGCACCGGCCGCGTGACCCCGTACGCACAGGTGGAACCGGTGACGGTGGCGGGCTCCGAGGTGGAGTTCGCGACCCTGCACAACCAGGAGGTAGTCAAGGCCAAGGGCGTCCTCATCGGGGACACCGTGGTCCTGCGCAAGGCGGGCGACGTCATCCCCGAGATCCTCGGCCCGGTGGTGGACCTGCGCGACGGCAGCGAGCGGGAGTTCGTGATGCCGGCCGTCTGCCCCGCGTGCGGGACGGAGCTGCGGCCGATGAAGGAGGGGGACATCGACGTCAGATGCCCCAACGCGCAGACCTGCCCCGCCCAGTTGCGCGAACGCCTCTTCTACCTGGGCGGCCGGCAGTCCCTGGACATCGAGAACTTCGGCATGGTGGCGGCGGCCGCGCTGACCGGCCCGCTGGAGCCGGCGACGCCGCCGCTGCTGGACGAGGGCGACCTCTTCGGTCTGACCATCGAGCAGCTGCTGCCCATCAAGGCGTACGTCCTGGACCCGGACAGCGGGCTGCCCAAGCGGGACCCGAAGACGGGCGAGGAGAAGATCGTCACGGTCTTCGCGAACCAGAAGGGCGAGCCGAAGAAGAACGCGCTGGCCATGCTGGAGCACATCGCCGCCGCCAAGGAGCGCCCGCTCGCCCGCATCATCAACGGCCTGTCGATCCGTCATGTGGGCCCGGTCGCGGCCGAGGCCCTCGCCCGCGAGTTCCGGTCGATCGAGCGCATCGAGCGGGCCACCGAGGAGGAGCTGACCGCCACCGAGGGGGTCGGCGCGATCATCGCCGCCTCCCTCAAGGAGTGGTTCGCCGTCGAATGGCACCAGGAGATCCTGCGCAAGTGGCGGGAGGCCGGTGTCCGGATGGAGGAGGAAGGTTCCGCCGAGGAGGAGGGGCCGCGGCCGCTGGAGGGGCTGACCGTGGTCGTCACCGGCACCTTGCAGAGCCACACGCGGGACGGTGCGAAGGACGCCCTGCAGAGCCGCGGCGCCAAGGTCACCGGTTCCGTGTCGAAGAAGACCTCCTTCGTCGTGGTCGGCGACAACCCGGGCTCGAAGTACGACAAGGCCGTCCAGTTGAAGCTCGCCATCCTCGACGACGCCGGGTTCGCCGTCCTGCTGGAGCACGGACCGGACGCGGCGCGGGAGGCCGCGCTCCCGGTGGACGGCGCGGGCGAAGGGGAGTAGTACCTGAGACAGGGAATCGCCGAGGGGGAGCAGCGAAGGCGAACTGATGCGTGGCGTGCGGCCGTACGGGCGGGCGCACGCCAGGCGTGACCGGCGGTGGTAAACGGCCGGTACAGGGCTGGTCGCAGGGCGGTGAGCTGTCGGATCATCGGATGGGTGACAAGGGGGGCCCAGTCCAAACTCACCCGTTCGGCGGATACCGTACTGATGAGGATGGCTGGGTCGCATTCGGGCAACCACTGCCGACCGCTGCCCCTGGGAGCCTCGCGCGTCCTACTGTTGAGGGGTGCGCCTGTCGTGCACGGCTGCAGGATGCGATTTCGGCCGTGGTGGCATGACATCGGGGCCATCGCGTGACATCGGCATCGCCGGCTGTGAGAGGTACGGGCATGAAACCCACCGAAAGCGCCGACCCGTCACCTGAATTCGGCGGGGAACTCCCGTCCATGCGGGCGGGCAGGGCGGGCAGATCCGGTGTCCTGGGTACCAGGACACCGGAGAAGACCCGGCCGATCGACACGGGCGCGGGCGGACAGGAGCGGCGCGGCGCGCTGCCCTTCATCGTCGTGGGCCTCGCCGTCGTGGTGCTCACCATCGGCATCGTCTCCGCACTGAGCGGTCGTCACGCGCTGTTCCCCGGCGGACCGGTCGGCTGGGCGCTGGCCCTCCTCACCGGCATCATCGTCGGCCACCTCGTCGCCCTCGGCCGCGACCGCTGGTGGGGCGGCACCGGATCCGGCGCGGCCCTCACCCTCGGCGTGCTCATCCTCTACGGATGGGTCCCCGCCGGACTGGTCTCGCTCGCCGTGGTCTCCCTGGTCGGGGCCGCGCGCAGGCACCGCTGGCGGCAGGGGCTGCTGCACGGCTCCGTCGACATCCTCGGCATCGGCGCGGGAGCGCTCGTACTCGCCGCCTTCGGCGAGGTGCCCTCCGTCGAGACCCCCTGGCTGCCCGCCTTCTGGGGGCTGGAGGCGGTCCCCGAGATCGTCCTCGTCGCCGTCGCCTACCTGCTCGCCACCCGGGTCCTGCTCTGGATCGCGCTGGCCCCGCGCGGCGGCGGCCTGCCCACCGTCGCCCGCACCGCCCTGATCCGGCAGGCCTTAGTAGCCGTCGCCCTCCTCGGCATCGCCCCCCTGATCTGCGTCGTCGCCGTCACCCAGCCGGTCCTGCTGCCGCTGTTCGCCGTACCGCTGATCGCGCTCGACTCCACCCTGTGGATCGCCCGGGCCCGCGCCGAGGAGCAGCTGCGGGATCCGCTCACGGGCCTGCCCAACCGGCAGTGGCTGCTGGAGCGGGCCTGGTCCGCCCTGGACGAGGCCGAACGTTCCGGCACCCGGGCCGCTCTCGTACTGATCGACCTGGACCGCTTCCGGGCGGTCAACGACACCCTGGGGCACCTCGCGGGCGACCGCCTGCTGCTCCAGATCGCCGAACGGCTGCGCCAGGCCCTGCCCGAGGACGCGGAGGCGGCCCGGCTCGGCGGCGACGAGTTCGCCGTCCTGCTGCCCTTCGCCGACTCCACCACCAGCGCCCAGCGCATCGCCCGCCACCTGGTCGCGGATCTCAGCTCCCCTCTCGACCTCGACGGCCTCACCCTCGTCCTGGAGGCCAGCGCGGGCCTCGCCGTCTTCCCGGACCACGCGCTGGACGCGGAGGGACTGCTGCGGCGCGCGGACGTGGCGATGTACCAGGCGAAGCGCGACCGCACGGGCGTGGAGGTGTACGAGTCCAAGCGGGACAGCAACACCCCCGACCGCCTGGGCCTCCTCGGCGATCTCCGCAGGGCCCTGGACGCCGGCGAAGTGGAACTGCACTACCAGCCGAAGGTCCGCTTCGACGGCCAGGTGGCCGGGCTCGAAGCCCTCGTACGCTGGGTGCACCCGGAACGCGGACGGGTCTCCCCGGACGAGTTCATCGCGATCGCCGAGACCTCCGGGCTGATGCCGCACCTGACCGAGTACGTCCTGGAGACGGCCCTCGCCCAGGTCGCGCGGTGGCGGGCCCAGGGCCTCAAGGTCCCGGTCGCCGTCAACGTCTCGCCCCGCGACGTGCACACGCCGGGCTTCGCGGGGGCGGTCGCCGCACGACTGGCCCGCCACGGGGTCCCGGCGAGCGGGCTGCAGCTGGAGATAACGGAACACGTCCTGCTGGAGGACCCCCAGCGGGCCGCGGACACCATGGCGGGGCTCACCGGCCACGGCGTGAAGATGTCCCTGGACGACTTCGGCACCGGCTACTCCTCGCTCGTCCACCTGCGCCGCCTGCCGGTCAGCGAGCTGAAGATCGACCGGTCGTTCGTCGGCCGGCTGGCGGTCGACGCGCAGGACGCGGAGATCGTCCGCTGCACGGTGGACCTGGCGCACTCGCTGGGCCTGCTGGTCGTGGCGGAGGGCGTGGAGGACGACGAGACCTGGGAGCGGCTGCGGGACCTGGGCTGCGACGCCGTCCAGGGCTGGCTGGTGGCCGCCGCCATGCCACCGCAGGAGGCCACCGCCTGGCTGCTGGCCCGCGGCGAACGCGGCTGGCGCCGCCCGGCGGACATCACGGCGGAGCTGGCGGCGGCCGAGGCCGAAGCGGTCTGACCCGCCGCCGGACGCCGCCGCCGGGGCGGAGCCCCGGTCCTTGAGCCGCACCGGCGATCGGGGGCCGGGGTCCGGCGCACCCCGGGAGGCCCCGGGAGGCCCCGCGCGGCGGCCCGCGCACGGCCCCGTTCCGGCATCGGCCAAACCGTTTAGCCGCCCGAGCGCCCGGCCCCATAGGATTGGGTCCGAAACGAAACATCCACCCACCCCCAGAGGATCGCTGCATGCCTGGCATTACGCGCGAGGAGGTCGTCCACCTCGCTCGGCTGGCGCGCCTTGAGCTGTCCAGCAACGAGCTGGATCACTTCGCCGGACAGCTCGGCGACATCATCGGCGCGGTCGCCCGTGTTTCCGAGGTCGCCGACCAAGACGTCCCGCCGACCTCCCACCCGCTGCCGCTGACGAACGTCATGCGCGCGGACGAGGTCCGTCCGTCGCTCACCCCCGAGCAGGCGCTCTCCGGTGCTCCCGCCCAGGAGCAGCAGCGTTTCAAGGTGCCGCAGATCCTGGGGGAGGACTAACAACCATGGTCGACATCATCAAGCTCACGGCTGCCCTGACCGCCGAGAAGATCGCCTCCGGCGAGCTCACGGCCGTCGAGGTGACCGAGGCCCACCTGGCCCGCATCGACGCCACCGACGAGAAGGTCAACGCCTTCCTGCACGTGGACCGCGAGGGCGCGCTCGCCCAGGCCCGCGCCGTCGACGCCAAGCGCGAGGCCGGCGAGAAGCTCGGCCCGCTGGCCGGCGTACCCCTGGCCCTCAAGGACATCTTCACCACCGTCGGGGTCCCGACGACCGTGGGTTCGAAGATGCTCGAAGGCTGGATCCCGCCCTACGACGCCACCCTGACGCGCAAGCTCAAGGAAGCCGACGTCGTCATCCTCGGCAAGACCAACATGGACGAGTTCGCCATGGGGTCCTCCACCGAGAACAGCGCCTACGGCCCCACCGGCAACCCGTGGGACCTCACCCGGATCCCCGGCGGCTCCGGCGGCGGCTCCGCGGCGGCCCTGGCCGCCTTCCAGGCCCCGCTCGCGATCGGCACGGACACCGGCGGCTCCATCCGCCAGCCCGCCGCCGTCACCGGCACGGTCGGCGTGAAGCCCACGTACGGCGGTGTCTCCCGCTACGGCATGGTGGCCTTCTCCTCCTCCCTCGACCAGGGCGGGCCCTGCGCCCGTACGGTCCTGGACGCCGCGCTCCTGCACGAGGTGATCGCCGGGCACGACCCGCTCGACTCCACCTCCATCGACGCCCCGGTCCCGCCGGTCGTCGAGGCCGCCCGCAACGGCTCGGTCGCCAGCATGCGCGTCGGTGTGGTCAAGCAGTTCGCCGGTGAGGGCTACCAGGCCGGTGTCGTCCAGCGCTTCAACGAGTCGGTGGAGCTCCTGCGCGAGCTCGGCGCCGAGATCGTCGAGCTGGACTGCCCGTCCTTCGACCTCGCGATGGCCGCGTACTACCTGATCGCGCCGTCCGAGTGCTCCTCCAACCTGGCCCGCTTCGACGCCATGCGCTACGGCCTGCGCGTCGGCGACGACGGCACCAGGTCCGCCGAGGACGTCACGGCCCTGACCCGTGAAGCCGGTTTCGGCGACGAGGTCAAGCGCCGCATCATCCTCGGCACGTACGCGCTCAGCTCCGGCTACTACGACGCGTACTACGGCTCCGCCCAGAAGGTCCGCACGCTCATCACCCAGGACTTCGAGAAGTCCTTCGAGCAGGTCGACGTGATCGTCTCCCCGACGACCCCGACCACCGCCTTCCCGATCGGTGAGCGCACCGACGACCCGCTGGCGATGTACCTCGCGGACCTGTGCACCATCCCGACCAACCTGGCCGGCAACTCCGCCATGTCGCTCCCCTGCGGCCTGGCCCCGGAGGACGGTCTCCCGGTCGGGCTGCAGATCATCGCCCCGGCGATGAAGGACGACCGGCTCTACAAGGTCGGCGCGGCCGTCGAGGCCGCCTTCGTCGCACGCTGGGGTCACCCGCTGCTTGAGGAGGCACCGTCGCTGTGAGTACCAGTGCACTGTCCAAGGCCAAGGGCTTCAAGAAGTCCAAGACCGGCACCTACCTGTCGATCGGCACCACCGCCTTCGGCGCCATCAGTGTGATCAAGCAGGTCAAGAAGGCCCGCGGCGACCACGACATGCTGAAGCTGGTCGACGCCGCCGTGTCCGCCGCCGCCATCGTCACCGGCCTCGCGATCCTGTACCGCGAGTTGAAGCGCCTGGGCGACGACGACGTCCTGCTGGGCTGAGAGGGAAAGTTTCACCGTGACCACCTTCACCGAACTGCTCTCGTACGAGGACGCTCTCGCCTCGTTCGACCCCGTCATGGGCCTCGAGGTCCATGTCGAGCTCGGCACCAGGACCAAGATGTTCTGCGGCTGCTCCACGGAGCTGGGCGCCGAGCCCAACTCGCAGACCTGCCCGACCTGCCTCGGTCTGCCCGGCTCCCTGCCGGTCGTCAACGCGATCGGCATCGAGTCGGCCATCAAGATCGGTCTCGCGCTGAACTGCGAGATCGCCGAGTGGTGCCGCTTCGCCCGGAAGAACTACTTCTATCCGGACATGCCGAAGAACTTCCAGACCTCCCAGTACGACGAGCCGATCGCCTTCAACGGCTTCCTGGACGTCCAGCTGGAGGACGGCGAGATCTTCCGCGTGGAGATCGAGCGCGCCCACATGGAGGAGGACACCGGCAAGTCGCTGCACGTCGGCGGCGCCACCGGCCGCATCCACGGCGCGTCCCACTCCCTGCTGGACTACAACCGCGCCGGCATCCCGCTCATCGAGATCGTCACCAAGCCCATCGAGGGCGCGGGAGAGCGGGCCCCCGAGGTCGCCAAGGCGTACGTCGCCGAGCTGCGCGAGGTCATCAAGGCGCTGGGCGTCTCCGAGGCCCGCATGGACAAGGGCCAGATGCGCTGCGACGTGAACCTGTCGCTGCGCCCGACCCCCGAGTCCGAGCTCGGTACCCGCTCGGAGACGAAGAACGTCAACTCCCTGCGTTCCGTCGAGCGCGCGGCCCGCTTCGAGATCCAGCGCCACGCGGCGGTGCTCTCGTCGGGCGGTTCGATCGTGCAGGAGACCCGGCACTTCCACGAGGAGGACGGCTCCACCACGGCCGGCCGCATCAAGGACAACGCCGAGGACTACCGCTACTTCCCGGAGCCCGACCTGGTCCCCGTCGCCCCGGCCCGCGCCTGGGTCGAGGAGCTGCGCGGCGGTCTCCCCGAGATGCCGCGCGTGCGCCGCAACCGGCTCCGCGAGGAGTGGGACGTCACCGAGCACGACATGCAGTCGATCCTCAACGCCGGTGCGGTGGACTCCATCGTCGCCACCATCGAGGCGGGCGCCGACTCGGCCGCCGCGCGCAAGTGGTGGATGGGCGAGCTGGCCCGCAACGCCAACGAGCAGGGCGTGGTCGTCGACGAGCTGCCCATCACCCCGGTACAGGTGGCCCGGGTCGCGGCGCTGGTCGCGGACGGCTCGCTCAACGACAAGCTGGCCCGCAAGGTCCTCGAAGGCGTTCTCGCCGGCGAGGGCACCCCGGACGAGGTCGTCGAGAAGCGCGGCCTGAAGGTTGTCTCGGACGAGGGCGCGCTCGGCGCGGCCGTGGACGAGGCCATCGCGGGCAACGCGGGCATCGCGGACAAGATCCGCGGCGGCAAGATCGCCGCCGTCGGCGCGCTGGTCGGAGCGGTCATGAAGACCACCCGCGGCCAGGCCGACGCCGCGCGCGTCAAGGAGCTCATCCTGGAGCGCCTGGGCGTCTCCGAGTAACCCTCCGTACGTCGGACGGCCCCGCACCGGATGTCCGGTGCGGGGCCGTCCGACGTTGCGGTCGTCGTTGCCGTCGGCGGCCAGACTGTGGGTGGGTGATCGCGCGCGCCGGGCGCGGGGTCGGCGGAGTCAGGGGGTGCGCCGGTGGAGATCGGTGCGATGGTCATCGCGGTGGCGGGTGTCGCGGGCACGCTGGGCGGCGCGCTGCCGACCCAGCGGGGTGCGGAGCGCGCCAAGCGCCGCGAGATTGAACTCGTGCGCGCCCACGACACGTTGCGGGAGAACCAGGTGCTGCGGCGCACCTGCTACGCGGACCTCAACCGGGACGCCCGGCAGTTCACCACCGCACTCAACCGGCATCTGCACACCATGCGGGAACGCGGCGTCGAGGACGCCGACCGGGTCGCACTGGACGCCGCGAAGGACGCCTTCCGCGACCGGTACTCCGAGGCGCAGATGATCGCCCCCGATCCGGTCCTCGCGCCCGCGACGCGGGTCCACCAAGCCCTGACCGCGGTCTACGGGCAGGCGAAGCGGCTGGAGCGGGGCATGCCGGACCCGGGGGAGTCGACGGAGTCGGCCGGCGAGGCCCAGGATGCGATCTGGGTTCCGCTGCGCGAGATGCGGGCGGCCATGCGCGCGGACCTCGGCGTGAGTTGAGTCCGCCGCCGTCCGCGCGCGAGGTCCGAGCCCCGAGCAGGTGGAGGCCGTCGTACGGGACTCCGCCGCCTCGTCCCCGGCAGGCAGCTTCCGTTCGCCGGGCGTCCGGTCGATCGGGCCGCCCTGGTCGGCGTGTTCCTGGCGCGGCCCGCGGCCCGCAGCCCGCAGCCTGCGCTGAGCGGACCGCCTCCGCGTCAGCGCGTCAGCTGCGGGCCGGCGATGACCACCTTGCCGACGTCGCACCCCGCTTCCACCTTGAGCCGCAGGCGCAGGGCGCCGCTGACATCCACCCGCTTGGTGAGGGGACTGCCCAGCGAGACCAGCTCGGAGAAGGCGGCGGGCTGGCCGTCGAGCGCGATGGTGACCCGGCCCTTCTCGTGGGTGGAGCCGTCGTCGATCCCGGCCGTGAAGTCCAGGTACTTCCACTCGCGGTTGAGGTCGAACTCGGCGGTCGCGTCGCCGTTGCAGCCCAGGTCGGCGATGAACGCGGCGCCGTACTGCTTGGTGTTGATCTTCGCCGCGCCGACCGTGAACTCGCCCAGTCCGTTGACGGCGTTCATCACGGTCAGATCGGCGGCGTTGACGCCCGGAGCGACGCCCCCCGGGGGCTTGGAAGCCGTACCGGTGGGCTGGGTCAGGGGCGTGTCGTCACCGGTCGCTGACGGGCTCGGGGACGAGGAGGCGGACGGGGTCGGCCGGTCGGGGGCGCTCGAGCCCGCCGCGCCGGCCGGCTTGTCGCTCCCGGCCGCCCGGTCCGCCCCCTGGTCCTTGTCCTTCAGCAGCTGTACGCCGACCACCGCGAGGCCGGCCAGCACCAGCACCGCGGCCACCGAGCCCAGGACCAGGCCGGTGCGCCGCTTCTTCTTCGGGCGCGCGGGCTCCGGGGAGGGGGCGGGGGCCGGGCTCAGGTTGTACGTCGGCCCGTGCCCCGCGGGCACCGCGGACGGCTCCGGCTGCGGGGCGGGGACCGGGGCGGGCGCCGAGGCGGTGGCCGGCCCCGACTGCGCGGGCTGCACCGGCTGGGCGGTCGGGGTGTACGCGGGCGGCGCCGCGGCCACCGGAGGGCCCTGCGGAACCGCCGTGGGTGGCGGCGCGACCGGCTGCGGCGGGACCACCGGCATTGCGGCCGCCGGCGGTGCGACCACCGGCGGCGGGGCGGCCGGCCGGGGCGGGGCCCCCTGCGCCGCCTGCTGCGAGGTCGCGGTGGTCGTGGACACCACCGCGCGGCGGACGTCCTTCATCCAGCCGGCCAGATTCACCGGCCGCTTCCCCGGATCGGCCGCGTAGATCGAGGCGATCCGCGCCCGCTGCTCGGCGTCCAGCACGGAGATCTGCGGCAGCGCGGCCAGCGCCTGCGCCAGCTGCTCCGGAGTGGCGGGCGGGGACTGCCCGCTCAGCAGGAAGTACGCGATCGCCCCGAAGGCGTACCGGTCCGTGCCCGGGGTCCGCTTGCCGTCGAAGACCTCCGGCGCCGCGTAGCCGGGGGTGAACCACACCTCGGCCGTCTGGTGGTCGGCGGTCAGTTTGCTGAGGCCGAAGTCCACCAGCGTGGCCTGGCCGTGCGCGTCGACCATCACGTTGCCGGGGGAGAGGTCGCCGTGGACGACCTGGCGCCCGGACGGGGTGGCCTTCCCCGAGTGCAGCCAGTCCAGTACGTCGGCCAGCTGCTCCAGCGTGCGCATCACCTCACGCCGCTCGGCGGCGGTGGCCAGGGTCCGCTCGGCCCGCCAGTCACGCAGGTCGAGCCCGTCGACATGGTTCATGACGAGCACGAGCGCCCGCCCGGTCAGGGTCGAGGACTCCCCGGGCCGGTGGATCGGCGGCCCCTCGAAGTGCTCGCGGACGCCCACGACACCGGGGCGGTGGACGAACCGCAGCAGCTCCGCCTGTTCGTTCCACTTCTGGCTGATCCGGTCGAAGATCTCCGGCGTGATGGTCGTCTTGGAGTCGAGCACCTTGACGACCACGGGCTCGGATCCACCGGCGAGTTCGATCTCCGCGAGATAGAGCACGGCCTCCCCGCCGCGCCCGATCGAGCGCAGCAGGCGGTACCGGTCGGCCGCCGAGTCCGGACCGATGTGCAGGTTCTGACTGGTCAATGTCCCCCACCTCAAGGTGCTTTGAGAGGGCATCAGCTTCCCGGGGGGAGGCGCGCGAGGTCAATGGGAATCGGGAATCCCCGTGGGTGTTCACTCTTTTCGTCCGCGAGCCCGGGGAGCGCCCGCGTCCGGACACGCCGCCGGGCGCCCGGCTCGCGGAACCACCCGGTGGGCTGGTTCCGTTCGCCGGACGCCCGGTCGAAGGGGCGGTGCGGGTCAGGCGGTTGCCGACGCGGCCCCGGGAGCGCTGAAGAAGGCCAGCCGGGCGGGCTTGGCCGGGAGGTAGACCTCGGGCAGGTCGATCTCCGGGAGGACGACCTCCGGTCCGAGCACGAAGCCGGTGCGCTCCATGCGGGCGATGGCCTTGACGTTGCGGGCGTCCGGTTCGACGACCACCCGGCGCGCGGAGCCGTCGGCGAAGACGAACCCGATGAAGGCGGCCATCAGGGCGCCGGTGAAGCCGCTCTCGGCAGCCCCCTCGATCGGGCCGATGAGAAGGTGCACGCCGACGTCCCCGGGCTGGACCTCGTAGCACTCGCTGACCCGGTCCTCGGCGCAGTCGTACGTCTGGAACAGTGCGACCGGCGCGCCGTCGCGGCTGACCATGAAGGCGTGGTGGGTCGTGCGGCAGTCGACGTCCTCGTAGATCTCCTGGACCAGTTCGCGGCTGGCCTCGCCCATGCCCCAGAAGCGGGCGCGCTCCTGCGTGACCCAGCTGTGGATCAGCGCGGAGTCGGCGGCCGGGTCGACCGGGGTGATGCCGACGGTGCCGAAGCCCTCGACGACCTGGCTGTGCACGGGCGCTCTGACGGAGGGGGCGGAGGTCATATCGATTCCTTGGTGAGACGGGTCCAGTCGGTGACGACGGGGACGAGTTCGCACTGTGCCCACAGGGGCAGCTGGTCGCGGTGGTGGGGTGAGCCGGTGACGCCGTCCGCGCCCAGCGGGACCGCCCAGAGGCTGTCCTCGCGGCGGGCGAGGTCCCATACGTAACGGGCCGCCGACGCGCGGGCGGTGAGGTCGGTGAAGCCGGGGACGGTGGAGGTGGCGTTCACGCAGTCGTGGTCGCCGCCGAGGCCGGGCCACTGCGGCGCCTCCGGGTCGGGCACGGCCTGCCACGGGGTCAGGCGGTGCACCTGCGACCAGGGGGTGTCCGGGGTGTCGGCCGCGGCCGTCTCCTCCAGGGCGGCCCGGACGCGCGCCGCCCGGTCGAGGCCGGGGACGAGGGAGGTGGTCAGCAGGCCTTCGAGGGCGTAGCCGATCTTCGGGACCAGGTACAGCCAGGGGTGGAAGACGGCCGGGCCGGTGGGCGCGCCCCACAGGCCCTCGAAGACGGGGTCGGCGGCGAAGCGCCGTACGGTCGCGCTGCGGAAGGCCGAGAAGACCGTGGCATCGGTGCTGTCGGCCGCCATGTGCCGGTCCCAGGCCAGCAGCCGGGTCCGCAGGGCCCGCGCCGCCGGGGTCAGGCCCTCGAAGCCGGGCAGCAGGGCGAGCAGGGGCGCGGCCGAGGCCAGGTGCGTGTCCCGGTGTACGTCGGCCATCGCCTTCGGGGACCAGTCCGCGGAGCCGCTGAGCAGCTCGCGGATCCGGTTCGCGCGGTGCGGGGGAGCGAACTCCACGCCGAGCGGAGAGGCGATCCCGCGCGCGTTCGCCATGACGGCGAAGCCCTGCACCGGCTCGGCGGGGGTCGGGGCCCAGCCCTGCCAGGCGTGCTGCGGGTCCCAGGCGGGCACGGGGCGCAGCCGGTTGGCGCGGTGGCGCAGTGGCACGGCGCCCGCGACGCGGTGCAGCAGCCCGCCCTCGGTGTCGGCGGCGTGGACGACGTTGACCGGCTCGGCCCAGTCGTCGAAGGCGCGGTCGATGTCTGCGACGGTACGGGCGCGCAGGAGCGCGGGGAGGGCGGCGAAGCCGAGGTCCCGGCGGACCCGGGGCGGGTAGCGCAGGGAGAGGGTCTGGGCGCTGCCGTCGGCGTGCGCGTCGGCCCGGGCATCGGCCCCGAGGTCGCCGTCCGCGTGGATGATCACGGGGCCGCGGGGGGTCTCCAGGATCTCCACCTCGATGTCCTCGCCGTCGGAGACGGTGATGGTCTCGGTGTGGCGGGCGACGGGCTCCCAGGCGCCGTCCGCGCCGAGGGCCTCGACGGCGCCGTCGTCACCGCGGCGCAACTGCTCGACGTACAGGTCCTGGTAGTCGGACATCGCGTTGGTGATCGCCCAGGCGGCGCTGCCGGTGTGCCCGAAGTGGCCGAGCCCGGGGACGCCGGGGACGGCGAGGCCGAGGACGTCGTAATCCGGGCAGGAGAGACGTATCTGCTGGTAGACGCCCGGGTCCTCGATGAACCGGTGCGGGTCGCCCGCGATGATCGCCGAGCCGGAGGTGGTCCGGTCGCCCGGCACCAGCCAGCCGTTGCTGCCGGCGGTGCCGGGGCCGTCGGTCGCGAAGAGGGTGACCGCCTCGTGGCCGAGGGCACGGGCGACGCGCTCGCGCCACAGCTTGGTGGCGAAGCCGGCGAACAGGATGTGCGTGGCGATCCAGATGGCGAGCGGAACCCACGGCTCCCAGGGGGCGGGGGTGAGGCCGGTGCGGGCGAAGCGCTCGTCGCGGGCGGCGCCGGCGGCGAGCCCGTCATTGACGCCGTCCACGTAGGCGCGGACCCAGGCCGCGGTGGCCGGGTCGTCGGCCTCCATGGCCTCGTAGCAGCGGCGGGCCGTGTCGGCGAGCCGGGACTGGCGGGCGAAGCGGTCCCAGGTGACGGCCTCCGCCCCGAGGAAGGAGGCGCTGGAGCCCTCGGCCCGGTGCCGTTCGACCTCAAGCTGCCAGGCGCGGTCGAAGGCGGTGACGCGGCCCTGGGTGTGGACGAGGCTCAGTTCGTCGGCGGCGCGGAGGTGGGGGATGCCCCACTGGTCGCGGTGGACACCGTAGGATTCCGGGGTCTGCGCGCAGGGCTCGCCCCGGTTCATTCCGCAGGACTGGGCGTCGCCGCTCTCGCTGCTGGCACTGCTCACGCTGCTCACACTCTTCCCCGACGTGCGTTTAGGTTAGGCTGACCTAACTATAGGGGTGTCGGGGGAGGGGTTGGACATGGCTGTCAGCAAGGGCTGGGAGGGCGTGGTCCTCAAGCTCATGCGGGGCAAGGACTTCACGTTCACGGTCACGGGAGCGGAAGACGTGACGGAGGACTACCGCCGGGTGAGCTTCACGGACGGCGGGCTGCTCGCTGCCGCCGGCGAGTCGCTGCACCCGACGATGTGGGTGCGCGTGTGGTTCCAGGGCGCGGGCAAGCCGCACCAGCGGGCCTACACGCTCGTGGACCCGGATCCGGAAGCGGGCACCTTCAGCTTCGAGTTCGCCCTGCACGACGGCGTCGCCAGTGACTGGGCGCGCGCCGCCAAGCCGGGCGACACGGTCGACGCGACCGTCCAGGGCACCGGCTTCACCGACCCGGAACCGTCACCGGAGCGGCTGCTCGTCATCGGGGACGCGGCGTCCCTCCCGGCGATCAACTCGCTGCTGGACACGTACCCGCAGACGCCGGCGACGATCTGGTTCGAGACGCAGCACGACTCGGACGAGCGGCTGCCGATGCGCGTGGAGCAGGGCCGGCACGACATCCGCCGGGTGCGGCGGGACGGTACGGCCCTGGCAGACCGGGTGCGTGCCGAACTCCCCGAACTGGCCGGGGACCCGGAGTCGGCGTACGTCTGGCTGGCGTGCGACACCGTGACGACGCGCGCCCTGACGGCGTACCTGCGCAAGGATCTCGCACTGCCCAAGCACCGGGTGAACGGGCTGGGTTACTGGCGGCCGGGGGCCTGAAACGCCCTGCGGCCCACCGGCCCGTCCGCCGTTCCTGGGGTGTGGACGGGCCGCAGAGCCGTCGGACCGGCTGCCGGTCGGGCCGAGTGCGGCCGCGACGGCTGCCGCTCGGACGGGCTACTGGATGGACACCTTGCAGGCGCTCACCGCGGTTCCGTTGGTCACACCGCCCTTGGTCAGGCCGCTCACGCACGTCTCGTGCTCACCGGAGTACCCGGCGGAACACGCCGCGCGGACGGACTCCGGGGCCTCGCCGCCCTGCAGTTCGCGCTCGACCTGGTTGATGCAGGCCGAGACGTCCGCGTGGGCGGCGGGGGCCGTGAAGGCCGCCCCGCCGAGCACGAGGGCCAGGCCGCTGAGGACACCTGCGATACGGGTCGACGTGCGCATGGGACGCACCTGCTCTCCGGGATCGTCGCGCGGCCCGGGACCCGGAGGTGGCGGATCCGCACGGAAACAGCGCCGAGCGCACGCGGCCCGCGTACGGCCGCAGGGGCCGGACCCTGGGCCCGGACCGGCTCGGCAGGGATTCCCCTCCTCCGTCCGACGCTAGAGCAGCCCCCTGCCCCACGCACCCGGTGAGTTCGTTTCCCCCGGTCAGAGCGGTCCTGCTGGGCCGTCTCCTCCGGATCTTGCCCGACCGGCAGGATCCGGAAGAGAAGACCTACGCGCCGGTCGCGCCGTCGATCGCCTCGCGGAGGAAGTCGGCGTGGCCGTTGTGGCGGGCGTACTCGTGGATGAGGTGGAGCATCACCAGGCGCAGCGAGGCCTCCTCCTTCCAGCTCGGCACGTACCCCGTCACGTCCAGGGACTCGGCGGCGGCCTCGATGCGGCGGGCGTGCGCGACCTCGTCCTGCCAGGCGGTGAACGCCTCGTCCCGGCCGGAGCCGCAGGCGTCGTAGGCGGCCTGGAAGTCGTGGGTGTCCGACCACAGGTGGGGGAGGTCCTCGCCGTCGACGACGCGGCGGAACCAGTGCCTCTCCACCTCGGCCATGTGCCGGACCAGCCCCAGCAGGGACAGGGTCGACGGGGGTATCGAGGCACGGCGCAGCTGCTCGTCGGTCAGGCCCTCGCACTTCCATGCGAGGGTCGCCCGGTGGTAGTCGAGGAAGATCCGGAGGGTCTCGCGTTCGCCGCCGGTCAGGGGCGGGCCGATGCGTTCCATGGGGCGGTCCTGTCTGTTGGGTCCGAGCGGGAAAGGCGCCGGCCGTTCCCCGCCGTCGGTCGTGAATCCCGGCACGGCGCACAGCGCACCGTGCACCGCTCTCCCGCGTTACGAGGCGGCGGAGGTCCACATGTACGGCACCGTCACACCCAGCACCCCGAAGCCCAGCCGCTCCAGGATCGGACGGCTGTTGTCCGACGCATCGACCTGGAGGTACGGGATGCCGAGCTCCGCCGCCAGGCGGGCGCGGTGGGCCACCAGCAGCCGGTAGATGCCGCGGCCGCGCCACTGCGGGACCGTACCGCCGCCCCAGAGGCCCGCGAAGGACGTGCCCGGCCGCATCTCCATCCGGGCCGCGCTCACCGGGGTGTCGCCCGCCATCGCGAGCACCGCGGCGATGGTCTCCGGCTCCTCACGCAGCCTGCTCAGCAGCTGCTCCCGGATCCGGGGGCGCTCGGTCCCGAAGGCGCCCGCGTGGGCCTGCATCATCAGGTCGACGCCGGCCTCGTCCGTCACGACGCGCAGCGTGATGCCCTCCGGCGGCTCGACCGGCAGCTTCGCGAGCTCGGACGTCAGGCCCACCATCAGCGTCTCGGGCGGCTCCGGGACGAAGCCCGCCCTCCGCAGCCGGTCCCCGAGGTCCGCCGGTCGGTCGTGGCCGTACAGCTTCCACTCGAACTCCGGACAGCCGCGCCCCTCGAAGAACGCCACCTGCGCCGCGATCTGCGCGTCCGCCGTCTCCTCGTCGAGGTCCGACCAGAGCACGGCGTTCCACCCGAGCCCGGACACCGTGTGCCGTACGACGGCTCCCGCGCGCTCCACGGTCGCCTGCGGGGCGTCCGCCTGCGCACCCTCGCGCACCTCGGCGTCGAAGTGGGCGCGCACCTTCATCAGTTCATCACGATCTATCGTCATAGCCCCAGCTCACCAGTGTGGGGGCGGCTGCGACAACTGCATTAGCCTCACCCCCGTGAACCACGACTCCGCCATCTACACCGGTAAGGCCACCCCCGATGCCGCCGCCGACCGCGGCTGGCTCCTCGGCCATTTCAAGGACCCCGCCGATCCCCGCCACAGCGAGGACGTGGAGATCAAATGGGGTGTTCATCCGAAGGGCGACGAGCGGGAGCGGTGGGCGACCGCCGAGCGGCGCACCGCACTGCTGGTGCTGATCAGCGGCCGATTCCGGCTGGAGTTCCCGGGCCGCACCGTCGTCCTCGCCGAGCAGGGGGACTACGTGCTGTGGGGGCGCGGAGTCGACCACTCCTGGTACGCGGAGGAGGACGCCGTGGTCCTCACCGTGCGGTGGCCCTCGATCCCCGGCTACCGGGTGGACGAGCCCGAGGCACGAGACGGGCTCGAGGCGCGGGATGAGCTGGACGCGCGGGACGCGGACGCGCACATGGACGCGCGGGACGCGGACGGGCACACGGACGCGCACGGCGCGCTCCAAGAGCGGTGTGAGGCCGGGTGCTCGGGCCTCCCGGCGCTGTGACGATGACCACGAAAAGGGCCAACGATCACAAAACGCTGAGATCGTGGAGGGTGTGGACCATCTGTGCCGAACCGCCGCGGGGTGATCCCCCGGACCCCTCGGCCGGGCCTTCACGCGTTCATGCGTTCTTTGCGGCGGGCTGACTCCCGGTAAAGATCCGAACCACCAGGGAGCACCTCCGTTGGCCGTAATCGCACGCTGGTGCATGCGCCACCGCCTGCTCGCCGTGCTCATCTGGCTGCTCGCACTGGGTGGGAGCGCGGCGGCCGCGGTGAGCGCCGGATCCGCGTTCTCCAACGACTACGAGGTCCCCGGCACCGAGTCCGGCAAGGCGAACGCCCTCCTGCGCGAGGGCTTCCACGGGCAGGGCGGAGACACCGACACCATCGTGTGGCGGGCCCCGGACCGGCAGAGCGTGCGCGCCCCGGACATCGAGCAGCGCATGACCCGGGCACTCGACGCCGTCGCCGAACTCCCCGGCGTCGGATCGGTCGCCGGACCCTACGGTCCCGACCCCGAGAACGCCGCACGGATCAGCCCCGACGGGCGCACCGCCTACGCCGTGGTGACCTTCGACCAGCAGGCCGACTCCGTGCCCAAGGCCCGGGCCGGGGCGGTGGTCGACGCGGCGAAGAACCCGACCACCGAGGCCGGCGGCCTCCAGGTCGAACTGGGCGGCCGCGCCATCCAGCTCACCGAGGCCCCCACCGCGCACCTCGCCGAGGTCATCGGCGTCGCCGTCGCGGCCCTGGTCCTCTTCCTCGCCTTCGGCTCGCTCGCCGCGAGCCTGCTGCCCATCGCGACCGCCCTGGTCAGCGTGGGCACCGCCTATTTCGGCATCACCCTCCTCGGGCACGCGATGCCGGTCGCCGACTTCGCCCCGATGCTCGGCACCCTCGTCGGCCTCGGCGTGGGCATCGACTACGCGCTGTTCATCGTCACCCGGCACCGCAAGGCCCTGGCGCGGGGCAGCACGGTCGAGGAGGCGGCCGCGAACGCCGTCGCCACCACCGGCCGGGCCGTCGTCTTCGCCGGCGCCACCGTCTGTATCGCGCTCCTCGGCATGCTGGTGCTGCGGCTGAACTTCCTGAACGGCGTCGCGATAGCGGCCTCCGTGACGGTGGTCCTGACGGTCGCCGCCTCGGTCACCCTGCTGCCCGCCCTCCTGTCGCTCATAGGCATGCGGGCCCTCTCGCGCCGCGAACGCCGCAGGCTCGCCGCCGAGGGCCCGCGCTCCGAGCAGACCTCCGGCTTCGCCGCCCGCTGGTCCGCCTTCGTCGAGCGGTACCCCAAGCTGCTGGGTGTGGTCGCCACCGCCGTCATGCTGGTGCTGGCCCTGCCCACCCTCTCCCTCCACCTGGGGACGTCCGACCAGGGAAACAACCCGGCCACCTCCACCACCCGGCAGGCCTACGACCTGCTGGCGGAGGGCTTCGGCCCCGGCACCAACGGTCCGCTCACCGTCGTCGCCCGGCTGGACGGCGCCGGCGACCGGCTCGCCGTGGACCAGCTGGCGCAGGCCCTGCGGACGACCGAGGGCGTCGCCTCCACCGGCCCCGCTGTCCTCAACCGCAGCGGCGACACCGCCGTCCTGACCGTCGTACCGCAATCCGCGCCGCAGTCCCGGGCCACGAGCGACCTCGTCGACACGCTCCGCCGGGACGTCATCCCCCGCGCCGGGCAGGGCAACTCCATGAAGATCCACGTCGGCGGTGTGACGGCCGCCTACGACGACTTCGCCGAGGTCATCGTCGGGAAGCTGCCGCTCTTCGTCGGCGTGGTCATCGCCCTCGGCTGCGTGCTCCTGCTGCTGGCGTTCCGGTCCATCGGCATCCCCCTCAAGGCGGCGGCCATGAATGTGGCGGCCGTGGCCTCCTCCTTCGGTGTCGTGGTCGCGATCTTCCAATGGGGCTGGGGCAGCGAGCTGCTGGGCCTCGGCAGCGCCGGCCCGATCGAACCCTTCCTGCCCGTGATCATGGTGTCCGTCCTGTTCGGACTGTCGATGGACTACCAGGTCTTCCTCGTCAGCCGGATGTACGAGGAGTGGCTGGAGACCGGCGACAACAAGCGGGCCGTGCGCGTGGGCCTCACCGAGACCAGCCGCGTCATCAACTCGGCCGCCGTCATCATGATCTCCGTATTCCTGGCCTTCGTCCTGAGCGGCGACCGGATCATCGCGATGTTCGGCATCGCGCTCGCCGCGGCCGTGGCCCTCGACGCCTTCGTGCTGCGCACCCTCCTCGTCCCGGCCCTGATGCACATGCTCGGCGGAGCCAACTGGTGGCTGCCGGCCTGGCTCGACCGGCGCCTGCCGCAGATCAGCATCGAGGCCCCCGAGCGCCGCCCGGACGCGAGCCTTCCGAGGCAGCGGCCCGTCGCCGACCCCGTCGCCGACCAGGACGGCGCCGAGCCCGCCACCGCCTCGCGCTGATCAGGCCACGGCCGGCGGATTCTCAGAAAACTCTCAGACGGGGCGCCTACGGTGCCCCGCATGGACACCACGAAGACCCCCGCCCCGAACGCCCCCGAGGCGGACACCACTGCGGTCGACCTCGAAAAGGCCGAGACCCCCCAGCCGGCCGAGGCCAAGGCCGACTCCGCTGTTACCGCAGAGGCCACCGACACGGACTTGGACGACGACGAAGCGTTTGCCGACGACGAGGCCGATGACGCGGAGCCGAGCCACGTGGGATCCGCCGCCTTCGCGGTCGTCGCCGCGGGTCTCGGCGTCGTCGCCCTCAGCGGCAGCTGGGTCGCGGGCATCGTGTCCGAGCGCTCGAGCGTCGCCGCCCGGCTGGAGCTGAGCCAGGCCGCGGACGCCAACGCGCAGATCGCCGCCCAGTTCGTCGACCCGTGGCACACCACCGCGATGGTGAACGGCATCTTCTCCGCCCTCGCCCTGATCATCGCCACCTTCGTGCTGGCCCTGCCCGCCTTCAGCAGCCCCGAGCGCAGGCTCCCCACCTGGGTGCGGTCCGTCTCCTGGGCCGGCATCGGACTGGGCGCCCTCGGCGTCCTGCTCTTCGTCCTCATGTACTTCGACCTCCTCCTCGCCATTCCCAAGGCAGCGGGCGCGGGCGCCTAGGCAGTGCCTTAGGTCCTCACGGACCGGTCCGGGGCCCCGCGGCCCCGGACTAAGGCCCCCGGTCCCCGGCGGATGCGGCATGCGACCGATGTGCCGGCACCCCCTGGGACGCGACTCTTGGATCACACCGAACGAGGTGCCCGAGAGACGTGACCAGGGAGTACGAGATGTTCGAGTACGAGATCGCCACCGCCGTGCGCAGCGCCGACCTCATCCGCGAGGCGGCCGAATACCGCACGGCCCGGGCTGCGCGCAAGGCGCACCGTGCCTCCTCGCCCGACCAGGAACCCCGAAGGCGGGTGCATGCCTTGCGCCGCCGGTCCACCGGCGCCGCCTGCTCCGCTCCGCGCACCGCGTGACCTGACGCGTGAGCAGAGGCGCACCGGCGACGAGTGCCGCCGGGCAGGACGTCTGTGCGATGCTCGGCGGCGTGGAGAGCAGATCTGTCAGCCCGGTGTTCGTCGGCCGCGCCGACGAACTGGCCGTACTCACCGACGCACTGACCCGAGCCGCCGGCCGGGAACCGCAGGCGATGCTCATCGGGGGAGAGGCCGGAGTCGGCAAGACCCGCCTCACCGAGGAGTTCCTCTGCGAGGCGGACCGCCGCGGCGCCGTCGTCGCCGTCGGAGGCTGTGTGGAGATCGGGGCGGAGGGGCTTCCCCTCGCCCCCTTCTCGACGGCGCTGCGCGCCCTGCGCCGACTGCTGCCCGAGGAGCTGGCCGCCGCTACCGCCGGCCAGGAGGACGACCGCGACCCGCTGCGCGCCGCCTGGTTCTGGACCGAGCGCTCCCGGCTGATCGCCGGCCTCGGGCGCAGCGACGGCTGGGAGGAGATCGCCAGGGCGCAGGAACTCGTCCGGGGGCTGCCCCCGTCCCAGGTGCACGCCGAGGTCCTGGTCCGGGCCGCGGGCTGGGGCATGCTCCACAAGCCGGGCCCCGGCAACCTCGCCGCCGCCGAACGCGCCGTCGAGTACGCGCGCATGGTCGGCGCCGAGGAGACCGAGCTCAACGCCCGGATCACGGTGGGCTGCCTGCTCACCGACTCCGGCGATGCCGCGGGCGGCCTCGCCGAGATGCGCGCGGTCGGGGAAAGGGCCACGGAACTCGGGCTCACCCTGCTGGCCGGTCGTGCTCATATCAATCTCACCTCTCAGTTGGAAAGCCTGGGCCGGTCCCGCGAAGCCGTGGAACTGGCCGAACAAGGGGTCGAACCGGTCCGCAGGTCCCGGCTCCTGGACAGCGAGGCCTGGGTCTGCGGGAACATGGCCGAGAGCCTGTACAGCCTCGGCCGCTGGGACGAGGCCGCCGAGGCGGCCCGGCGCACCCTGCTCGTCGGCCAGAGCGCGGCGCCGCGCGGCTCCGCCTCCGCACGGCTGGCCTACCTGGCCCTGGCCCGCGGCGAGTTGACCGAGGCGGCCCACCAGCTCGCCGCGGCCCTCACCCACTTCGGCACCCACGAGACCCAGCCCCAGCACCGGATACCGCTGTCCCGCCTCACGATCGGACTGGCTGCAAGCGAGGGCCGGATCGCGGACGTCCGCACGGAGACGGCCGCGGCCGCCGCCTACGGATTCCCTCTCGGGCAGCACCGCTACGCCTGGCCGCTGCTGCTCGCCGCCGCCTCGGCGGAGGCGGACGCCCGGGGGCTGCCCGCCGCCGAGGCCGGCCGGGACGCCGCCCTCGCCGTGCTGCGCACCGCCGCCCGCTCCCTCGCCACCCCGGTCCCGGTGTGGACCGCCCACGCCGAGTACGTCCGGGCCGAGCTGCTGCGGGCCGAGGCCCGGGACACCCTCGCCGACTGGGTCGCCGTCGAGCGGGCCGTCCGCCCGCTGGAGCGCCCGTACCTGCTGGCCAGGGCCTGCCACCGGCTCGCGGAGGCCCTACTGGCCGCCGGCGACCGGGATCCCGCGGCCGCCCTGCTCCGCGAGGCCTACGCCACCAGCGAGCGGATCGGCTCACGCAGGCTGCGCGAGGACCTGGCCCTGCTGGCCCAGCGCGCCCGGCTTCCGCTGACCGACACCGGGTCGCCCGCCGGCCCGCCCGCACCCCGGACCGACCCGGTCGAGGCGCTCGGGCTGACCAGCCGCGAGCGGGACGTGCTGCGCCTGGTGGCGGCCGGCAGCACCAACCGGAAGATCGCCGAGGAGCTCTTCATCTCCCCGAAGACGGCCAGCCCTTCGGCCGCTATCGGGGACTGCTGGTCACCGCACCGTCAGGGTCAGGATCCGGTCGTCGCCCGACTCCGGCGACCCACGTCCGTCCGTCTCGCTCGTGACCAGCAGCATGCGGTCCCCGCCGAGGGGCACCACCGTCCGCAGCCGTCCGTACCGGCCCTCCAGGAAGGCCTCCGGCTCGGCCGCCAACTGCGCACCGGCCAGGGGGATCCGCCAGAGCCGCTGTCCCTTCAGCCCGGCCATCCAGATGGAGCCCTCCGCCCAGGCGATCCCGCTCGGCGAGGCCTCGTCCGTCTTCCACACGGCCACCGGATCCCGGAAGCCGGGCCTGCCGGCCTTCCCCTCGGCCTCGGGCCAGCCGTAGTTGGCGCCGGGCTCGACGAGATTGAGCTCGTCCCAGGTGTTCTGGCCGAACTCGGCCGCCCACAGCCGCTTGTCCTTGTCCCACGCGAGGCCCTGCACATTGCGGTGCCCGTAGGAGTAGACGACGGAGTCCGCCTCCGGATTGCCCTGCACCGGATCCCCGTCCGGGGTCATCCGCAGGATCTTGCCGCCCAGCGACTTCTTGTCCTGTGCGAGCCCCTTGTCGCCGGTCTCGCCCGTCCCCGCGTAGAGCATCTTGTCCGGGCCGAAGGCGATCCGGCCGCCGTTGTGGATGAGGCCCTTGGGTATGCCCCGGAACACCGTGTCCGGCGCGCCCAGTTGCTGTCCGGGTGGTCTCTGCTCGTCATAGCGCAGCCGGGCGATGCGGTTGTCGGACTCGGTCGTGAAGTACGCGTACACCAGCCGGTCCGACGCGAAGTCGGGCGACAGGGCGAGGCCCATCAGCCCGCCCTCCCCGCCCGGGGCCACCCCCGGCACCTTGCCGATCTGCGTCACCTGGCCCGAGCCCGCGGCGACCCTGCTGATCGTCCCCTTGTCCCGCGAGGCGACGAGCAGGTCCCCGCCCGGCAGGGGAGCCACACCCCACGGCGACTCCAGTCCCTTGGCGACCTCGCCGGTCACCGTCACCGTCCCCTTCGCGGGCGGTCCCGTGGGCTCCGCCGAGGCGGACGGTCCCCCCGAGGGCCCCGGTGACCCCGATCCGGCCGCGGCCTTGCCCGGTGGAGAGCCGCTTGGCCCCGCGTCCGGGGCGCTCTGCGGCGCGCATCCCGCCGTCAGCAGGGCGCCGCAGCCGGCCAGCGCCAGCGCCGCCAGCACACCCCGGCGCCGCCCGCCCGCGCCCACCGACCCCGCCTGCCCGGGAGAACTTCCGTATCGCATCGCCCTGCTCCCTTCCGGTCCTCCGATCCTGCCTTCCATCTGTCTCAACAGCTTCGGCAGTTCCCGAAGTTCCACCACTCGTACACTCGATCGAGTGGTCGTGGAGCCGGCCCGTTCCGGCCCCGGGTCAGTCCCAGGCTCCCACTTCGACCGGGAGGGCCGCGATCTCGACCAGGTCCCCGGCCGACAGCCGGACCTCCGCCGCCCGCGCGTTCTCCGCCGCCCACGGCGCCCGGTCGGCCCCCGGCACCGGCACCACGTGCGGACCCTGGGCCAGTACCCACGCCAGCGCCACCTGCGCGACCGTGACCTGCGGACCGTGCCGCCGCGCCACCCGCCGCAGCCCCGCCAGCAGCACCTGGTTCGACGCCATCGCCTCGGCTGTGAACCGCGGATGCCGGGCCCGCACGTCCTGCGGCTCGAAGCCCTCGCCCGGCGTGAGCGTCCCCGTGAGGAACCCGCTGCCCAGCGGCATCGCCGCCAGGAACCCCACCCCGCGCGCCGCGCACCAGGGCAGCAGCTGCCAGGCAGCCTCCGGCGACCACACCGACAGCTCCGCCTGCACCGCGCTCACCGGGAACACCTGCTGCAGCCGCTCCAGATGCCGCAGCGTCGTGCGGTACCCCCGGTCCCCGCTGCGCCCCGCCCCCGGCCCGGCCCCCGCGCCGAGCGCGCAGAAACCCAGCGCCCGCACCTTGCCCGCGCCCACCAGCTCCGCCATGGCGCCCCAGGTTTCCTCCACCGGCACGTCGGGATCCACCCGGTGCAGCTGGTAGAGGTCTATGACGTCGGTCCGCAGCCGCCGCAGCGACGCGTCGCAGGCCCTGCGCAGATAGCCGGGCCGCCCGTCGGCGACCACGTGCTGCTCACCCGCCCGCAGTCCCACCTTGGCCGAGACGAACGCCTCGGACCGGCGATCCAGCAGCACCCGCCCCAGGAGCAGCTCATTGGTGTACGGCCCGTACACATCGGCCGTGTCCAGCAGGTTCGACCCCAGGTCCAGCGCCGTGTGCACGGCGGCCAGCGACTCGTGCCCCCGCCGGCGCGAAGGCGCGTACGCCCAGCTCATCGGCATACAGCCGAGGCCCACGGCGCCCACGGTCAGCGCTCCCGCCCCGATCGACCTGCGCTCCACCCCTGCGTCCCCCTCCGGCTCCGGCCCTCAAACTAACGGCTTGATCCGGATGCCTTGGCATAGCCTCGTGATCATGACTGCAATGACCCCGGATGTCTGGCTTCCGTTCCCCGCCGAGGAGATCGAGGGCCTCCCCGATTGCTTCCGGTACCGCCTCTGGGACGGCGAGGACGCCTTCCCGGCCGATCCGGCCGACTGCGTCTTCTACGTGGCGCCCTACATGAAGTCCGCCGAGGTCACCGTGCGCCCGCTGGCGGCGATGCCCGCCGTCCGGGTCGTCCAGACGCTGACCGCCGGAATCGACCACGTCCTGGGCGGCCTCGGCGACCTGCGCCCCGGCGTCCGGCTGTGCAACGCCGTCGGGGTCCACACGGCCAGCACCGCCGAGCTCGCCCTCGCGCTGACCCTCGCCTCCCTGCGCGGCATCCCCGGCATGGTCCGCGGCCAGGACCGGGAGGAGTGGCGCTCCGGGTTCTACGACGCACTCGCCGACAAGTCGGTTCTGATCATCGGCTACGGATCCATCGGCTCGGCCGTCGAGGACCGGCTCGTGGCCTTCGAGGTCGGGCCGGTCGCCCGGGTGGCGCGTACGGCGCGGGCCGGCGCCCGCGGGCCCGTGCACGCCCTCGCGGATCTGCCGGCGCTCCTGCCGTCGGCCGATGTGGTGATCCTCGTGACCCCGCTGACCGAGACGACCCGCGGCCTGGTCGGCGCCGACTTCCTCGGCCGGATGAAGGACGGCGCCCTGCTGGTGAACGTGTCGCGCGGGCCCGTCGTCGACACCGAAGCCCTGCTGGCGGAGGTGGAGTCGGGCCGGTTGTGCGCGGCGCTGGACGTCACCGACCCGGAACCGCTGCCCGCCGGTCACCCGCTCTGGCATGCTCCGAATGTCCTGATCACACCTCATGTCGGCGGCAGCAGCTCGGCGTTCGAGCCGAGGGCCAAGCGGCTGCTGGCCCGCCAGCTCACCCGGTTCGCGGCCGGAGAGCCGGTGGAGCACACGGTGTTGATCACCGCGTGACGGGCGACGCGCACGCTCCGCAGTCACCCGAATGCGCTCGGTGCGATCAACTCCCCAGTCGGTAACGGAGAGTAGAGGGACTATGCCCCTGAGTGACGAAAGTGGTGTATCGTCCGGAAGAAGGGGCTGCGCCGCGAACGTCTGGCGCTGGGGAGTGATCGGACACTTTGGGGGGCGACGGGCGATGTACGGCCAATGGACGAAGGATCCGACGCGGCACAGCCGCCGGAGGCGACGCTGCCGAAACTGGGCTGCACCCGAACCAGCCGGCGAGGGGGGCCGGTGAGCACCCCGGGGGTGGCGCTCCTGAACCGGCCGTCCGTCTCCGGCGGAGGCAAAGGTCTGGCGATGCAGCTGCTCCTCGCGGTGGTCAGCGGCGGGTACGCCGTGGGCGCCGCCCTCAACTGGGGCTCGGAGGAAGTCGCCGAGATCATGGGCGACTTCGGGCTCAGCGCGGCCGGCCTGCTCGCCGCGGTCTCCTGCTACTCCTACGCGAGGGCGATCGACAGCCGCGAACGCCCCGCCTGGCTGCTTTTCGCCTTCTCCTCCCTCATGGGCGCCTGCGGCAACGCGGTCTGGGGCTGGTACGAGGTGATCCTCGGCGAGGAAGTGCCGAAACCCTCGCTCGCCGACTTCGCCTTCCTCTGCTTCGCCCCGCCCGCCATCGTGGGCCTGCTCGTCCTCGCCAAACGCCCGGTCACCCGCGCCGGCTGGGTGTGCCTCGGACTTGACTCCTGGCTCATCGGCGGCTCCCTGCTCACCCTCTCCTGGAGCCTGGCCCTGGCCCACGCGGCGCGGACCGCCCAGTCCGGCGCCCCCGGCAGCGTCCCGCGCGCCGCGCTCTCCCTCGCCTATCCACTCCTGGACATCGCGCTCGTCTCGATGGTCCTGGTGCTGCACTTCCGGCGCAGCGAGACCAACCGCTCCGCCGTCAACACCGCCATCGCGGCACTGGCCCTGACCGTGCTCAGCGACGCCCTGTTCACCTCGCCCCTGCTCAGCGCCGAATACCAGTCCGGACAGCTGCTCGACGCCGGCTGGTTCGCGGGCTCGCTGCTCCTCGCGTACGCGCCCTGGGGCGCCCGGCGCCTGCACCCGGGCCCGGAACCGGCCGGGCGCCCGCGCGCGGACCGGACGCACAGCCGCCCGATCACCGGCTCCCTGCCCGCCCTCACTCCGTACCTCGCGGCGGCCGTCTGCACCCTCGGCATCCTCTACAACGTCGTGGACGGCCGGAAGGTGGACCGGATGGTCGTCTTCACCGGCTGCACGGTCGTGCTCGCCCTCGTCATCCGCCAGGGCATCATGCTCCTCGACAACATCGCGCTGACCCAGGAACTGGCCCAGAAGGAGAACCACTTCCGCTCCCTGGTGCAGGGCTCCAGCGACGTCATCATGATCGCGGCCCCCACCGGAACCCTGCGCTACGTCAGCCCCGCCGCCGCCGGGGTCTACGGCCGCGAGGCGGAGGAGCTGGTCGGCTCCGAGCTCGCCACCCTGATCCACCCCGACGACCTCGGCCGGGTGGTCCACGAGGTACGCCGCTTCCTCGCCGCACCGCCCACCGAGGAGCCCACCACCCGCATCGAGTGCCGCTTCAAATCCGGCGGCGGCGAGTGGCTCAATGTGGAGTCCACCGTGAACCGCCACCAGGGCGGGCTCATCCTCAACAGCCGCGACGTCACCGAGCGGGTCCGGCTCCAGGCCCAGCTCCAGCACAGCGCCGAGCACGATCCGCTGACCGACCTGCCCAACCGCGCGCTGTTCACCCGGCGCGTGCGGCAGGCCCTGAGCGGACGGCGGGCGGGCGACCACAGCACCGCCGTGCTCTTCATCGACCTCGACGGCTTCAAGGCCGTCAACGACACCATCGGCCACCAGGCCGGTGACGAGCTGCTCATCGAGGCCGCGCGCAGGCTCCAGGACTCGGTCCGGGCCGGGGACACCGCGGCCCGCCTCGGCGGCGACGAGTTCGCCGCGCTGATCCTGGGTGACGGCAGCCGCGACCCCGGCGCCCGCGAGTACCAGGTGCGCGAGATCGCCGACCGGCTGCGCACCACTCTCGCCCAGCCGTACCGGATCGGCGGCAGCGAGGTGCGGGTCGCCGCGAGCATCGGCGTGGCCTTCGCCGACCCCGGCATCACCCCTTCGGACCTGATGCGCAACGCGGATCTCGCGATGTACCGGGCCAAGGCGGGCGGCAAGGACCGGGTCGAGATGTACGCCCCGCAGATGCAGGCCGAGGTGGTGCGCAAGGCCGAGCTGGCGGGCCGGCTGCGGACCGCGCTGCACGAGGGCGAGTTCGCCCTGCTGCACCAGCCCGTGGTCTCGCTGACCACCGGGGAGGTGGCCGCTGTCGCCGCGCAGGCCCGCTGGCGCTCCGCCCAGGGGATCCTCTTCACCCCGGCGGAGTTCCTGCGGGTCGCCGAGTACAGCGAGGGGGGAGCGGGCGGTGCGGGTGGCCACGGCGCCGCCGGCCAGGACGCCTCGCGCACCGCCGAGCTGGGGCGCTGGCTGCTGGAGCAGGCCGTGGGGCAGGCCGCCGACCGGCACCGGGCCGGGCACGACGTCCCCGTGGCCGTACGGATGACCGCCCAGCGGCTCCTGGACCGGTCCATGCCGCTCGGCGCGGTGGAGGCCCTGCTGACCCGGCACGGACTGCCCTCCGGGGCCCTCGTGCTGGAACTCGCCGTATCCGATCCCAGAGTGCCCTTCGACGACCTGGAGCGCCGCCTGGCGGCCCTGCACCGGCTCGGGGTGGGTATCTCCCTGGACGGCTTCGGCAGCGGCTACGCGGCCATCAGCGCCCTGCGCCGCCTCCCCGTGGACATGCTCAAGCTGGACCGGGGCCTGGTGGAGGGGGTGGTCGAGTCCGCCCGACTGCACAAGATCACAGCCGGTCTCTTGCGGATCGCAAACGACCTCGGCATGCGGTCGGTGGCGGACGGGGTGGACCTGCCCGAGCAGGTCCTGGCGCTGCGCGCGATGGGGTGCACGCACGGCCAGGGAATGGCCTTTTCCGGACCGCTCGACGAGTACAGGCTGCGCCGTGCGCTGGTGCGCGGTACGTTCCCAGTGCCGGGCGGAGCGGCCCAACCAGCACTGGCCGGCGGCTCCCCCGGGGGGTCGATGGCCCTGCGCAGAGGCTCACATAATGAGACGCCCGTCCCACCTACTTGACATCACCCTCCCGCCAGAGGGAGGGTCAGTGCCATGCGCACCCGAATTCTCGTACTTGGAAAGCGCGTCGGCTGAAGCCGGGACCTGCATGTCCCCGCTCAACACCCCCGACGCGCTCCCCTCGCTTGCCTCCTGGCACGAGGGGTTTTTTGTTGCACTGGCACAGAGTCGAATCCGCGTAGAACCCTCAGCTTCGAGAAGAGAATGCCGATGACCGAGCAGGCCACCGGGGCCCACCATCCGCAGCCGCGGCCCCGTTCCGGCGGACAGCAGTCCGCCGCAGTTGAGCACGTCACGGGTGCGCAGTCCCTCATCCGCTCTCTCGAAGAGGTGGGGTGCGACACCGTTTTCGGTATTCCGGGCGGCGCCATCCTTCCCGCGTACGACCCGATGATGGACTCGAAGAGGGTCCGTCACATCCTGGTCCGCCACGAGCAGGGGGCCGGCCACGCCGCCACCGGC
Source organism: Streptomyces sp. NPDC097617 (assembly GCF_044761485.1). Classification (NCBI taxonomy): domain Bacteria; kingdom Bacillati; phylum Actinomycetota; class Actinomycetes; order Kitasatosporales; family Streptomycetaceae; genus Streptomyces; species Streptomyces sp. NPDC097617. The sequence continues at coordinate 193,554 of NZ_JBIWCL010000013.1, forward strand.
TACGCGCAGGCCACCGGCAAGGTCGGCGTCTGTATGGCCACGTCCGGCCCGGGCGCCACCAACCTGGTCACCCCGATCGCCGACGCGCACATGGACTCCGTCCCGCTCGTCGCGATCACCGGCCAGGTCTCCTCCAAGGCGATCGGCACCGACGCCTTCCAGGAGGCGGACATCGTCGGCATCACGATGCCGATCACCAAGCACAACTTCCTGGTCACCAAGGCCGAGGACATCCCGCGGACGATCGCCCAGGCCTTCCACATCGCGGCCACCGGCCGCCCCGGCCCGGTCCTGGTCGACATCGCCAAGGACGCCCTGCAGGCGAAGACCACCTTCTCGTGGCCGCCCACCCAGGACCTCCCCGGTTACCGGCCGGTCACCAAGCCGCACGCCAAGCAGATCCGCGAGGCCGCCAAGCTCATCTGCCAGGCCAAGCGCCCGGTCCTGTACGTCGGCGGCGGCGTCATGAAGTCCGGCGCGACCGCCGAGCTGAAGGTCCTCGCCGAGCTGACCGGCGTCCCGGTCTGCACCACCCTGATGGCGCTGGGCTCCTTCCCCGACAGCCACCCGCTGCACGTCGGCATGCCGGGCATGCACGGCAGCGTCACCGGCGTCACCGCGCTGCAGAAGTCGGACCTGCTGATCGCGCTCGGCACCCGCTTCGACGACCGCGTCACCGGCAAGCTGGACAGCTTCGCCCCCTTCGCCAAGATCATCCACGCCGACATCGACCCCGCCGAGATCGGCAAGAACCGCGCGGTCGACGTCCCGATCGTCGGTGACGCCCGCGAGGTCATCGCCGACCTGATCCAGGCCGTCCAGGCCGAGCACACCGAGGGCAACGCCGGCGACTACACCGCCTGGTGGAACGACCTCAGCCGCTGGCGCGACACCTACCCGCTGGGCTACGACCTGCCCGCCGACGGCAGCCTCTCGCCCCAGCAGGTCATCGAGCGGATCGGCGCGCTCGCGCCGAAGAGCACGATCTTCGCGGCGGGCGTCGGCCAGCACCAGATGTGGGCCTCGCACTTCGTCAAGTACGAGGAGCCCCGCACCTGGCTGAACTCCGGCGGCGCCGGAACCATGGGCTACGCGGTCCCGGCCGCGATGGGCGCCAAGGTCGGCATGCCCGAGCGCACGGTCTGGGCGATCGACGGTGACGGCTGCTTCCAGATGACCAATCAGGAACTGGCCACCTGCGCCCTGAACAACATCCCGATCAAGGTCGCGATCATCAACAACGGTGCGCTGGGCATGGTCCGCCAGTGGCAGACCCTGTTCTACAACCAGCGGTACTCCAACACCGTTCTGCACGCCGACGAGACGGGCCACGGCACCGTCGGCTCCCAGCTCGGCGAGTCGATCGCGCCCCGCAAGGGCACCCGCGTCCCGGACTTCGTCAAGCTGTCGGAGGCCATGGGCTGCGTGGCGCTGCGCTGCGAGGACCCGGCCGACCTGGACAGGGTCATCGCCGAGGCCAACGCGATCAACGACCGTACCGTCGTGGTCGACTTCATCGTCCACGAGGACGCCATGGTGTGGCCGATGGTCGCCGCCGGCACCTCCAACGACGAGGTCATGGCAGCCCGGGGCGTCCGTCCCGACTTCGGCGACAACGAAGACGACTGAGCCGAGAGAGCCCGAGAGAGAGAACGCCCCACATGTCCAAGCACACGCTCTCCGTCCTGGTCGAGAACACGCCCGGCATCCTCGCCCGGATCGCCGCGCTGTTCTCCCGCCGCGGGTTCAACATCGACTCCCTCGCGGTCGGCGTCACCGAGCACCCCGACATCTCCCGCATCACCATCGTCGTCAACGTGGAGGACCTCCCGCTCGAGCAGGTGACCAAGCAGCTGAACAAGCTGGTCAACGTGCTCAAGATCGTCGAGCTGGAGTCCCACAACGCCATCGAGCGCGAGCTCGTCCTGGTGAAGGTCCGCGCCGACAACGAGACCCGCTCGCAGATCGTCGAGATCGTCCAGCTGTTCCGTGCCAAGACGGTCGACGTCTCCCCGGAGGCCGTCACCATCGAGGCCACCGGCGGCACCGACAAGCTCGGCGCGATGCTCAAGATGCTGGAGCCCTTCGGCATCAAGGAGCTCGTCCAGTCCGGCACGATCGCCATAGGGCGTGGCGGCCGGTCCATCACGGACCGCAGCCTGCGCGCGCTCGACCGCAGCGCCTGACGCCGGGCCCGACCGCCCGGACCGGCACAGCGGACACGTAAGCCGGGTCGGACACGCTCTGCTCGCATAGCGAGACCGAGAAACTCAGATTCCGTTCCCCGCCGTACGGTGGGAGCAACACCAGCGCACCAAGGAGATATCCCAGTGGCCGAGCTGTTCTACGAGAACGACGCCGACCTGTCCATCATCCAGGGCCGCAAGGTCGCGGTCATCGGTTACGGCAGCCAGGGCCACGCCCACGCGCTGTCGCTCCGTGACTCCGGCGTCGACGTCGTCGTCGGTCTGAAGGAGGGCTCGAAGTCCAAGGCCAAGGCCGAGGAGCAGGGTCTGAAGGTCGTCCCCGTGGCCGAGGCCGCCGCTTGGGCGAACGTCATCATGATCCTCACCCCGGACCCGCTGCAGGCCGAGATCTACGAGGAGTCCATCAAGGAGCACCTCGAGGAGGGCGACGCGCTCTTCTTCGGTCACGGCTTCAACGTCCGCTACGGCTTCATCAAGCCCCCGGCCAACGTGGACGTCGCCCTGGTCGCCCCGAAGGGCCCGGGCCACCTGGTGCGCCGTCAGTACGAGGAGGGCCGCGGCGTTCCGTGTATCGCCGCCGTCGAGCAGGACTCCACCGGTTCCGCCTTCGCGCTCGCGCTCTCGTACGCGGCCGGTATCGGCGGCACCCGCGCCGGCGTCATCAAGACCACCTTCACCGAGGAGACCGAGACCGACCTGTTCGGTGAGCAGGCCGTCCTCTGCGGTGGCGCCTCCGCCCTGGTCAAGGCCGGTTTCGAGACCCTGACCGAGGCCGGCTACCAGCCGGAGATCGCGTACTTCGAGTGCCTGCACGAGCTGAAGCTCATCGTGGACCTCATGTACGAGGGCGGCCTGGAGAAGATGCGCTGGTCCGTCTCCGAGACCGCCGAGTGGGGCGACTACATCACCGGTCCCCGCGTCATCACCGACGCCACCAAGGCCGAGATGAAGAAGGTCCTCGCGGAGATCCAGAGCGGCGAGTTCGCCAACACCTGGATGGCCGAGTACAAGGCCGGCCTGCCGAAGTACAACGCGTACAAGAAGGCCGACGAGGAGCACCTGCTGGAGACCACCGGCAAGAAGCTCCGCAAGCTGATGAGCTGGGTCGACAACGACGAGAGCTGATCTCGTGACGGCGGGGCCGGGACACCTGGAGTCCCGGCCCCGCCGTGCATCACCGGACGGGTTTTCGCGCCGGGAGACCGGCCCCGGGAGGCGCGGCTTGTCCACCCTGGCCAACCACGGACGGGTGATCCTTCCGTACAGGCGGAAATCCGGCCCGTCAGCGCCACTACACTGCTCAACACATACGCGTCAGGCCCACAGTGTCGTGCGTCTTCCACGCGGCTACCCCCTCCACCGCCTGCGGCCGTCGGGACGGCCGTCCGCACTGGACTTGTGAGGACCCACGTGAGCTCGAAACCTGTCGTACTCATCGCCGAAGAGCTGTCGCCCGCCACCGTGGAGGCGCTCGGCCCCGACTTCGAGATCCGCCACTGCAACGGCGCCGACCGCGCCGAGCTGCTGCCGGCGATCGTCGACGCCGACGCGATCCTCGTCCGCTCCGCCACCAAGGTCGACGCCGAGGCCATCGCCGTGGCCAAGAAGCTGCGGGTCGTCGCGCGCGCCGGTGTCGGTCTGGACAACGTGGACGTCTCCGCCGCCACCAAGGCCGGCGTGATGGTCGTCAACGCCCCGACCTCGAACATCGTGACCGCGGCCGAGCTCGCCTGCGGCCTGCTCGTCGCGACCGCCCGCAACATCCCGCAGGCCAACACCGCCCTGAAGAACGGCGAGTGGAAGCGGAACAAGTACACGGGTGTCGAGCTCAGCGAGAAGACCCTCGGCGTCGTCGGCCTCGGCCGCATCGGCGTCCTGGTCGCCCAGCGCATGTCGGCCTTCGGCATGAAGGTCGTCGCCTACGACCCCTACGTACAGCCCGCGCGCGCCGCCCAGATGGGCGTCAAGATGCTGGCGCTGGACGAGCTCCTCGAGGTCGCCGACTTCATCACCGTGCACCTGCCCAAGACCCCCGAGACCCTCGGTCTCATCGGGGACGAGGCCCTGCACAAGGTGAAGCCGTCCGTCCGCATCGTCAACGCCGCCCGCGGCGGGATCGTGGACGAGGCCGCGCTGTACACGGCCATCAAGGAGGGCCGCGTAGCCGGCGCCGGTCTCGACGTGTACGCGAAGGAGCCCTGCACGGACTCCCCGCTCTTCGAGCTCGACCAGGTCGTCTGCACCCCGCACCTCGGCGCGTCCACGGACGAGGCCCAGGAGAAGGCCGGTGTCTCGGTCGCCAAGTCGGTGCGCCTGGCCCTCGCCGGTGAACTCGTGCCGGACGCGGTCAACGTCCAGGGCGGCGTCATCGCCGAGGACGTCCGTCCGGGCCTCCCGCTCGCCGAGAAGCTCGGCCGCATCTTCACCGCCCTCGCGGGCGAGGTCGCGGTCCGCCTCGACGTCGAGGTCTGCGGCGAGATCACCCAGCACGACGTCAAGGTGCTGGAACTCTCCGCCCTCAAGGGTGTCTTCGAGGACGTCGTCGACGAGACGGTCTCCTACGTCAACGCCCCGCTGTTCGCGCAGGAGCGCGGCGTCGAGGTCCGGCTGACCACCAGCTCGGAGTCCCCGGACCACCGCAACGTGGTGACCGTGCGCGGCACCCTGTCGGACGGCTCGGAGGTCTCGGTCTCCGGCACGCTCGCGGGCCCGAAGCACCTTCAGAAGATCGTCGGCATCGGCGAGTACGACGTGGACCTGGCGCTCGCCGACCACATGGTCGTGCTGCGCTACACCGACCGCCCCGGCGTGGTCGGCACCGTCGGCCGCGTGCTCGGCGAGGGCGGTCTGAACATCGCGGGCATGCAGGTCGCCCGTGCCGAGGCGCACGGCGAGGCGCTCGCCGTCCTCACCGTCGACGCCGCCGTACCGGCGGAGGTCCTCGCGGACATCGCCTCCGAGATCGGCGCCGTCTCGGCGCGCACGGTCAGCCTCGCCTGAGCCCGCCAGGGTGACGACGTGACGGAAGGGCCCGGGGAGACCCCGGGCCCTTCCGCGTTCGGCCGGCGACGCGCCGCCGCGAGCGATTCAGTTGTACGTCGCCTCGTGGAGGCGGTCCCCGGCCCCTGATGCGGGCTCCGCCGCGGGCGGGGCGGGTGCTTCGATCCCCCGCATCACAGCGGCGGCGAGCACGGCCGCCCCGAGCAGCAGCGCCGCACCGCCCCAGGCCGCGTACTGCATTCCGTGGACGAACGCCTCCCGGGCCGCGGCCAGGACCTGCTCGCCGGCCGCGCCGCCCACCTGGTGGGCGGTGGCGACGGCCCCGCCCAGGGTCTCCCGTACCGCGGGCTCGGCGCCGGAGAGGTCGCCGCGGTAGACCGCGGTGCCCAGGCTGCCGAGGACGGCCATGCCGAGGGCGCCGCCGAACTCCGTGCCGGTCTCCAGCAGGGAGGCCGCGGAACCGGCCTTCTCGGCGGGGGCCGAGGCGAGCGCCATGTCGGCGACCAGGGACAGCACGGCGACGATGCCCGAGGCCAGCACCCCGGCGCCGGTCAGGATCAGCCACAGGGAGTCGGTGTCCACCAGGCTGATCAGGACGAAGCCGGCGGCGGCGAGGACGAACCCGCCGGCGATGGCGTAGGCCCGGTCCAGCTTCTGGGCCAGGGCGGCGGAGACCGGGGCCGCGGCGCCGATGACGACCGAGGGGGCGAGGCTCCACAGGGCGGCTTCCAGGGTGCCCATGCCGAGCACCGACTGGAGGTACTGGGTGGTGAAGTAGGCCGAGCCCATCATGGCGAACGCGGCGACGCTGTTCAGGCCGATGCCCGCCCCGAATCCGCGGCCCCGGAAGAGCGCCCGGCTCACCATGGCGTCCTCGCGGGAGCGCTGGCGGCGGACGAAGACGTACCCGAAGGCCAGGCCGGCGGCGAGGCTGACCAGGTAGAGCGGCTCGAACCCCTCGGCGGCGATCTCCTTGAGTCCGTAGACGACCGGCAGTACGGCCGCCATGGACAGCGGCACGCTCAGCAGGTCGAAGCGGCCGGGGGCCGGGTCCTTGAACTCCGGTACCAGGAGCGGGACCAGGAGCAGCAGGAGCAGCATCGCGGGCACGTTGACGAGGAAGACGGAGCCCCAGTACCAGTGGTTCAGCAGCACCCCGCTGAGCACCGAGCCGAGGGCGATGCCGCCGGTCATGGCCCCGGACCAGATGGCGATGGCCTGCCCGCGCTGCTTGTCGTCCTGGAAGAGGTTCCTTACGAGGGCCAGCGTGGACGGCATCAGGGTCGCGCCGCCGACGCCGAGCAGGACACGGGCCGCGATGAGCATCTCGGCACTGGTGGCGAAGCCGGCGCCGATCGAGGCGAGCCCGAAGGCGGTCGCGCCGATAAGGAGCAGCTTGCGGCGGCCGATCCGGTCGCCGAGCGAGCCCATCGTGATCAGCAGGCCGGAGAGGGCGAAGGCGTAGCTGTCGAAGATCCAGAGCTGTTGGGTGGAGCTCGGGTGCAGCTGGTCGGTGATGGCCGGGATGGCGAAGTAGAGGACGGAGACGTCCATCGAGACCAGGAGCAGCGGCAGCAGGAGGACGGCGAAGGCGGTCCATTCGCGGCGGCCGGCACGGCGCGCTGTGGCAGCGGGGTTTGTCATGAGCAGGAACGTACAGACGTATTAAACGTTTGTCTATGACGAATGTGTGGGACTGTTGTCTTGGACGCTTGTCTTGCTACCGTGGGGGACATGGGACATCGCGAAGATCTGCTCGAAGGCGCCAAGAAATGCCTGGTCGAGAAGGGGTTCGTGCGCACGACCGCGCGCGACATCGTCAGTGCCTCGGGGACCAACCTGGCCTCCATCGGCTACCACTACGGTTCGAAGGACGCCCTCCTCACCGAGGCCTTCATCGGACTGATGGAGGAGTGGGGCGCGGTCTTCCAGTCCGGCCTCGCCGGTGAGGGCGGATCGCTGGAGCGCTTCCGGGCCCTGTGGGAGGGCGTGCTGGCCCAGCACGAGAAGTCGGGTCCGATCTGGGCGGCCAGCCTGGAGGTGGCTCTCGGAGGGGACCGGCGGCCGGAGTTGCGGTCGAGGCTCGCGGCCTCGCAGGCCGAGGCGCGCCGGGGGCTGATCTCGATGCTCACCGACACCCCGGAGGACCGGCTCGACGAACGGGACGTCCGGACCCTGGGCGGTTTCTACCAGGCCCTGTTGAACGGCCTGATGATCCAGTGGCTCTTCGACCCCGAATCGGCGGCCACCGCCGAGGAGTTCACCGAGGGAATGCGCCGCGCCGCCGAGGCGATGACCCGGACCCGGGACTGACCGGAGCCGGAACCTCCGTCAGGCCGCGCCCTGTCCGAGTCCTGCGGCGCCGGCTGACCGCCCCGCGTCGGCCCGGGTCCCGTCGGCGGGACACGACGGGTTAGGCCAGGCGGGAGGCCTTCAGGGCCATGTGGAGCAGCAGGCGGTCCTCGCCCTCGTTCAGGTCGAGGCCGGTCAGCTGCTCCACCCGGCCCAGGCGGTAGTAGAGGGTCTGGCGGTGGATGCCCAGGGCGGCCGCCGCGCGGCCCGCCTGGCCGGCGCAATCCAGGAAGACCTCGGCGGTGCGGGCGAGTTCGCGGTGGGCCGGGGTCAGCAGGGTGCGGGCCGCCGGGTCGTCCACGGGGTCGGTGGCGAGGCTCGCCAGCAGCCGGTACGGGCCGATCGTCGACCACTGGGCGACCGGGCCGAGCCGGGGCTGGGCGACGGCCGCCCGGGCGGCGGCGACGGCCTGCTCCCAGGCGGCGGGCAGGTCCGCGAGGCCCCGTACGGGGTCGGCCACGCCGGCCGTCACCCGGGGGCCGGTGGCGGCGCCGCCCGCCGGGTCCGCCGCGCGCGGCAGCAGCCTGGTCACCGCCGCCAGGGCCGGGGTCAGCGCGTCCGTCGAGCGCAGCCGGAGCAGTACCGCCAGGGCCGCCTCGCCCGCCGGCTCCGCACCGGGCCCGGCCCCGATCCGCTGCGGCACGACGCACACCGCCGCCGCGCCCGGTACCGAGGCCGGAGCCTCCCCGGGCCACGGCGTCACGCAGACCGCCGCGTGCGGTCCGTCCCCGCCGGGGCCGAGGGCCACCCGTAGCGCGGACACCGCCATGTCCTGCTGCCAGCCCCGGCCTGCCGTGAGCACCGCAAGGAACTCCCGCGACAGGTCGGCCCCGGCCTTCGCCTCCTCGGCGAGCAGCACCCCGATCCGCTGGGCCACCTCCATGGCCGCGTCCAGCGCCGCCGGCCCCGGCCCGGGCAGGCCGGGCTCCTGGTCCAGCAGCCATACGTAGCCCTGCACGATGCCCCGGTACCGCACGGGCAGGCAGATCCGCCCCCGGAACACCCCCGCGTCGGGCGCGGCCGGGATCCGGACCGGGCCGGTGGCACGGGCGATGCCGAAGCCCTCGAACCAGGACCGGACGTCCGCCGTCGACTGGCGCGTCAGGATCGAGCGGGTCCGCACGGGATCCATGGCAGCGTCGTCGTCGCTGTCGTGGGCGCCGAAGGCGATCAGCCGGAAGTCCCGGTTCTCCAGGGTCGCCGGGGCGCCGAGCAGCGCGGAGATCTCGTCCACCAGGTCCTGGTAATCGCCCTTCACGCCGACATTCTCCCACTCCGACGGGCGCCCTTCAGACAGATGTATGAGATCCGGGACACGGATGCGTGACAGCTGTCGATGGCAGAGGATCGAAGCGATCCTTAGGTTTCACGGTGGTTTCACTTGCGCTTTTCTTCTGCCACCCGCTGGAGGTGCCCCCGTGCTGGGTCCCGTGATTCTCGCCGCTTCGCGCAGCGACAAGATGCGTCGTATCGTCTCCGCCGCCCCGGTGACCAAGCCCGTGGTGAACCGGTTCATCCCCGGCGAGACCGTCGACCAGGTCATCCCGATCGTCGAGGAGCTCACGCGGGCCGGCCTCGAGGTCACCCTCGACGTGGTGGGCGAGGACATCACCGAGGTGGAGCAGTCCCACGCCGCCCGGGACGCCTACCTCCAGCTCATCGAGCGGCTCGCGGAGCTCGGCCTCGGCGAGAAGGCCGAGATGTCCGTCAAGCTGTCGATGTTCGGCCAGGCGCTGGAGGACGGCCACGAGCTCGCCCTCGCCAACGTCCGCCCGGTCGTCGAGGCCGCCGCCGCCATCGGCACCACCGTGACGCTCGACGCCGAGGACCACACCACCCTCGACTCGATGTTCGCCATCCACGAGGAGCTGCGCCGCGACTTCCCGCAGACCGGCTGCGTGATCCAGGCGTACCTTTTCCGTACGGAGGCCGACGCCCGGCGCCTGGCCGCCGCCGGCAGCCGCGTGCGCATCGTGAAGGGCGCCTACAAGGAGCCCGCCGAGGTCGCCTACCAGGACAAGGCGGAGATCGACAAGGCGTACGTCCGGATCCTGAAGACCCTGATGGACGGCGAGGGCTACCCGATGATCGGGTCGCACGACCCGCGCCTGATCGCCATCGGACAGGAGCTCGCCCGCAAGGCCGGGCGCAAGCTGGACGAGTACGAGTTCCAGATGCTGTACGGCATCCGCAGCGAGGAGCACCTGCGGCTCGCCGCCGAGGGGCACCGGATGCGCGTCTACACCGCGTACGGGACGGACTGGTACGGCTACTTCATGCGCCGCCTCGCGGAGAAGCCGGCCAACCTGCTCTTCTTCGTCCGCTCGATGATCACCAAGAACTAGCCAAGAACTAGGTCAAGGAGTTACCAGCCCCATGGATGCTGTGACCCAGGTCCCCGCTCCGGTCAACGAGCCGGTCCACTCGTACGCCCCCGGCACCCCGGAGCGCGCGCGCCTCGAAACGCAGCTCAAGCAGCTGTCCGAGAACCCGATCGACCTTCCGATGACGATCAACGGCGTCAAGCGGATGGGCGGCGGCGAGCGCTTCGACGTGGTCCAGCCGCACGACCACAAGTCGGTGCTCGGCACCTACGCGAACGCCACCGAGACCGACGCGCAGGAAGCGATCGACGCCGCCCTGGCCGCCGCCCCGGCCTGGCGCTCGATGTCCTTCGACGACCGCGCCGCGATCATCCTGCGCGCCGCCGAGCTGCTGTCCGGCCCCTGGCGCGAGAAGCTCGCCGCCTCCACCATGCTGGGCCAGTCGAAGACCGCGCAGCAGGCCGAGATCGACACCCCGTGCGAGCTCGTCGACTTCTGGCGCTTCAACGTCCACTTCGCCCGCCAGATCCTCGCCGAGCAGCCGGTCGCGAACTCCGCCGGCGTGTGGAACCGCAGCGACCACCGCCCGCTCGAGGGCTTCGTCTACGCGATCACGCCGTTCAACTTCACGGCCATCGCGGGCAACCTGCCGACCGCCCCCGCCCTCATGGGCAACGTGGTCCTGTGGAAGCCCTCCCCGACGCAGACCCACTCCGCGATCCTCCTCATGGAGCTCCTGGAGGAGGCCGGCCTGCCCAAGGGCGTCATCAACCTGGTGACCGGCGACGGCATCGCGGTGTCCGAGGTGGCCCTGAACCACCCCGAGCTGGCCGGCATCCACTTCACCGGCTCGACCAAGACCTTCCAGTACCTGTGGAAGACGGTCGGCAACAACATCGAGAAGTACAAGTCCTACCCGCGGCTGGTCGGCGAGACCGGCGGCAAGGACTTCGTCGTCGCGCACCCGTCCGCGGACCGCGCCGTCCTGAAGACCGCCCTGACCCGCGGTTCCTTCGAGTTCCAGGGCCAGAAGTGCTCGGCGTCCTCGCGCGCCTACGTCCCGGCCTCGATCTGGAACGACGGCTTCAAGGAGGCCTTCGCGGCCGAGGTCGACGGCATCGCCATGGGTGACGTCCGCGACCTGACCCACTTCATCGGCGCCGTCATCGACGAGCGTTCGTTCGCCAAGAACAAGGCCGCCATCGACCGCGCGATCGCCGACCCGACCTGCGAGATCGTCGCCGGTGGCACCTACGACGACTCGGAGGGCTACTTCGTCCGCCCGACCGTCATCGCGTGCACCGACCCGGAGAACGAGGTCTTCACGACCGAGTACTTCGGCCCGATCCTCGCCGTGCACGTCTACGAGGACGCTGACTTCGACGTGATGCTCGCGCAGATGGAGTCCGTCTCGGCGTACGCCCTGACCGGCTCGATCATCGCCGCCGACCGTTACGCGGCCGCGGACGCGATGGAGAAGCTCCGCTTCGCGGCGGGCAACTTCTACATCAACGACAAGTCCACCGGCGCCGTCGTCGGCCAGCAGCCCTTCGGCGGTGGCCGCGCCTCGGGAACGAACGACAAGGCGGGCGCCGCGTCGAACCTGATGCGCTGGACCTCGACGCGCTCCATCAAGGAGACGCTGGTCGCGCCGACCGACTACGCGTACCCCCACATGGGCTGATCCGGCCCCGCACAGCCCCCGCCCCCGCTCCGGTACCCCCAAGTCCGGAGCGGGGGCGGTCTTCATTTCCCCGACCCGCAACTCCTGCTAGCCTGAAAGCAGTTGTCGTGTACGGCGACACGCTCCAGTACTCGGGCCCGGTGACCCGAGGGAGCGAAGGGCTCTCGCGAGTTCCCGTGCGGGGTGGGATGTTTGCCAGGAGATACGAGACCTCTACGCGTCCGTGCCGGGACGACGCCCGGGGAGACGTATGTCCAGGCGCACCGACAACCGCCACCGCGTGGCGACCATCTGCCGTGAGGCCACCGGCCTGCCGCATCGCACCTGCCTCGATTGGGCCGAAGCCGGACTGATCACCCGCCACCGACCGGTGCCGGAGCCCGAGGACGGGGCGCAGCGCGCCTTGGAGTCGCTCATGGTGGCCGAGCTCGCCGACGGGCTCAGGGAACGCGAGCGCCTCGACGGGGCCCTGTTCGGTTTCACCGCCGCCCGGCCGTCCCCCACCGGTCTGACCCTCGCGCTGCATCCGGCGATGGCCGACCGGGTCCTTTCCACCGTGCTGCCGCGCATCGACCACCAGTACGGCGGACTGCGCGGGGTACCGGGGCTGCGCATCGCCGCGACGGGCCGGGGCTGGACGCTGACCCAGGTGCAGGGCCGGGCGGCGGTGGCGCTCGTGCATCCCGATCCGCACTGGAGCCCGGCGCTGCCGGAGCACGGCGACGGACTGACACAGGTGTGGCGGCGAAACCGCCACCGCCTGCAGCCCGCCGAGGCGGCGGAGCTGGAGGAGCGCGTCGGGGCAGGGGGCGATCCCGGATCCGTCGGGGCGCAGGACTGGCTGAACAGCAGGCTCCTGAGGCGCCCACGGCTGCTGGGCGCCGCCGGCGCCGCGCACGGATCGGCGAACGTGTACACCCACGGCGGCGGGGACGTGGTCGTCGAGTGGTGCTGCGGCGTGGAACGGGAGGCACTCGAGCGGCGGCTGCGTCGCAGCGGCCTGGCGCAGCCGCCGGACCGGATCGCCGAGAGGCTGCGGGACCAGCCGTGGTTCCCCGGCGAGATCGCGATGGGCGGAGCCTTCGTCACCCTGCGGCGCGGGCCCTGCTACGCACCGGAGGCCGCGGCGAGGAGGGCGAGCGGATGCTGACCGCGGCGATCGTGACGGCGGCTGTGCTCGGGGTCAGCAAGGTCGTGCGGGACTGGCTCATCCTGCGGCAGGTGCGGGCGGCCATGGAGGCGGGCACGGCGCAGGACCGGGTGCGGATCGGGATGCGGCTCGCCGAGGCGCTCGGCGGCGGGCAGTCCGGGCCGCCCCCGGAGCCGCCCGCCGGGGAGGTCGTCACACCTCGACGATCACCTGGTCCAGGGACTTGCGCAGGAGGTCCGGGACCTCGCAGTCGCCCGCCGGGTAGCCCACGGGGATGACGGCGAAGGCCTTCTCGTTCTCCGGGCGGTTCAGGACGTGACTGAGGAAGCGCATCGGGCTCGGGGTGTGGATGAGCGCCGCCAGCCCGGACAGGTGCAGGGCGGACAGGAGCATGCCGACCGCGATGCCGACCGACTCGTCCACGTAGTAGTGCTTGTGCTTCGTGCCGTCCGGGCCGAGCCAGTAGCGCTGCTGGAAGACCACGATCAGCGCCGGGGCGTCCGTCAGGTGGGTCTTCACGGCGTCCGTGCCGATGGGGCGCAGGGCGGCGAGCCATTCGTCGCCGAGGCGGCCGTCGTAGGACAGCTGCTCCTCCTGCTCGGCGGCCGCGCGGATCTGCTGCCGCACGACCGGGTCCTTGACCAGGACGAAGGTCCACGGCTGCTGGTGGGCCCCGGAGGGGGCGGTCGCCGCGCACGCGACGGCGTCCCGGACCACCTGCTCCGGTACCGGGTCGGGGGAGAAGTGGCGTACGGTCCGCCGCTCGTCCATCCGGGCCCGCAACTCGGCGGCGCGCGCCAGGGATTCGCGCTGCGGCATCCGCTCGGGGCGGTAGGGGGCGGGACGGTACGGCTGGCCGTGGATCGGGGTCCACTGCTGGGTGTTGGGCGACATGGGCCGAGTCTGCCCAGGCACTGGTCCAGACCGCTAGAGCCGCTTCGGCCGATGGCGGCCGGTGTGCGGCGTTCGGCGTCCGCAATGCGGTCCCGGTCCTTGGTACGTTCGCGGGATGAGCGACGGGGACGCGGCCCGGGACCTGTGTGCCCGGGAGCCCGGACCTCCGCACCTGGTACACCGACCGGCTGGAGCAGTGATGGACACGCGGACCGCGCACACCTCGGAGCTGACGGCCGACGAGCTCCGCGAGGTCCGGGAGCTCCTCGACGCGGCCTTCGGCGGGGACTTCGCCGACGAGGACTTCGAGCACGCCCTCGGCGGGATGCACGTCCTGGTCCGGGACGCGGGCGGGGACCTCGTCGCGCACGGCAGTGTGGTCATGCGACGGGTCGTCCACCGGGGCCGGGCGCTGCGGACCGGGTACGTCGAGGCCGTGGCCGCTCGGGCCGACGCGCGGCGGCGCGGCCTGGCCGGGCAGGTCATGGCGCGGCTGGAGCAGGTCGTCGAGCGGGCGTACGTGCTCGGCGCGCTGTCGGCCTCGCAGGACGGGGCGGCGCTCTACCTGGGGCGCGGCTGGCAGGTGTGGGGCGGGCGGATCGGCGCGCTCTCGCCGGACGGGCCCGTGCGGCTCCCCGAGGAGGAGGGGTCCACGTACGTGTGGGCGCCGCCCGGCGGGATCCTTCCGGACCCGGCCGGGCGGCTCGACTTCGACTGGCGCGACGGGGACGTGCTGTAGCTAGAACCCCGAGATGCTGGGGGCGCCCGACTCGATGTGGCCCGTGCAGCGGCGCGACCAGGTGCCGTCGGAGTCGGCCAGGATCGTGAAGTCGTACCAGCCGTTGCTGTAGGCCACGGCGTTGAAGTAGTCCTCGCGCGAGGAGTTCGCCGGGACCGTGTAGGTCCAGGGGCCGTCCGTGCGGTAGGCGTTCGAGCGGATCGTGAAGGTGACGGGGGAGCCGGAGACGTTCTTCATCCGGAAGTAGACCGCCGTCTTCCCGGTGCCCGGCTCGACCGCGAAGCGGGCCGCCACCTCGATGTCCTTGCCCGGCTTCGACGCGTCGCCGATGAAGCGGCGCAGGAAGCGGTTCGGCCCGTGCATGGAGATGTCGTACTTGCCCGAGCCGTGGCCGAGGCCGATGTTGAAGTAGTCGCTGCCGGTGGTGCCCGGGTCGACCGTGTACTGCCAGGCCGCCGTGTCCCGGTGCTGGTGCGGGTGGATCGAGAAGTGCGCCGCCCGCTTCGCCTCGGCGCCCTGGTTGGACATCGAGAACCAGGCCAGGATCTTGCCGGCCGCCCCGAACTCGAAGCGGTCCAGGTTGCCGTTCACCTGGTAGGGCAGGGCCCGCGCCGGACGGGTGCCGGGTTCCTGGGCGGGGAGGGCGTTGTCCTGCGGGGCCGGGTTGGGGAGCGGGCCGCAGGTCGACTGACCGATGACCTTGGCGGTGGACGGGAGGCCCTCGGGCACCCCGTGGACCGGGTGCGCGAAGTCGAAGACGCCCGTCAGGTCGCCGACCACCCTGCGGCGCCAGGCGCTGATGTTCGGGCAGGTGGCGGGGGTGCCGAGGGCGGCCGTCCACGTCTCCATGAACCGCAGGACGGACGTGTGGTCGAAGACCTCGGAGCTCACCCATCCGCCGCGGGTCCACGGGGACATCACGATCATCGGGACGCGGAAGCCGAGACCGATCGGCGTGCCGTCGATGTACTCGCCGGGGGTGCCGGGCGGGGCGACCGGCGGCGGGACGTGGTCGAAGAAGCCGTCGTTCTCGTCGTAGTTGAGGAAGAGGACCGTGGAGTCGAAGACCTCCGGGTTCGCGGCCAGCGCCCGGTGGACCAGGTCCACGAAGTGCGCGCCGTCGCCGGGCGGGGCGTAGGGGTGCTCCGAGAAGGCCTCGCTGGCCACGACCCAGGACACCTGGGGGAGGGTGCCCGCGACGGCATCGGCGCGTATCGCGGCCGCGATGTCGTCGGGGGTGGAGCCGGTGACCCGGGGCACCGAGCCCATGCCGCGGTCCCACAGCGGGTTGCCGGGGGCCGCGTCCGTGAACTTCTTGAAGTAGGCGAGCCCGTTGTCACCGTAGTTGTCCTGCGCGTTCTGGTAGACCTTCCAGGTCATCCCGGCCCGCTGGAGGGCCTCCGCGTACGTCTCCCAGGTCAGCCCGGACTCGTCGCCCCCGTCCTTGCTGGACGCGTCGACCTTGCCGCTCCACAGGAAGGTGCGGTTCGGGCCGGTCGCGCTGAGGGTGGAGCAGAAGTAGGCGTCGCAGATCGTGTAGTGGTCGGCGAGGGCGTAGTGGAAGGGGATGTCGCCCCGGTCCAGGTAGCCCAGGGTGCGGGTGTTGCCGACGCCGAGGACCCAGTTGTCCATCCGGCCCTTGTTCCAGGCGGCGTGCTGCGAGGTCCAGCTGTGCGGGAGGTCGCCGTTGCACTGGGCCAGTGTCTCGCTGTCCACGCCGCCCGCCGGCGGGGTGGCGGAGAGCTTCCACGGGTACTGGCGGCCGCCCCAGTTGGGCTGGTTGAACATGCCCCAGCCGCCCGGGATGTTGCCGGCGGCGCGGTCGGCGAAGCCGCGGACGCCCTTCAGCCTGCCGAAGTAGTGGTCGAAGCTGCGGTTCTCCTGCATCAGGATCACCACGTGTTTCACATCGGTGATGGTGCCGGTCGCCGCGGCCGCGGCCGCCGTGGTCGGCAGGGCCGCGGGCAGGGTGGCGCCCGCCACGAGCCCGGCGCCGATTCCCACGAAACCTCTGCGGCTGATCGGTGTCACTGGCCTCTCGCCTCCAACTCAAGTGCCCCGCTGGCACAACGACGGCAAGAGTGGCGGTGCCAGGGTCAAAGGTCTACATCCGTGCGGTAAGAGTTCGGTGAACATAGGGGTGGCTGGAATCAGCCATCGATCCGGACCAGCATCTTGCCCAGGTTGTCCCCTCGGAGCATGCCCAGAAATGCCTCCACCGTCCGGTCGAAGCCCTGGAAAACGGTGGTGTCGGTACCGATCCGGCCGCTGCGCAGATGAGGTACGAGGAACTCCTCCAGCTCCGCCTGCAGATTGGTGTGATTGCGAACCAATACCCCTTCCAGGCGGAGTGACTTGTGTACGACCTCGAAGAGGTTGCGGGGCGCGGCGGGCGAGCGGTCCCCGTTGTACATCGAGATCGCGCCGACCCGGGCGATCCTCCCGTACTCGCGCAGGGAGTCGATCGCCCCCTCCAGGTGGTCCCCGCCGACGTTGTCCACGTAGACGTCGATACCGTCCGAGGCGGCCTGCGCGAGCTGCTCGCCGACCGGGCCGTCGTGGTAGTCGAAGGCCGCGTCGAAGCCGAGTGCGCCGGTGAGGTGGCGGACCTTGGCCGCCGATCCGGCGCTGCCGATGATCCGCCGGGCGCCCATGAGCCGGGCGATGTGGCCGGTGGCCGTGCCGACCCCGCCCGCGGCCGCGGAGACGAAGAGGTCCTCTCCCTCGCGCAGCGCCGCCGTCCGGGTGAGGGCGGCGTACGCGGTCAGACCGGTGCCGCCGAGGTGGGAGAGGTACGCCTCCAGCGGAACGCCGTCGTGGTGGCGGAGCCTGCGCGTCCCGTCCACGCCGAGGGTGACCAGGGCGTGGGTCCGCCAGCCCGCGCGGTGGAAGACGAGGTCGCCCTCGCGCAGCCCCGGGTCGCGGGAGGCGAGCACCCGGCCCACCGAGCGTCCCTCCAGCGGGGTGTTCAGCTCGAATCCGCCCTCGCCGCCGTCCATCAGGCCGCGGTGGTAGGGGTCCACGGAGAGCAGGAGGTTCTCCACGAGCGCGGTGCCGGGCCCCGGCTCCGGGACGGGGGAGGACGCGTAGGTGAAGTCCGCGGCGGTCGGGAAGCCGGTGGGGCGGGCGATCTGGTGGACGGCGTGAGCGGTGTTCGTGGTCATGGACCCGACGCTAGGAAGGAATGGGAGGCCCGGGCAGGGGGTTGCGCTCATGGAAGCCGGACCTGCATGAATACCGCTCATGGAACGAGGTGGAAGCGCCCATGGCGGGAAACACTGCCGATCTGTTGCTGCCCCAGGAACTGCGGATCCTGGACGCCGTCGCCGACAGCGGCGGCTTCTCCCGCGCCGCCGTCGCGCTCGGCCTCACCCAGTAGGCCGTCTCCCACTCCGTGCGGGGCAGCGAGGCCAAGGTCGGCGCGGTGCTCTTCGACCGCGGCCGCGCCGGGGCCAGACCCACGCCGGCGGGGGAGCGGGCGGTCGCCCTCGGCCGCCGGATCCTGCGGATGTACGAGGTCCTCGGCGCGGAGGTGCGCGGCGCGGGCGCCGGGACGGGCCGTGACACGGTGGAGGGCGTGCTGCGTATCGCCGCCTTCCGCAGCGCCGCCCTGCACCTGCTGCCGCCCGCCCTGGAGCGGCTCGCGGCCCGGCACCCGGGCATCCGCCCCGAAGTCCGCGTGGTGCGCGAGATCGGCGCCGGCGCGGCGGGGGAAGTGGCGGCGGGCCGCGCCGACCTGGGCATCGCCACGCTGGGCGGGTCGCAGGACCCACTGCCCGGCCTGCTGACCGGCGTGCTCGCACGGGAGGCGTACCGGCTGGTCCACCCGGCCGGACACCCGGATCCGAAGGGGCTGCCGCTGATGGACTGGGACGAGAACTGCGGCTCCCGCACCCGCTCCTGGTGGCGGGCCCAGGACTGGATCCCGCGGGCCACGGTCAAGGCGGAGGACGATGCGATGGTGCTGACCATGGTCGGCCGCGGGCTCGGCATGGCGATCATGCCCGAGCTGTCGCTGAGGGAGGTCACCGAAACGGTGGACATCACCGATCTGGGCCCGGAGGGGCCGGTGAGGCAGGTGGGATACGTCACGACGCCGGAATCGGCGTCAACTCTCGCCGTAAGGGCGCTGATCAGGGAACTTCGCTCCGAGAGGGGCTGAAACGGACCCGCGGTGCAGGGCCTTTCGAGGGGCCTCGCGTCTCAGATAGTAGGAAGCCCGAGTATTTGCCGAGACATACAACGGGACCTGCCTTAGCTTTGTAGAAGCCGAACGTCTCGCCGATCCGGCGAATGGCGGTCGAGAGCGCGCGCCCCTGGCAGGCAACCCCTGCGGCGCACTGCTCCCCGCCTCTTCCGGCGCCTTGAAGGAACCCCTCATCCGTGGCTTCGCCACGCCGTGATCTCAAGGAGTCGATCACCATGACCGCTTCCACCGCCACCCGCCGCGTCCGCCACAGCTCCGCCTCGGCCGACGACCGCAAGAACGCCGCCGCCGCCCTGCAGCGAGCCCTCGACCGCCGTGACAACGGCGGCTCCACCGGCCACTGACCTGCGACGCCCGCGGGCATTCTGCGTCCACCGCGACCCACCTTGGTCCACATGGTGGACGCAGAATGTCTGAGGGCTGGGACACGGAGTACGGTTTCGTCATGTCGACCAGCATCAATCTCGCAGTGATCCCCGGTGATGGCATCGGCCAGGAAGTCGTGGCTCAGGGACTCAAGGTCCTTACCGCGGTCCTGCCCCAGGATGTGAAGCTGGAGACCAAGCCATACGATCTCGGGGCCCAGCGCTGGCACCGCACCGGTGAGACCCTCCCGGACGCGGAGCTCGAAGCCCTGAAGCACCACGACGCGATCCTGCTCGGCGCCATCGGCGACCCGTCGGTCCCGTCCGGTGTGCTGGAGCGCGGTCTGCTGCTGAAGCTCCGCTTCGCCTTCGACCACTTCATCAACCTGCGCCCGTCGAAGCTGTTCCCGAACACGGCCAGCCCGCTCGCCGGCCGTCCGGAGATCGACTTCGTCGTGGTCCGCGAGGGCACCGAGGGTCCGTACACCGGCAACGGCGGCAGCCTGCGCACCGGCACCCCCGCCGAGGTGGCCACCGAGGTCAGCATCAACACCGCGTACGGCGTCGAGCGCGTCGTCCGCGACGCGTACGAGCGGGCGAACGCCCGCCCCCGCAAGAAGCTGACGCTGGTCCACAAGAACAACGTCCTCGTGTACGCGGGCCACATGTGGAAGAACATCTTCGACAAGGTCGGCCAGGAGTACCCCGAGGTCACCACCGACTACCTGCACGTCGACGCCGCGACGATCTTCTTCGTCACCCAGCCCGAGCGCTTCGACGTCATCGTCACGGACAACCTCTTCGGTGACATCCTCACCGACTTGGCCGCCGCCGTGACCGGCGGAATCGGCCTGGCCGCCTCCGGGAACATCAACCCGACCGGCGCCTTCCCGTCCATGTTCGAGCCCGTCCACGGCTCGGCCCCGGACATCGCAGGCACCGGCAAGGCCGACCCGACCGCGACGATCCTCTCCGTCGCCCTCCTGCTGCGCCACCTCGGCCACGAGGCCGAGGCCGCCCGCATCGAGGACGCGGTCACCGCCGACCTCGCGGAGCGCGACGGAACCTTCCGCTCCACCGACGCGATCGGCGACGCCCTCGCCGCTCGAGTAGCCGGCTGACCCGGCAGCTCCACCTCAGGAAGCCGCCGGGTCACAATGGGACCCGGCGGCTTCTCCTGTGCGGCCCCGGGTGCCACCATCTCCCCTGGGCCGCACTCCCCGCTTCTCCGAAGCCTGCCTGCGCGCGATAATCGAACGCGAGGCCGCGGAATGCGGGGAAGCTCGGACGTCCTAGTACGCCGTGAGCGCGGTCCGCCATACACAACCGGTGAAGGACAAGCACTCATGACGACGCCCACGATCGAGCTCAAGCCCTCCTCGAACCCGCTGTCCGATGCGGAGCGCGAGGCGATCCTGGCCAGCCCCGGCTTCGGCCGCCACTTCACCGACCACATGGTGACGATCAAGTGGACCGAGGGTCGCGGCTGGCACGATGCCGAGCTGGTCCCGTACGCGCCGCTCGCCATCGACCCGGCGAACATGACACTGCACTACGCGCAGACGATCTTCGAGGGCCTCAAGGCCTACCGCCAGCCCGACGGCACCGTGGCCACCTTCCGCCCCGAGGCCAACGCCGCGCGCTTCCAGTCCTCCGCCCGCCGCATGGCCATGCCGGAGCTGCCGACCGAGCTCTTCATCGAGGCCTGCGACGCGCTGATCAAGCAGGACCGCGCCTGGGTGCCGGACTCCGGCGAGGCCTCGCTGTACCTGCGGCCGTTCATGTTCGCCTCCGAGGTCGGCCTCGGCGTCCGCCCGGCGAACGAGTTCCTCTTCATCGTCATCGCCTCGCCCGCCGGCGCGTACTTCCCCGGTGGCGTCAAGCCCGTCTCCGTCTGGCTCTCCGAGGACTACGTCCGCGCCGTCAAGGGCGGCACCGGCGCGGCCAAGACCGGTGGCAACTACGCGGCCTCGCTCGTCGCGCAGGCCCAGGCCGCCTCGCACGGCTGCGACCAGGTGGTCTGGCTCGACGCCGTCGAGCACCGCTGGATCGAGGAGATGGGCGGCATGAACCTGTACTTCGTGTACGGCGACCGCATCGTCACCCCGGAGCTCACCGGCTCGCTCCTCCCGGGCATCACCCGCGACTCCCTCCTCACCATCGCCCGCGACCTCGGCTACACCGCCGAGGAGGGCCGCCTGACCACAGAGGACTGGCAGCGCGACAACGCGAACGGCACCCTCACCGAGGTGTTCGCCTGCGGCACCGCCGCCGTCATCACCCCGGTCGGCTCGGTCAAGTCCGAGCGCGCCAACTGGACCCAGGGCGACGGCGAGCCGGGCCAGGTCACCATGCGCCTGCGCAAGGCGCTGCTGGAACTCCAGACCGGCCACAGCGCCGACACCCACGGCTGGATGCACCCGCTGGGCTAGTCCCCACGGCTCTGCGTACGCAGGCCCGCGCTCCGGAACTTCGGGGCGCGGGCCTGCGTACGTACGGGGGTGCTCAGGCGTTCGCCGGCTCCTCTGCGGTGGTGACCGCCGGTACCGGGGCGGGGGAGCGGCGCGCGGTGAGGGCGGCGTACACGAGTCCGCCCGTCAGGCCGGAGAGGACGAAGGAGCAGTCCACGCCGCCGGTGAGGGCGAGCAGCGGGCCCTCGTAGGAGGGGGTGGTCACGGCGAGCAGGCCGATGCCCGCGCCGATCGCCCAGGAGGCGGTCGCCGCGAAGTTCCAGCCGGAGCGGTACCAGTAGATCCCGCCCACCGAGCGGCGGTTGAAGACCTGGAGCGCGTCGGCGTCGTAGCGCCCGCGGCAGCGCACGTACCCGATCAGGGTGATCACGGCCCACGGGGTGCCGATCGCGGTCAGCACCAGCACGAACGAGGTCATCGCGGACTGCACGTCCCACTCGAAGGAGCCGATGAACACGAAGGCGGTGGCGACGGCCGCCGCGACCAGGGTGGCCGTGGTCCGGGTGGCCTTCGGCACGATCGCGTCGAGGTCCAGTCCCATCGAGTAGAGCATCAGCCCGGCGTTGCCGACCGAACCGGCCGCCGCGGCGGCGAGCAGCGGGACCAGGTACCAGAAGGGCGCGGCCTCGACCAGAGGACCGGCGTACTCGGCCCCGGCCCGGGCGGCGAGCGCCGTGTAGGTGCCGAACAGCTGAGGGATCAGCAGGCCGAGGAGCAGGCCGAAACCGGTGGCCCAGAGCACCTTGCGGGAGCTGTGCCGGCGCGGGGAGATGTAGCGGGTGTAGTCGCCGAGCAGGGTGATGAAGGCGACCGGGCCGCTGAGCCCGGCGGCGACGGCGGCGAGGATCCAGGTCGGCCAGAAGGAGCCGAGCAGATACGCGGTCTCCGGCGGGGCGGCGGCGGTGAAGTCCCCGGAGTACGCGAAGACGCCGATGGCCAGCAGGACCACCATGCCGATGGCCAGGATCTTGCTCAGGCGCAGCAGCAGCCGGTAGCCGAAGACGGCCGCGACGACCGTACAGGCGGCGAGGAGGCCGTACATCACGGCCCGCGAGACACCGGTGTCCGGCAGCCCGGTGAGGCGGGAGAGGGTGCCCACCATGACGTCGCCGCCGATCCACAGGGTGAGTGCCGTGTAGCCGAGGGAGAGCAGCAGTCCGACCACCGAGCCCACGAGCCGACCGCGGACTCCGAACTGCGCGCCGCTGGAGGTCGAGAGGTTGGTCGCGGTGCGCAGGGAGACGAGCGCCAGCGGCGCGGTGAAGGCGATGCCGACGAGCGTGCCGGTCACGATGGCGGTGACCGAGGGCCACAGCCCCAGTCCGAAGGACGGGGGGAGCCAGCCGAAGACGATCACACCGAGGCACAGGTTGGAACCGAGCAGGATCGAGATCAGGTCACGGGGACCGCTCGTCCGCTCCTCCTCGGGGATGGTGTCGACTCCGCGCTGTTCGATGGGCATGGGGGACTCCCTTGGCAGGGCGGGGATGGTTGCGCTTGTTTGAGCGACACTCAATGTGACTCAAAGGCTGCTCCAGGTCAATGATTCCCTGCAAGGAAATGAAGAGTTAGAGTGATGCTCTAACCCATCGACTCAAGAGGTGGTGGATCGGCGTGCGGCTGACCCCTACGGAGCGCGACCGGCTGCTGCTCCGCAGCGCTGCGGAGCTGGCCAGGGCCCGACGGGCCCGTGGCCTGAAACTAAATGTCCCGGAGGCCACCGCGCTGATCGCGGACACGGTCTGCGAGGCGGCGCGCGACGGCAAGCGGCTCGCGGAGGCCATCGAGGAGGCCCGCAGCGTGCTGGGGCCCGGCGATGTCCTGCCGGGCGTCGCCGACGTGGTCAGCGAGGTGCACGTGGAAGCCGTCTTCGACGACGGGTCCCGCCTCGCGGTGGTCTCGTCCCCCATCCAGGGCGCGGTCCCGCTCGGCGACGACGCCCCGGGCGCGGTCGTCCCGGGCCCGGGCGCTCCCCAGCCGGAGCCGGTCCTGCACCTGCGTGTCCGCAATACCGCCGCGGTGCCGGTGAGCGTGACCTCGCACTTCCACTTCTTCGAGGCGAATCCGCGGCTGGACTTCGACCGGGCCGCGGCCTACGGGATGCGGCTGTGCGTCCCCGCGGGCTCGTCCGTACGGTTCGACCCCCACGGCGAGGGCGAGGTAGGCCTCGTCCCCATCGGCGGCGACCGCATCGCGATCGGCTTCGCGGGGCTGGTGGACGGACCCCTGGACGCACCCGGAGCCAAGGGTGAGGCCCTGCGCCGCGCGGCGGCCTGCGGCTATCT
>NZ_JBIWCL010000014.1:0-209990 GCF_044761485.1 Streptomyces sp. NPDC097617
TCCATCGAAAGCATGGACAGCCTCTATCCAGACACCGGAACCCAGCTACCCGACACCACCCAAAGATCAGCTACACCACTCCAAGGGACATGACCGACTGGGACCGCCTCAAGGGTGCCGACGCCACGCGTGCCACCCGGCTCCGCCAGGCCGCCGGGCAGGCAGGCTGCGAGGCGGTCCTCGCATTGGCCGAGGTGAAAGAGACTTGGGACGCCGTACCGCCCTACGACCGCTACGACTACTACGGCGATGTCGAGCACTTCGACGGCTGCGAGGACGAGGAGTGCGTGGGTGAGTGCCTCCTCGACCCCGACGGGCAGCCCTGGGCCGAGCGCCGCCGCAGTGGCGACTTCTCCGACTACGAACTGGGCGACCTGATCGACGACGAGATCACCCTCGACTGGTGGACCCGCCCTGACGGCGCCGACGGTGAGCAGATCTCCCTGCCCGTTTCCTACGCCGAGGTGTGCGCCACCACCGAGAACAAGGACCTCACGCCCTACCAGTCCGAGTACGAGGGCTACATGGGCAACTACGGCAACACCCTGGACCGCTGGTACCGGCGGGCCGCAGTGGTGCTCTGGCCCCGGCAACGCTCGTTCGCGGCACGCGCCGAGGCCGGCTCCGAGGGAGCCCTGCGAGAACTCCAGGGCCACCTGGACACCGGGGAGTTGGAGCTGGCGCGTACGCTCGCCCGGTCGCTCGCCCCGATCTGGAAGCATCGCGGTTCGGGCGAAGCGGCCGCTCCACTCTTCACTGCCGCCTTGCACGTCGCGGTGGGACTGGAGGAAGCGGACACCGCCGCGATGCTCCTTGCGCCCTTCGGGGTGGAGACCCTGGGCGAGCGACACGTCCCCGATCTCGCGGAAGCGGCCGCACGGTACGGGCGGACGTGGTCGCGCGGGGCCGTCGGCAGCTGGTTCGGCCCGGTCGCCGCGTACACCGGGGCGGATCGCGCAGCGTGGCTCGAGTCTCTGCCCGGCCTCTGTGCCGCGCTGCGGACCGCTGACGGTGACGGAGACGCGGTGGCGGTATTGCTGGTCGAGGGCGTCTGGCAAGCGGCCGAGCAGCAGCTCACCGGCTGGCTCGACGTGGGCCGCGAGGCGGAGCGCCGCGCGGGCATGGAACGGCTGGCAGCTCCCTTGGCCCGCATCCTGCAGGCGTGCGACCCGAAAACCGCCGTCACGATCGTCACCGCGCTGCGCGGCCTGCCGGACACCGCCCTGGAATGCCTGCTCCCGGCCCTGCGCACCGCGGCCCGCCGACCGACGACCGTACGAGACGGGGCACCCGCGGCCCACGCCTTCCAGACGCTCGCCGACCACTGCGAGGCTCGGCTCACCGCGGCCGTCAACCGCCCCGTACGCGCGGCGGACGACTGGTCACTCACCCCGGCCGGTACCTGCCGGTCCGGCTGCGGCCTCTGCCCCGACCTCGACGCCTTCCTCACCTCCCGCACCCGTCGGGTCATGGATTGGCCGCTCGCGAAGGAGCGGCGCCGCCACATCCACAGCCGTATCGATCTGGCCGGCCTGCCCGTGTCCCACACCACCCGGCGTCAGGGACGCCCCTACACCCTGGTCCTGACCAAGACGAACGCGGTGTTCACCCGTGAGCAAGCGGCCCGCATCCGCACCGAGACCGACCTGGCGTGGCTGCGGGAGAAATGGCCCCGGCCACGCGGCTGAAAGGGGACAGACAAGCCCCGCGGTTCGCGCGCCTGGAACCGGCAGTCCGCACCCGGGACGCGGATGCCGCCGCGTCCCGGCTGGCCGCGCATCGCCACCTGCCGGTACCTCGCGGCCGGGCAAGCCTGGGCGGCCGGCGGACCGGCGCCGGACGGGTAGGCCATCGGCTCGATCACCCCGTGGGAATCTACGCGAAAACGACCTCTCCACGGACGCGAATCCGGATCATGGAGGGGTGGAGGACTGGTACGACTGTAACGACCTGGCCGAACTGCGCATCCGCCTCGATGTGGCGCTCGAAGAGAACGTCGAGCTACGCGCGGAGCTCGCCGAGGTGCGAGCCGAGAACCAGCGCCTGCGTACTCAGCTGGGCGTGCCCAGCACCGATGTCCCGCAGACGCTGCCCCCGGTCCCCGAACCCCTGGCGCCGACCGTCGTGGGAGGCGAAGGCCGGCTGCCGTACGCGGACGCGACCTCCGGCACGGAGGCGAAGATCGCGCTGTTCCGTGCCCTGTTCGCCGGCCGCGAGGACGTCTACGCCACCCGGTGGGTGAGCGTGAAGTCTGGTCGGGCGGGCTGGAGCCCCGCCGAGGACAACCCCTTCGCCAAGAACAAGAACGACGCCGAGCGGGTGTTCCGGCCCCTGACCGACAGGGCCATCTACAACCACCTCTCCCGCCCAGAGTCCGGCACCAGGGAGACTCACCTGGGGCTGTACCCGCTGCTGGCAGACGACACCTGCCGGCTCCTTGCGGTCGACTTCGACGGCAAGGACGGCAGTGACTGGCGCGGCGATGCCGCCGCCTACACCGCCGCCTGCCGGGACGAGAGTGTGCCGGCCCTTTCGGAGGTCTCCCGGTCCGGGGCCGGCGCGCACGTATGGACCTTCTTCACCGCCCCCGTCGCCGCTGCCACCGCCCGCGCGCTCGGCATGGCGCTGCTGCGCCGCGCGATCGACGCCCGCGGGCAGATGACGCTGGCCAGCTACGACCGGCTCTTCCCCGCCCAAGACCTGATGCCGACAAACGCGAAGGGCAGCGCCCGCTTCGGCAACCTGATCGCGCTGCCCTTGCAGGGCGCCTCCCGTCCCAAGGGCACCACGGTCTTCTGCGACCCGCAGACCTGGACACCCCACCGGGACCAGTTCGCCCACCTCGCCCGCGCCGAGCGGCTGAGCCCCGACCAGGTCGAGGCGCTCGTCGACAAGCTTGGCCAGGTCAAGGCCGGCCCCACAGCGACAGCGGCACCGCTTCTCCCGCCCAAACCCCGGCGGAGCGCCCTGGGCAAGGCTCCCGCGACCGTTACGGCGCGGCTGTCGTCGATGCTCGCGATCCCTACCGAGGGACTGCCGTCCCCGTTGCTCGCCGCGCTCAAGCACGCGGCATCGTTCCACAACCCCGAGTTCTACCGCCGCCAGAGCCAGCGGTACTCGACTTGGGACACCCCGCGCCTGGTCTGCTCCTTCGACGCCACCGACCCGGACTGGCTGAAGCTGCCGCGCGGCCTGCGCGACGAGGCGACGCAGCTCGTCGCCTCGGCCGGCGGGACCCTCACCATCACCAGCGACCTGCCCGACCTCGCACCTGTCAGCGCCCGGTTCACCGGAGGGCTGACCGAGGTGCAACAGCAGGCCGTCGACGCGATGAAGGACCACCCCACCGGGGTGCTCGTGGCGCCCCCGGGCTCGGGCAAGACCGTCATGGCCTGCGCGCTGATCGCCCATCACCAGAAACCCACCGCGATCATCGTCAACCGATCCGAGCTGCTGGCCCAGTGGCAGGAGCGCCTGGCCGAGTTCCTCGCTCTGGGTGAAGGCCGCGTCGGCTCGCTGGGCGGGGGCATGGACCGCCGCGGCCACGCCGTTGACCTGATCATGCTGCAGACGCTCAGCCACCGTGACGCCCCCGCCGATCCACTGGACAAGTACGGGCTGGTCGTCGTCGACGAGTGCCATGCCGTGGGCGCACAGGGCGCCGAGGCCGCGATCCGCAAGGCGCGCGCCGAGCTGTGGATCGGACTGTCCGCCACCCCGTACCGGGCCGATCAGATGGACCCGCTGATCGCCATGCAGTGCGGGCTCATCCGGCACGAGATCGAGGAAGCCAGCACCTTCGACAAGCACCTCGTGGTGCACCCCACCTCGTTCACCACCACCGAGCCGGGCAAGGACGGCGCATCCCTCCAGGCCATCTACACCGAACTCGCCGGATGCCAGGACCGCAACACCCAGATCGCTGCCGACATCGCCGACGCCACCCGCCGCGGTCGATGCAGCCTGGCACTGACCAACCGCGTCGAGCACCTCCACCAACTCGCCACAGCTCTTTCTGCACACCGCATCGAACCGCTGCTCCTGCACGGCGGCATGCCACCGGCCGAGCGCGCCCGCGTCCGCGCGGCCCTGGCCGACGAGACCGCCGGACCACTGGTGCTCCTGGCCATCGACAAGCTGGCCGGTGAAGGTTTCGACGCCCCACGGCTCGACACCCTGTTCCTCACCAGCCCAATCTCATTCAAAGGCCGGGTGATCCAGCAGGTCGGACGAATCATGCGGAACACCGAAACGAAGAAGTCCCACGTCGAAGCGCACGACTACCTCGATGCCGATGTCCCCTGGCTGGAGCGCATGTACCACAAGCGCCGCCGCGTCCTTGAACGCCGAGGCTTCCGCCCCACCCCCATCGGCAACCTCCCGCAGCCCCCGCTCGGCGTAGCCATCCCCACCCGTCGGCAGCCTGCACCTGCGCACTCTTCGACAGCCACACCGCCAGTGGCAGAGGTACGCCAGTGGGTGCGGGACCGGGGTATGGACGTGCCGCCGCGTGGCCGACTCCGCAGCGACATCTGGGACGCCTGGCACGCAGCTCACGCACCGGCGGAACCCGCCAGCTGATCCGTCTCGTCACGAGCGCGGCACCCTGGCGGCCCCCGTGGGGTGAAGTCCCGGAGCGTCGACACCGGTCGCGCCGCAGGCGCCTGACTGCCTCAGCTGGGTGGACTGATTCCCCCTGTCGCGGATCTGTGCTGGTCAGATGGGGTGAAAGGGTGGCGTGGTTCGTGTACCGGCGCCGGGCGGGTGGCGTTGATGGGGATGTGAGTAGCTCAAGCATCGCCCCGATACTGCCCGCCGTCCTCGCTCCACTGGTGGCCCCTCCTGCCGTGCGCGACTCGGGCGCGGACACCGCGCCCGGGGTCATAGCCGTCCACTCGTGCACCACCCTCGGCGACCCTGGTCGTTCACCTCACCGACGACGACTTCAGCGCCGCCCCGCTGCGGGCTTTCCTGGCCTCGGCGGCTACCGACGGCTACACCGGCCTCGTCCTGGACACATCCCGGGCCACGTTCTGTGACTCCGGGTTCCTGGCCGTCCTCGAGTGGTGGCCCCGGCACGGACGCTGCCTCAGGCTCACGAACCGCTCCCGGGCCGTGATGCGTCTCCTGCACGCCGCCGCGTGGGCACAGCAGCTGGCGACGACGTCCTGCCCGCCGAGGACGAGGCCGCGGTCTTCGCGCACTACTGCCTGCCGTGCCAACCCGGCGTGAACGGCGAGCGACAGTTCGCCCGCCGTTGGTGCCGCGCCGTGACCCTCTTCGTCCTCGTGGCCATCGTGCTGGGCATCCAGCCATGCTGGAATGATAGGTAGCTGGTATCATTGAGTCATGTTGTATGGGACTCCCACCCTCGACGCTTCAGACCTCAAGGTCCTGCACAAGGTAGACGGCCTGCGCATGCAGCTGCGTGATGCGGTACAGCAGGCGCCAATGAAGTGGGCCCAGGATCTGCGCAAGGCGCTGACCGCGAGCGCCATCGCGGCGTCGAACACGATCGAGGGCTATCAAGTCGACGCGAAGGACGTCGCGGACCTGATGGACGGCGAGCGTGAGGTCGACGCCAGCGAGGAGAACAAGGCGGAGACCCTCGCATACCAGCAGGCGATGACGTACATCCAGTCGCTCCACGACGTCACCGACTTCCGGTACAGCAAGGAGTTGCTCAACGCGCTGCACTGGATGCTTCAGGGCCACCACCACCCGTTGCGCACCGCCGGGCAGTGGCGCAAGACCTCGATCCGGATCACCGCGCCCGGCGACGAGCTCGCCACCGACTACGACGGCCCCGACCAAGAGCTCGTGCCGGGCCTGATGGCCGAGCTCGTGGACTGGCTCAACGACGGCGACACCGAAGCGCACGTCCTGATCCGGGCGGCGATGGCCCACCTGAACCTCGTGAAGATCCACCCGTGGTCCGACGGGAACGGCCGTTTGTCCCGCTCCGTGCAGACCCTGCTGATCGCCCGCGGCGGTGTCCTCGCGCCCGAGTTCTCCTCGATCGAGGAGTGGCTCGGGATGCCCGGCAACACCTGGGAGTACTACAAGGTGCTCCGAGAGGTCGGCGGCCCGGTGTACTCGCCCGAACGCGACACCCTGCCCTGGATCAAGTTCAACCTGCGCGCCTACCACGAGCAGGCGCAGCGGGTGCAGCATCGGGTCGACCGATCGAACCGGGTCTGGATCGAGCTGATGGAGCACGCCGAGGGGCACGGGATCAGCGAGCGGCAGGTCACAGCCCTCCACGAGGTGGCCATGGTCGGCCGGGTACGCCGCTCACGCTACGAGCGGCAGGAAGCGATCAACACCCAGCAGGCCACCCGGGACCTGCAGGCGTTGACAAAGGCCGGCGTGCTGACCGCGATCGGGCAGACAAAAGGTCGCCACTACGTCGCGGGCCCCCGCTTCCCGGAGAACGTCATGGCGACCGCCCGGCGCCCGCACCGCATCATCAACCCCTACGCGAACACCTAGCACTGGACCGCCGGGCAGCGAAGCGAGCGCTCTGGTTCGGGTTGCAGTACGCCTTCATACGGCCCCGATCGGCTGCGGACGCCTTCGCCCTCGCGGGGTCGTGAAGCAGCTCGCAGTTCGTGAAACTGTGGCGCGGCGTCCGGCAGAGAGTCAGGGCACGAGGCTGTCGAGGTCGATGTCGAGGGGGATGGGGACGGATCCGACCTGAACCCATGACGATAGGCCCACGCTCTGACATCGCAGAGTCACCCGTGGCAGGCGTAGGTGAAGGCGGTCTCGGCGCGGGCGGGGTTCGGCGACAGCACCTCGAGCACAGCGGTGGCCTTCATAGAGCCGGGCCCGTGAAAGGCCCAGTGGAGCGTGACCTCGGTCAGCCGTGCTCCGGGCGCGATGCGCTGCTGCACCGGGCTGGTGACTGCGCCGTCACTGCGGTGCCAGCGGTAGCTCACCGTTCCGCCTTCGCCGTTGCTGCGGATCGTTGCCAGCACTGTTACGACGGTGTCGCATCCAGCAGCCGAGGAGCTGGGGCGCAGGGTGACTCCCGTTACCGACAGCGGATCGCCGGTCTGCTGCCGGATGAGGAGGAGCACAGCCGCGAGCGCGGCCCCCGCCACGACGATCCAACCCCGCGGGACGCCGCGCCTACGTTTGGCACTGGTGGTGTACGGCGGGCCCGGAGGCGGCTCTGTATCGGTGCCGTGCCAGGCTGCCGTGAGGTTCCCCAGCCCGCCGGACGGAGGAACGGTGGACGTGGGTGCGGGCGCGGTGGAGTGCATGCCCCCGTCGGGGGGCGGCATGCCCCAGGCGGCATCGTCCAGGAGGGTGGCGGTGGTCGCCTCGTCGGTCGGGTTCGGGCGGGGGACGGAGACGGTCAGCTCTTCGTCGTGCGGTCTGTGGTCCATGGCCGGCCCGCTCAGAGGACCGGGTTGCAGTCATCGGCGTGGAGCACCTTGTACGTACCGCCGCCCGTCGCCGGCGCCGGGCTGCTCGACACCTCGACACCCCAGTACAGGTAGGGATCGCCGGATCCGAACGAGTGGGCGTACGTCTTGCTGAACGAGCTCTGCCCGGCCGGGAGGGTGATTCTGTCCGTCGCCACGGCAGGGCCCGGTCCCCGGGTGTTGCTGTGGAACCAGGTGAGGATCAGCGTTCCGGTGGAGGCGCCGTCGGTTTTCACGGACGCGACGGCCTGCGTGCCGAACCTTCCGGAGCAGCCGTACTGGGAAAGGGACACGGCCAGCACCCGCACGGTGGGGGACACCACGGGCGGTGCAACGGGAGGTGTCCCGGGGGCCGAGTTCGTGGCGGAGGGCGCCGGCCGTGCTGCGGATTCCGTGGAAGCGGGTCCTGCACTCGGAGCGGACGACGAACCCCCAGCCGCCGTGGGACCGTCCGTGCCGCTGATCGTCCCGCCGCCGGCAGCGGCTCCGTTGGCAGTCCCCGACTGCTCGGAACCGGGGGCGACGGTGGAGCGGGGCCCCGTGGGGTGGGTGCCGGCCGGGGAGCCGGACACGCCGGGCGAGACGGCCGAGCCGACGGCGTCGGGAGCGTCTGCGGAGTGCGGAGCGGAGCCTGTGGCGCCGGCCTCCGTGTCGTCCCCCTCGGCGATCGCGGACAGGGCGAGGACCCCGGTGAGCAGAAGGGCGGCAGACGCGGCGACGACCGTCGACCGGCGTCGGCCGAGAACGCGGCCCGGGGATCGCGGCCGATCCGATGCCGCCGCTGAAGCATGTCCCGTGGCGGTTGCCGTTGCCGTTGCCGGGGTTGTCGTGGCGAGGGTGGTGTCCGCGAAGGTCGTCGTCGCGGACACGACGCCGTCCGGGGAGGGCACCAGCATCGGCAGGAGGGTGAGGAGCGCGGCCATTCTGCGCTGCCCACGCACCTCCCAGTCCTCGCCGTACGCGCTGGACGCCAGCGCATCCAGTTCTCGGACGAACGCGGCAGCGCTCGGCGGTCGCTCCACGGCCCGTTTGGCCAGGCCACGGCGGATCAGCGGGCGCAGCGCCTCAGGAACCCGGTCGTCGGGTATGGGCGCCTCGATGTGCTGAACCGCCAGTTCGGCGGCCGTGGTGCCCGGGTACGGTTTGGAACCGGCCAAGCACTCGAAGAAGACGGCCGTCGCGGCGTACACATCGGTGGCGGGGGTGACGGTACGCCCGGTCCACTGCTCGGGAGCCATATAGGGCGGGGTGCCGGCGATGTCGGAGGCATCCCCGCTGGCCACCGCGATCCCGAAGTCCACCAGCTTGGAGCAGCCGTCAACGCTGACCAGAATGTTCTCCGGCTTGTAGTCCCGGTGCACCAGTCCCGCCTCGTGAGCTGCGGCGAGGCCGAGCAACGAGCCCTTGAGCACGGTGAGCGCCGCCTCAGGACCCGTGGTGCCCTCCTGGCGCAACAGCGTCCTGAGGGAGACGCCGTCCACCAACTCCATGACGATGGCGGCACCTTCGAGGTGCTCGACGTAGTCGTCGATTCGCACCACGTACGGCGACCGCAAGCCCATCAGCAGGCGGGCCTCGGCGCGGAAGGCGGTGCGCGCGCCGTGGGTCAGATACTTGATCGCCACCGGGGTGCCGGAAGCCTGGTCCAGAGCTTCGACGACCCTCCCGCAAGCGCCGGCGCCCAACTCCCTGCCATGGATGTAGCCGGGAACCTCCCACTGCCGAGTTGCGCCCATGTCCACGTTGTCCACTGTTCCCTCACCTGCATCGTCACCGTGCGCGCCTGGGGGTACGCCTCCCACCGCATCGGCAGCCGACTGGTTGGCTGCTGAAGCCAGTCAACCGGCCGGCTGCGTCCGGGCGCGTGAGCAACTGGTACTCACCCGGCGCGCGGTTTCGGCCGCGTCCCGTCGGGCTGGGCCGGCAACGACTCCCGCTGCGCCTCGATCGTCAGCCTCAGTAGTTGGTTCTTCAGCGCCTCCAATCTGGTGGCATCGTCTTCGGCCTCGCGCGTGAAGATTCCGATGGCCGTCACGTAGTCGCTCACGAGTTGCTCTGCGTATTCCACTCCGCGATCAGCGATCGCCTCTTCGATTTGATGCCTGGTCAGGAATCCATGAAAGTTGTTCACTGATCGATCCGATTCACCATATGAGGGCTCGTTGGGCTGTTCGTCCTTACTGGGACGGCCTGTCTCTTCGCAGCCGCTGGTCAGTGAGCGGGTTCGGCCACGATCACGGCGGCGACGGAGGTGTGCTGGTAGGCCAGTTCGAGGTGGGTGGGATGGGCGATGGCCGTGAAGCCCGCCGGCTGCTCGGCAGAGGGTTGGGGCAGGGCGACGGGGGCGAAACCGCAGGCGGTCAGACGGTTGAGCCACGTGTGCGTCGGCTCGTGCCGTTCGTAACGCGTGGTCTCGCAGGTGGCGCCCACGACATCCGCTATCTCGCGGCCGAAGAACCGCTTCATCTCGTGCTTCTCCCCGTCGGTGGCGCTGGTGGCGTCGATCGCGGCGAAGACCGTGCCGTAGTGGTGCCAGGCGTTGGCCAGCCTGACCTGCAACGGGACGAGGTGGTGATCACTGTCGGGTTCACACAGCGCCAGCGCGGTCGGCTCCAGCGCGCGCAGTCTCCGCAGAAGTGCGGCGCGTGCGTCCGGTTCACCTTCGCGGTTCAGCATGTGGTGGAGAGCGAAGGAGGCCGTGACGAGCAGAGGGCGGGGCACATGCTCGATCATTGCCCACACGCTTTCGTCCATGTCCTCGCTCGCGGCGAGAACCGGACGGAAGTCGACCCGGGTTCCTGCAGGTACTTCCGGTCCGTTCATGGCCCGGCCGGCCGCGTCGAGGCTCTCTGCGGCAACGTCGACACCGACGACGGTCACTCGCTCCAGCCCCGCGCGGGCCACCAGGTCCAACTCCTGACGGCCCTGACCGATTCCGAGTGCGAGAAGGGTGGCCGTCTGCTGGTCCGCGCAGTATTCCAGCAGGGCGTCGTTGGCGAGTTTCCCCGCCTGGAGGAACGGCAGGTGCTGATGCATCAGGTAGAACAGGTCGATCTGGGGCATGCCCTCTGTACGCAGGTAGAGATTGACGGGCCGGTCCCGGCCCAGGCGGGTGGCCAAACCGGCGAGGAAGTAGTCGCTCAGGCCCGGGCTGCCCTTGGAGAACTCGCCCGCCTTTTCCAAGTACGCCGCGAGCAGATCGAGTTCGCCGGATTCGGCGGCGGCTGCCGCCTTCCGCAGAAGTGAGTAGGCGTCGCTCATGTCCTGACACCACAACTTGTATTGATCGATATTCCGCGCACTGTTCCTCGAAGTCATCCGCGAGCACTGACAGGGACGCAACATACGAGCCGAAAGAGACGGCAGGGTCGCCGGCCGAACCTGCATTCCGCGACACCCGTACTCCGATCATCCTGCGCCACGCCCGTTCGCCCTTCCTGAGCAACCGGTACTCAACTTCGATGCGCAGGGCCTGACTTCAGCGGGTTGCGTTCTCCCGCGCGGCATTCGTCATGCGGACAACGCCCTGGGTCAGAAGGGGGCGACGGATTGCGCGAGCGCGTCGAGGGCGGCCTGCGGCCGGACACTCGTGCCGGCCAGGCCAGGAAATCCGCCCCATGCGAGGCAGCCCCGCAGGTGTTCGACGAACGGGACGGCTCCGCCGCGCCCGCGGCGAAGCTCCACGTCCGCGTAGGGGCCGGGGAGGCGAACCGTGTCGACCGGTTCCGGCTGCGCGTCGCCGGGGTTCGCCTTGAACGACGGACCAGGGCTGATGGCCAGGTCCAGTGGCGCCTGCATGCCAACACGTGCCCGCTCCTTGCGCGCCCACGTCTCGGCCTCGGCGACAGCCTCTTCGAGGGGAAGGATCACCAGGGGATCGAAGTGCGAGAGGTACATGAACGGGTATTTCTCCGGGACGTTGACGATCTCGCCCTGCTTCGGCTTCAGGCCGTGCCTGTCCGGGGCGTGGCGGAAGCTGTCCGCACGGCCCGACAGGTCCACGGAGCCGACCACGAGATAGAAGGCGCGCAGCGAGAGCGGCAGGCGTCGTCCGCCCGTGAGGCTCTCCAACCTCTTCACCGACCGGAGCGCGTCGAGCGGGGGTGGGACGAGGGCGCGCGCCTCCTTGTGGAAGGGGTACGCCTCGGCGCGCAGCCGTGCGACGACGGCCTCCACGCCGCACCGCACCCGTTCCATCGTCTCCATCGCCACGGCCTCGGCCTGCGCGGCGAGCGCCTTCGGCGGTTTTCGGTCAAGCGCAAGCAGTTCCTCCCACACGCGCTCGTGCTCACCGGCGCGATAGCGCTCGACGAGATGGCCCGCAGGTGCCTTCACCGTGCTCCTGGCCGCCGCCATCCGCCTGCGCTTCTTCACACGTGCCGCGGCCTCGTCCACGAGCCCGGGGCCGAGCTGGTCGAGGAGTGCCCGCGCGGTTACGCCGAGCTCGCGGTCGTGCGCGGCCATCAGGCATCGTTCGATCCAGCGCGGCTCGGCCGCAGCCTGCGCGGGCGTGAGCTTTTCGAGCACGGTCCTGGCGGACTCGCTCCGGATGTCACCGGAACCGAGCACCTGCTCCTCGAACAGAGGCGCCAGGACCTCGAAGGCGCGCGAGGCACCGGCGCGCAGCAGCGCATCGATCGCGGTCGTCTGGCGATCGTGGCGGTCGTACTCGTTGATCGGGACGCCCTCCAGCGACAGGGGCGAGGCTGCGGCCTCGAGAGCTTCCGGCGTCCCGATCTCGAGCAGATTTCTTCCGGCGCTGGTGAGGAATCGCCGCTGCCGAGTGAACAGCTCGCGCAACGCGGGAACAGCCGGGGTGTAGCCGGCCGCGGCCAGGCGGTGCGCGAGCCATTGCGCGAGGTCTCCGTCATGGCCGTCCGCCGCGGCGAACCAGTGTGTCTTCAGGAGCGCGTCGAGCAGCCCCGCGCCTTCTCGAAGGGCTGGATGCTCGCTGAAGAGGCCCGCGCTCTCGGCTTGGTCGAAGCGGAGCTCGCCGGCGCTCACGCAGGCGATGAGGGCAGAGACCGGTATGCCGGCGAACTTGCCCTTCGGGATCTCGCCGGGAGCGAGTGACCGGCGGCGGAGCATGTCGAGGAGGATCTCAGGTGACGCGAAGGAGGGCTCGCGTTTGATGATCTTCTCGGCGCGTCCCCGCATCACGAGTTCGAAAGGAACACGGTCGTGCCCGAAGGTGAAACCGCCGAGATCGATCCGCATCACTTCCAGCGCGAAGGACATGGCTGCGGTGGGCGCGACGACGGCGAGGACCTCGATGGCCGCGTTCAGCGCATCGGGACTGCCGTTCGTGAGCGCCGCCATCAGGGCTTCGCCCGTGGGGTAGCGCCGCACCAGCGGGCAGACGCCGCCCGTCCAGAGGCGACCGGCGTAGGTTTCGCCGACGTCGATACCGGTGCGTGCCGCGGCCGCATGCAGTTCGGCAGCGTCGTGCCCGCTGAGCGCCTGGACGATGCGCGAGTTGACGTCATCGATCAGGGCGGTCGGATCGGCCGTTGCTTCCGCGGGTCCACGGGCACCGCCTGATTCCTCCGTGCCGGGCCGCGGACGGCTCACAGAGGCCGTACGGACTTCAGCGGACGGCCCTCGCGAAGGGGAGACGTGGCATCGCGCTTTCCGGCCAGCACCGCGTAGAGGACACCGCTCACGAGCAGCCCCACGACGAACGAGACGTCGGCGCCGTCCATGGCTTCCGCAGCCGGCCCGCGGAAGAAGGTGGTCGAGATGAACGGGACCATGGCGACGAGGCCCATGACGTACGAGGCCAGGCCGCGCCAGGACCAGCGTCCGTAGACGCCCTGGTCGTCGAAGATGTCACGGATCACGTAGTGACCCTTGCGGATGGCGTAGTAGTCGACGAGGTTGACCGCGGTCCACGGGATCAGGAAGTAGAGCATCAGCAGGACGAAGCTGCTGAAGCTGGCCAAGTAGTCCTCGGGCAGGGACAGGGCCGCCGCGAGCACCACGGCGCCGACGGATATGACAACGGCGGCCCGCAGGAGGCTCGTCGGCCGCTCTCGCCGGAAGGCATCCACCGCGCTCACTGCGGTGAGCATCGCACCGTAGGTGTTGACGCCCATGACGCTGATCAGGGCCAGAGCCGAGACCAGAACGACGAGTGAGCCGAAGCCCGAGACGATGCCGTTACCGGTCCGGAGCAGGCCGCTGACGGCATCGTCGCCAGACATGCGGCTGCCTATGAAGGCGCCCAGGGACATCAGCCACACCGCGGAGCCGGCCGCGCCCGCGTAGGTCCACCAGATGACCGAGCGGGCGTTGGCGTCCGCGGGCAGGTACCGGGAGTAGTCCGATACGTAGACGGCGTAGCTGATCTGGTAGCCGGCCGCAGCCGCGAAGACGGTCAGAAACGAGGTCCACGGGCTGCCCGTCGCAGGGGCGACGACCGGCGCGTCCCACCACTGGACGACGGTTCCGGCGGTGAGTACCCCGAACACGAGGACGAGGAGCCCGGTCAAGACGCGTTGTACGAAGTGGATCAGATCATGACCCACCAAGGCCAGCACCACCGACACGACAGCCAGGACGGGGTACCAGAGCCAGGGGCCGCCGCCGACGATCCGTGACAGTCCTTGGGCGGCGAGTACGGTGTTGAAGACGTTGAAGCCCAAGTAGACGAAGATGACGGCCGTGAACGGTACGACGGCTCCCCGGACTCCGAACTGGGCCCTGGACTGGATCATCTGGGGCAGGCCCATACGGGGCCCCTGGTTGGCGTGGACTGCCATGAAGAACGTGCCGAAGCAGGCACCAAGGATCACAGCCGCCACCGACCAGCCCAGGCCGAGGCCGATCGAGGGCCCGATGAATCCGATGACGAGAGTGGTCAGGACGAAGTTGCCGGAGAACCAGAACGGGCCCTGGTGCCAGAGTTTGCCGTGACGTTCGTCAGCGGGGATGTAGTCGATGGACCGTGCCTCGGGGGCGGTCAGCAGGGTGAGACCGCGGCGCGGGGCTTGCGGGTCGTGCACAGGGGGGTCCTTTGCGCTCAGAGCCGGAAAGGGCGGCCGCACCACGACCGGGTGGCCGGCTGCCTCGGCGAAGTCAACCGAGCACCGGATCCTCGGCACATGAGCAAGCACTACTCATCCCGGTGTGCGCCCGGAGTCCACGGGCCTTGGCTCCGGGGCCTTGTGTGCCGGAGGACAAGCGCCCCGAGTGCGCGACGGGCGGCCGGCGGCGTTCCGCTCGGCGAAACGTTCGTCAATGTTCCAAGCGGCCGCATTCTGGACGTCGGGTTCGTTTATCTCAACAGCTTTTTGGTGGAAATCTACGAAAAGTGCCACGGGCTCCATGTCCTCGACCCCGAAGAACGACACATGGCCCGCGCCGCCGAACTCCTTGGCGGCAGTCCCGGCAAGGATCAAGGGAAGGCGATACTCGCAATATGTGCCATAGTCGCGGAAGGCCCCGCTCGTCACGATATCGGCATGATGGTGCAATGACATGCAGTGGACCCGCAGCAGGCTCGGGGCCGGATTGGTGCGCAGGTGGTCCAGGAGGGCCTCGACCCGGGAGTCCCGCCTCAGCTTTCGGGCCTCCAGGAGGTAGATGCCGGTATTTCCCTCATCGTCTACTGTCGGCATCCATTCCGTGATGTCCTCTGCCGTGATCTCGTGGCCGACGCTTCGAAGTTCACCCAATGCTTCTTCCAGGGTCGTGGCATCCTCGATGATGAGATCCGTCAGCAGATCCTCATCGAATGGATCGAACTTTTCCGAGAACCGGGGGAGAGGTTCAAGTCGTGTCCGCTGCTCGATGAGGATTTGTCCGCACCACGCCTCGAAATCCTCAGCGGAGGGAAATGTGACCTGCATTTGAAATTTGATGCCGAATGCCATATTTTGTTCACCCTGATTCATGTAGGTCCGGTTCGGTCTTTGTCGTTTTCGCGGGGGTGGCTCCCGGCGTGCAGACGCCACCGCGCACGCCCCGAAGGTATCGACGAGGTCGCCCCGCTCGCCGTGCTGTCGAAACACAGGCAAGTCGGTAGGGGTGGAGAACTGGGCTTACTCGCCTTCGGATATGATCCAGCCGAGCCGTGGATGTGCCGTCCGCTCTGCCGACGCCACAACCCAGTGCCCGTCACCTGACTGACGGCAGGTCATCCCGTGCTCACCGCCTACGCTCACCGCGGACCGTCGTCCAGCAATGGGTGCACTCCGCAACCGAGGCGTGGCGCAGCGTGTTTAAGTAGCCCGTTTTGCGCATTTCTCCTCCGGCCCCCTTCTTCGGCGGTATCAAACGAGAAACTGCCGCACGCGAAATGGCGGGCAAGGGCGGGCAAGGGTCAACCAACGGGGACAGAGGAATGAATCGAAACGGCGTGCTGCAGCGTTGGCCGCTCGTCGGGCGCGAGGGCGAGTTGAAGGATTTCGACGAAGTCCTGTCGGAACCTCGCAGCGCCGGGTTCCTGGTCTTCGGGCCGGCCGGAGTGGGCAAGTCCCGGCTGGCCGAGGAGTGTCTGGACCGTGCGGCCGCGCTCGGGCACCGGATCGGCAGGGCGGTTGCCACCGCGGCGGCGGCTTCGGTTCCCCTTGGCGCCATCGCTCACCTGCTGCCCGACGGCGTCGATCTGTCCGACCCGGTCTCGGGATTCGCCAACGTGGCCCGGCTGCTGTCGCAGCCGGGTACGGCGAGACCCCGCATGGTGATCCTGGTCGATGACGTCCACCTGCTCGACGCGACCTCGGCGATGCTGTTGAGGCAGTTGATGGATGCCGGGGTGATCTTCCTCCTGGGAACGGTTCGGTCGGGAGAAGGCCAGGCGCTGGCGGTGGCCGCGCTCGGGCACGGCGACGCTGTGCGGCAGGTGGACCTCGCCGGGTTCACCCGTGAGCAGGTCGTGACGGTGCTGGAGCGGGTCCTGGAGGGGCCGGTCGGGAGGAGCGCGGTCAACCACCTTCTGGCCAGCAGTGGCGGCAATCCCCTCTACCTGCGGGAGCTGGTGGTGGGGGCCGTGGCTGCCGGAGTCCTGACCTGCGACGGCGAGATCTGGGACATGACCGCGGACCGGCTGCCCGGCACGCGGCGCCTGACCGATCTGATCGGTTCCCGGCTCTCCGTCGCCCCACTTGCCGGCCGACAGGTGCTGAACGTTCTGTCTCTGTGCGAGCCGCTGTCCCTCGGCCACCTGGAAAGGGAAGCCGAACCGCAAGTACTCAGCGAGTTGGAGCAGTTGGGACTGATCGTCGTCGTCCAGGAGGAACGACGCTCAGCGGTCCGGCTGGCCCACCCCCTCTACGGCGAGGTGCTGCGCGCGGACATGACTGCCCAGTGCCGCAGGGACACCTTGCTCCGGCAGGTCCATCTGCTGAAGCAGAGCGGGGCCCGTCGCCGGGAGGACGCGGTCCACCTCGCCACCTACAAGCTCGCGGCTACGGGCACGGCCAACCCGGCTCTGCTCGTCCGCGCGGCGGTCCTGGCCGCGCACGCCCGCGAGTACCCCCGCGCGCTCGCTCTCCTCCGGGCGATCCCGCAGCAGCACCAGAGCTTCCAGGTCCAGTTGCTGCTGGGCAAGACGCTGTACGAGGCCGGTGACTACCAGCAGGCCGATCACGTGCTGTCCCAGGCCGACGCCATGGCCACGACCGAAGAGGAAGTCCTGTCCGCGCTGCCGGTCCGGACACAGAACCTCCTGTGGGGGCTGGGAACACCCTATGCAGAGGTTCTCGACGTCATCGAGTCCGCCCGTGGCCGGGTCACCAGTCCGCTCGGTCACCGGGTCCTGCTGCTCAACGAAGCTGCCAGCGCGCTCACCGTGGGAGACGTCAGGCGCAGCCTTGCCCTGACCGCGGACCTCGAACCGGAGGGCACGCACGCAC
Organism: Streptomyces sp. NPDC097617; assembly: GCF_044761485.1. Taxonomy (NCBI): domain Bacteria; kingdom Bacillati; phylum Actinomycetota; class Actinomycetes; order Kitasatosporales; family Streptomycetaceae; genus Streptomyces; species Streptomyces sp. NPDC097617. Next base: position 17,291 of record NZ_JBIWCL010000014.1, read on the forward strand.
CGGACGCCCAGGCATGGCTGTGGGCCGCCTTGACCAGGTCCACCGCTCTCGCGGTCACCGGTCGTGGGGAGGAGGCCGAGGGCTGGATCCGCCGTGCCTTGGCCTTCAGCTCGGCCGCCGGCGAAACCGACTCCCCGGCCACGCACGAGGTGAGCCACTGGGCGGTTCTCGTTCTCGCCCTGGCGGAGAGCGGTCGCCTGGCCGAGGCCCAGGAGGTGGGCGGGCGGGCGTTCGGGGGCCTTACGGACGCGAGCGCGACCGCGGACCGTCGGCTGCTGGCCTTCTATCTGGCGCGTGGCGCATGGTCTGCCGGACACCCGGCCCAGGCGCGGCGCTGGTTCGCGGAGGTGGCCCGGGCGTCCCGCCCGCACACTCCGGTCGTGCTGTCGATGGCGCTGGCGGGTGTGGCGGCCGCCGCCGCCCTGCAGGGAGACTGTGAAGCGGCGGAAGCGGCCCTGGCCGAACGCGGCCGGCTTCCCGTCGCGGGGTACTTCCCCGAGGAAAGGCTCGGCGAGGCCTGGCTGTACGTCGCCCGCGGTGAGCTGACCCGCGCACGAGCAGTGCTGACAGCGGCTGCCAGGGAGGCGTTCGAGCGCGGGGAGACCGCGTCCGAAGCGATTCTGCTGACCGATCTCGTCCGGCTCGGGAAGGCTGGGGAAGCCGCCGGGCGGCTGACCGAGATAGCGGCGGAGTGCACCGGGCCTTTCCACCGGTCCCGCGCGGATCTGGCAGTCGCATGGTCCACACGAGACCCTGAGGGCCTGCTCGTCGCCGCAGACGCGCTGGAGATCATGGGGGCGGACCTGCTGGCGGCTGAGGCGGCGAGCACCGCCGCCTCCATCCTGAGAGCGGAGGGGCAGAACCGTCGGGCCAACGCCGCCGCCGTCCGTGCCGAGGATCTCGCGGCCCGCTGCGAGGGAGCCAGGACCCCTGCTCTCATGGTGTGTGAGGCTGTCGTACAGCTCACCGGGAGGGAGCGCGAGATCGCGCTGCTCGCCTCCCGGGGCATGCTCAGCAAGGACATCGCCGCTGCCTTGACCATTTCCGTGCGTACCGTCGACAACCACCTGCAACGCATCTACAACAAGCTCGGCATCACCACGCGCAAGGAGTTGACCGACCGACTGCTGCCATGACGCCCGCGAGGGTCCGTCAGGTGTGCCGGGTCGCGGTGAGCATTTCACGGAACCCTTCCATGAATTCCCTGCCGGCAGCACTGTCGTCGAGGGGGAAGGGGTAGCTCGACGACTCGATGGAATCCAGCCACGCCGACCTCACATAGACCTCGCGCGCTCCCGTACTGTCCTCCCGGCGGGACGGCTCGCTCACCATCGTCTGCTGCAGCCTCCCCACGAGGGCGACTCCGCTCCCTTCGGTGTGCGCTATCAGAACAATGACCAGGTTCTCGGTGAGAATGCATGCCTCGATCACGGGAGGCGGCCCGGCGAATGTACCGCGCGGGAGCATGCCATGGTCCGAATACCGCGTTTCGCAGCACAGCTTCGTCGCGGCGTGGAGGTCCCCCAGCGAGTACTTGTGCACCGTGTCCTCCAGCAGGGGAAGGAGGCGTTCATCGAGATCGGTGATGCGGCACAGCCTGGTCAGACGCTCTCTTGGCCCCCTGTCGGCGACCGCATGCAGCGCCAACTCCCCGAACAGGGAGAGAGGGGAGACCCTCGCCAGGAGAAACATGAACGACAGTCCGACGGCAACACATACCGCCCCCATGAGCATACTGATCATTTCGCCGCCCGCGATCCCCGACGCCAGGATTCCCAACCCTGCCGCGACCATGGATGCAGTGCCCATCACGGTGATTCCGCGCGTGGCGAGAACAATGGAGACGAGCAGGCTCAAGGTGAAGGCTGTACCAGTCCATACGACTGGCCAAATCGAACGAGCTACGGCAGGGCTGTGCATGATGGAGGACATCGAATATGCGGAAAACATCTCTCCCAAGAGGGCTGCCGCTGCCACAGCCGCAACGGAAGACTTTCTCTTCAGCATGACGGAAACGCACTCCTTGGGTTGTTCCGAAATTCCTGGCGCGGGTTGGACGAGGTAGGACGCCAGGTGCTGGTCCGGAGTCTTGCGCGTACGCGGCCGGGTGTCGTGAGCAGCGCCTACTCAGCCTGGATCCACCCAGTGGTGTTCTCCGCGGTGAGCCGGCTCAGTGCCGCTCGCGCCAGTCGCAGTGTGGGGTGGTCGCCACGAACATGCCGGGACAGCAGGCCGACCACTCTCTCGTAGCAGGCTGCTGCCCGCTCCGTCTCGCCGTGCGCTTGGTGGAGTGCCCCGAGGTTGGCCAGCGTCGTCGCGAGGTCCGGGTGATCGGTGCCGAGCAGCCGCTCCTTGAGGTGCAAGGCACTGAGGTAGTTCGAGGCGGCGTTGGCCAGGTCCCCGCGCCGGTGCTGCAGAGCTCCGATGTTGTGCACGGTGACCGCAACCTCGTAGTGCTCCGGGCCGTAGGTGTTGCGGAAGACGGTGAGCGACCGTTGCAGGCACTGCGCTGCCTCGTCCGGGCGGCCGCACCCCTCCAACAGCGCAGCCCAGGCGGCCGTGTCGAGGGCGGTCAGGATGTGATCAGGCCCATGGATCCGGGTCCGGATCCAGACGGCGCGGGCAGCCCACGGCTCACCCGCTGCGGGGTCACCTCGCGTGTGGGCCAGACCTCCCAGGTTGTGGCAGACCGTGGCCACCGTGTCGTGGTCGCCGCCGAATATGCGTTCATAGATCGTCAGCGCCCGTAGGTACTTCGCCTCTGCCTCGTCGAAATCCCCCACGTACTTGCCCAGTACGCCCCACTCGTTGCAGAGGGCTGCGACAAGGGGCGAGTCAGGGCCCGTCGTGTCTTCGGCGGCCGGCAGCGTCATGGCGAGCAGAAGGCCGGCATGACGGTACATGCCCCGCGTGCGCCAGGCATGCGCCAACAACACGTACGCGTGGAGCCGATCGGCAGTTCCGCGGGCGGGCGCTCCGGCTCTCAGCGCCGCCCGGAGCAGCTGCTCCGCTCGCTCGGGCCCTCCTGCCTTCAGCGCCCGTCGGGCTTCGGCCATAGCTCGGCACCCTCGGGACCCGTCGTCGCCGGTCATCTAGTGCGGCCGTTCCCCGTGTGCCGGCCCCGGGAAGTTCCCGAGCCGCCCCAGTCTTAGGGCGCCCAGTGCCGCAAGGCCGAGAACGAGGGCTGACGCGGCGAAGAACAGCTGCCCGGAGCTGCCTCCCAGGAGCGTCCCCGTGGCCGCGGCCCCGACAGCGAACCCGACGGTCCAGGCGAGGGCATGCGCTCCGTTGTACCGCCCGCCGAGTCCGCTCGGTGCGAGGTCGTTGACGAGGGTTGCCATGACCGGGGTGTAAGCGACCTCGCCGAGCGCGAAAAGCGCTGCGGCCAGGAACAGACTCAGCGCCCCGGGGACCGGGGTGGCAGCCACCACGGCCCACGCCAAGGACATACAGACGACCGCACCGGCGAGTACGTGTGCATGGGGGAAGTCCACCAGGATTCTCTGTGCCGGTACCTGGAGAGCGGCAATGACCAGCATGTTGACGGCGAAGATCCATCCGAGGACGTTCACCTGATGCGTCTCGAAGGTGACCGTGGACAGACCGACCTGGAACTGCGTGAATCCGGCCGCCACGATGAGCAGCACGAGAACGAACAGGCGGCGCATGGCCGGATCTCGGACGACCGCACCGTATCCCGGCGCTTTCACGGCGTCGCTCCGCGCCGGATCCGGAAGCGGCGGCCTTGGAGCACGTCCACCCGCCCGATACCGGGAAGCCACCCGCTTGATGAGCACCGCCAGGAGGAGATAGGAGGCGGCATCGGCGAGGTACACCCATCGCAGGCCCGCGCGGACACCCAGGACCTCCAGCGTGATCGACGCACCGGTCACGCCGGCCATCGCTCCGAGGTTCACACAGGTGTTCCGCCAGGAGAACGCCTTGTTCCTGGCGCCGGTCGGCGCCGCCACGGCAAGGAGGGTGTCGAGTGCGGGCACCAGGGCAGCCCCCGCGGCAGTGGAGACGATCGCACCGGCCACGCCCTGCAGGGCGCTCGTGTGGTTGCCCGCCATGAGCACCGCCGCGGACGCGGCGATCGCCGCAACGCCCACTGTGGTGCGGGCCGGTCCGAAACGATCGCACAACGCCCCGCCGGCCACGGCGCCCAGCACGGCTGCCAGGGCACGTATGACCAGCGCCGATCCCACCTCCCCGTCGGACATACCGCCGATCTCGTGGAGGTAGACGACCAGATACGGAAAGGTCATCCCCGAGCCCACGGTGGATATGAACTCGGCGGCGAGAACCACGAGGGCGGCGGGAGGGAGGCCGAGGGGGTGACCACGGCGCCGATGGTGCGCGAATCGGATAGCTGCGCTCCAAGGCCTTGCCATCAACGACTCCCCACGGCGCGGGTACGCCCCGAGCGGCGGACTCCTGACAGCGCGTACGCTGCCGCGCCTTCATCGGAAGACCGGCCGCCGACGCTCGGTGACGTACCCGTGCGCATCAGGCGGTAGGCGGCTGGAGAGTGATCTCGCCGTGGTCGGCCATCACTATCTCGTTGTGGTTGGCGCCGATCGTCCCGGCGCCCAGCACGGCTGCCGACCCGACCTCCCGTGCGGTGGCGAGGAGCCCGGAAGACGGGCTCGCCGCGGCGTCTTCGAGGGAGATGTCGACGTGGTTGATCGATGTGGATTCCATGGGTGACCTTCCGTTGGTCGATGCTTCGGGACTGGGAGGAGTTCCATGCCCCGGGGGTCGTCCTTCGCCGGTCCGCCTACGAGATCGGAGCGACGACGTGGAGGAGGGTCCGGTACTTGCCCTTCCCGGCCCTGTTGATCACGACGACGGCGCAACTGCCCGTCGCCTCGAAGGTGACCGTCTCGGTCCCGCCGCGTCCCGAGGCGTTCGCCCGGGCCACGTGGTGCGCCCGGTTCGCCACCCACGTGGTCGCGTCCGCGGTCGAGCACATCACGTAGAGCTCCCCGTCCTGGGTGGAGTTCTCCGGGGTCAGCGTGAGCCGCACCCGCTCACCCGTCAGCGCGACGTTGAACACGGCGGCGACGTCGTCCGGTGCCATGGACACCGTGCGGGGCACCTCGCGTACGAGCGGATCTGCGGGCGCCTCGGCAAACTCGGCCCGGTACGCGGTCGTGCCCGGCCCCGGTGACGGCACCCGCGGGTAGTAGTCGCCGAGCGCGCGGCGACCGGAACTGGAGTCGACGGCGACGAAGTCGACCTCGGACGGCCCCGCCATGTTGCTCTCGCCCAGGCTGGTCGCCTGCATGCTGTCGTCGAACAGCCGCAGGTCGTAGTCGGTGCCGGCCGGCCGGACGGCCATCACGGACCACCCGTGCCGGACGGTGTCGAACCGGAAGTTGTGCGCCGTGGCCGGGTGCGGCCGGTAGACCGGGACATCGGAGGTCAGCGGGTCGCGGAAGCCCAGGTCGATGGTGTTCTGGAACAGCGTCGCCAGCACGGAACTCGTCGTGGTGGGGTACCCGTCGCTCCTACGCGACTCCCAGAACGCCGGGAAGGAGACGTTGACGTGATGCTGCATCGTGTGCCAGATGGCGGCCGGGCCTTCGGAGGTCCGGTCCCAGTACTTCTCGTTCGCGGCGTCCTCCAGGTCGTGCAGCGCGGCCGCCACACGGCCCTCCACCGTCATGCCCTCGTTCCAGCCGGGCGTGGCCCAGGTGGGTGTCTCCAACGCTATGCAGCCGCTCTGGATGCAGTAGTCGTGCACCTGGTAGACGCTCAGCGCAACCCAGTCCGCGAAACCCTCGAGCCAGGCGCAGCCGAAGGTCGAGGCGTCCTCCGCGTAGTGCGGGTTCGCGCACCCGCTGCCCAGCCCCTCCATGGGGTCCGAGTGGTCGGCGACCTCGTCGTGCAGCCGGTACGACATGTCCATGATGGCGTGGGCCATCTCGTGGGCGACGGTCATCCGCTCGCCGCCGCGAACGCTGTTGAGGTGGACCGCGTTGTCCCGGAACGAGTACAGCGTGCCCTCGGTGGACGCCGCGGACCAGTGCAGGACGATCTGCTGGCAGACCGTGTCCTTCTCGTCCCAGCAGCCGGCCGCCGTCCTCCACAGCGCCACGTCGTTGACCGCGTCGAACGTCTCCAGAGCAAGGTTGTCCGTGGGCTCGGCCGGCCTCCTCACCCCCACGTTCAGCCCGGCGGTGACGTTCCCGAAGACCTCGCTCCCCCATTCGAAGACACGGTCACCGGGGGTCGAGGTCGTCCCCGTCCCCGTGCCCGTCTCCGTCGACCCCGTCTGCCTGAGCGCCCACAGGTTGTTCTCGGTGAGGTAGGCGAGGACGACGTCCTGCCCGCTGCCGTCCTCTTCCACGGCGGGGAAGCACAGCTCGTAGTTGCCCTCCTGGTCGGTGACCCCGACGGCCAGCAGGGACTCGCCGGAGGCATCCACGTCGAACGCCTTCACCTCGACGTTCATGCTCGCGTGCGAGCTGCCGTTCCTGGCGAGGTACTCCCAGCCGCCGGAGACGCAGGCCCTGCCCGGACCCGGCCCGCCGTCCGCGGTTCCCCCGGCCCTCGCCGCCCGCGACGCGGGCGGGTCCTGCGCGACCGGGGCGAACCGCTGTGCCTTCCGGCCCAGTCCGGCCTTCTGCGGTGCCACCCCCGCGGCGGCCTTCCGGGTGGCCGCGCGCACGGCGTGGTGGGGGGCGGCCGCCGTCGGCGCCGCCCCCGCCGCCGTGACCGTCGCCTGCACCAGGGTCTCCGCGGCCTCGCCCAGCAGGTCTCCCGCAGTCACCCGGGCCCGGATCTGCGCCCGGCCCGTGGACGTTGCCCTCACCTTACCGGTCAACACCACCGGCCGGTCCGCCGAGAGCGTGATGCCACCGCCGGCTCGGTGCAGCACCTGCCCGTAGGCCTTCGCGCCGGAGACCTCCCGCATCCCCGTCGGCAGCGACTCCCACGCCAGGTTCTCCGGGAGGTCGACCTGGACCTGCACCGCCTCCCTGGTGAACTGCGCCAGCACCTCGACGCGCACATCGACCGTCTCGCCCACCGCCGGGGACTTCGCGAGCGACGCCTGTACCTGAACACAACTGGCGAACTCGCCGTCCGAGGGCAGCGAGCACCCCGGCCCGGCGGACGCCGTCGGCCGCGGGCCCGCCGGGGGGTCCGCGCGGGCCACCGCACCGGTACCGGCCACGGTGGCCACGAGCAGGCCGCCGACGGCGCAGGCGCTGCCCAGCCGTCGAAGCGAACGAATCGTCCGGGCCGCCCGGCGTTCATGCGGCAGGACGAACAAGGGTGGTTGCACCTGGATCCTTCCGGTCGGAGCCGGCCCGTGCGGGCCGGGTACACGGGCCGACTCTGGCCAATGGATTCCGGCCAGGCCGTACCACTTCAGGCCGGATTCCACCGGACCAGTTCCAGCGGCCCGCCGCGCAGCCGCGGGAACCGGTACCCGCGGTCCGCTGCACAGCACCACGTCCCTCGCCGGAGTGCCCGTGACGGGGGAGTCAGGTGGAGTACGCGCTACTCACGCCGCGCGGAGCCGGGCCGACTACCAACGAGGCACGGTGCGCGCCGACATGGAGCCGCCCCACCCCACCGGCCACCCCGGCCCGCTGACGGCGGCGGTCCGGCCGCGCCCCTACCTGCGATGCAAGAGGACCATGCGTACCAGCGAACCCATCAACCTCCCGATCTCGGTCGACCCCGGCCGGCCCGGTCCGCTGCGCGACCAGATCACCGACGGGATCCGCGCCCTGATCCGGGACGGCGTCCTGCCCGCGGGTGCCCGGCTGCCGTCCACCCGGACCCTCTCGGACTCGCTGAAGGTCTCGCGGTCCGTTGCGGTCGCCGCCTACGAGAGGCTCGCGGCGGCCGGCCACATCCGGACCGGCCAGGGGTCCGGCACCTACGTGAACCGTCCGTCACCCACGGCCGGGGCGCCCGCCGCGGTCCCCGTCCGCCGGGCGGCCGACGCGGAGCGCGTCATCGACTTCACCCCCGGGCGGCGGGGCACCGAGCACTTCCCCCTCCCCGCATGGCGGGCGGCATGGCGGCGAGCCGGCCACCGGCCGCCTCCCCCCGTGCAGGACCCGCTCGGCGAGGCGGGCCTCAGACGGGCGGTCGCCGCGTACGTCCGGGACAGCCGCGGCATCGTCTGCGAGGCCGACCAGGTCGTCATCGCCGCAGGCACCCAGGCAGCGGCCCGCTGCGCCGCCCACGTGATCGCGGCGCGGGACGGCGGTCTGGCGTGCGGCGGGCCGACCTGGGGCGAGATCCGGGGGGCGTTCGGCGGCGCCGTGGCGCTGTCCCCCGCAGCGGCCGACGAGGAAGGGCTGCTGGCCACCGGAGTGCCGGACTCCGTACGCCATCTCGCAGTCGATCCGGACCACCAGCCACTCGGCGCGTCCATGTCGCAGGCCCGGCGACGACAGTGGCTGGCCTGGGCCCGGCGCAGCGGCGGGGTGCTCCTCGAACACGACCTCTACGGCGACTTCCGCAACGAGGCCCCGCCGCCGAGCCTGTGGTCCATGGGAGCCCGGAACGCCCCGGCGATGTACCTCGGTTCGCTGAGCAGACTGCTCGACCCGACACTGCAGGTGGACTACGTCATCCTCTCGGCGTCCCTGGGCGTAAGCCGCAGTCTCCTCCAGCAGGTCAACGAGCCTCCTCCGCCGATCGTCCAGCAAGCGGTGCGCCACCTCGTCGACGAGGGCCACCTGGCCCGGCACGGGCGCCGGATGGCCCCGCTGTACCGGCGCAAGCGGGATACCGTCCGGCGAGTGCTGGGCGGGCTCGGCGACGCCGGCGTGCTGACCCGTACGGCGGCCGGTCTGCCCGCGGTCCTCGTGCTGCCACCGGCGGTCTGCGGCCGGACCGTGACCCGTGAGCTGCGGCGCCGCGGCGTCCTCGTACCGTCATCGCCGCCGTCACCGGGCCCGCCCGGCGGCACCACCTCACCGTCCCCCGCCCGGTTGGTGCTGGGATACACCCATCTTCCGGCGCCCGATCTGGAACGAGGGCTGTCACTGATCGCACGCGTGCTGACCGAGGCCGCCTCCTCCTGAGGAGCGGCATGAGTACCCGCTACTCTCGAACGCTTCACCGAAGGACACCACGCTCTCCCCATGCGCCCCGGACCGACGGACGGACCTGCGGGGCACTCGGAGAACGGAAGGTGACCGTGCCTGCCCACCCGCCGCCGCACCGGGCCGTGCCCCGCCGGCTGTTCCTGCGAATGTCCGGCGCAGCCGGCGTCGTCATCGGTGCCGCCGTGGCCGGCGGGGCCGGACTCCTCGCCGGCCCCGCCGCCCGATCCGTCGAGCTGCCCGTACGAACCACGTACCTGCGGCGCCGCGACGACATGCTCAATCTGCGCATCTCCTTGGTCAACCTGCTCATCGCCGACCCGGCAGCACCCCAGCTCACCAAGGCGATGGCGGACCAGCCCGCCTACCTCGTCGTGGACTTCGGCCCCCAGGCCGCCCAGGAGCAGGCCTTCCCCGACCCCGGGCCGCTGGGCCAGGCACCGGTCCGGCTGGAGTGGGGTGGCGCGAGCCGCCTCGCCTTCGACGTGAGCGACCACCTGCCGCTGCCCTACACCACCGAAGCCCTGCTGGGCTGGGCCGGCTTCGGCCCGAGACTCGTCCCCAACGCCCAGAGACGCGCGGTTACCGGCGACTTCATCGGGATCCTGCGTGCTCCCACGAGCGGGGAGACGGCGCTGGAAGTGCCCTACGGAGTGATCGTGTCGCCGGACAGCGGCGGTGGATGGTGCCATGCGGAAGCCGCCGCCGTCCCCGAATCGCCCAGCGGCTGGACGGAGTTGTGGCACACCCGGCTGGGCACCCGCACGTACGACGAGGACCGAGAGCGCTGGGTGGCGGCCGAGACCGGCGCGTCACAGGTGGTGCGCGCCGTGTGGATGACGGACCCGCGGTTCCCCGGCTGGCTCGCCTCTCCCGGCGCGGTGCCCGACTCCGGCACCTTTCCCTCGTCCCTGTCACCGCGCAACCGGTACGACCTGGTGCGGCTGTCGTCCGACTTCTCCCTCGCCTCGCCGCTCTCCGCACTGCCCGCGCCGATCGAGGCCGATGCCCTGTCACTCTCCGCGCTCGGCGCCACCCTGGACGCGCACGGCGCCTGGGACACCACGGGCAGCGGATTCACCTCCGGCCTCGCCGAGTGGTCGCACCTGCTCACCCAGGGCCGCGACCAGAAGGTGCGCGTCGTCCAGCACGGCTACCTCCTGCCCTTCGGCCACCGTGCGGCGTTCGTGCAGGTGACCGAGCGGGAGATCGCGCGTGACGACGGCGGCGCCGTCGGCGGGTACTTGCGGACGCGCGTCTTCCTGGTGGTTCTCCAGGCGGAGCGCGACTTCGCCGCGGACCCGCACACCCCGGCCGGGGGCCGGGCCCTGCCGTTCCGCCGGATCCGGGCGCTCACCCGCACCACCACCGGCCTGGACTCCCCGGCGGGGGACGGCTACGTCCCGTCCTCGGCCCCTCCGGCCGCGGGCTCCGACCGGGCGTTCGCCTTCCTGGCGAAGTCCGGTTCCGTGCCGCTGCCCCTGGACTTCGTCGGGGTGGACTGGGAAGGCAGGAGGGTCCCGTTCACCGCCCCGGTGGTCTTCGTCAACGAGCGGGGCGCGGCGGACAGCGCCTTCCGAACGGCGGTCGCCCGGCAGTACAACACCACGACGGCACCGACGGATGCCTCCCGGCTCGGCCGGATCGGCGGCCCGATGCTGGCCCTGGCCGCCGCCGCCGAGCCGGGGGACACCAGCCTGGCGGTGGGGACCCTGACATTCGCCGTCACGGCCGCGGACCCCGCCACCACCGGCGTGCCCGCCTTCCCCGCCGTGGCCCGTATCACTGCCGCACTGCCGGGCGCGCTCCGCGCCCTGGCCGAGAACCCGCAGGAGGCGGTCCTGGCCTACTTCCCTGACTACCTCCGCGACGGATTCGGCTCGGCGCGGAACAGCGCCGGCGTCTACCTGGCCAAGGCGGAAGGCGCCACGGCCCAGGCCCTGGAGTTCGCGGCCGACAAGAGCGGCGGCATCGCCACGCCAGGGCTGGTCCTCGACGGCCTGTCCCGGAAGTTCGGCCCCGTCGCCGGAGACCTGGCGCAGGCCGCCCGCGAGCGGTTCGATCCGGCTCGGATGTTCGACGCGCTCGACGCCAGGATCCTCGGCGGGATCAGACTCCAGGACGTCCTGCGGGCGCCGGCCGACGGCGCCGCCAACGCCGAACAGGCGCTCACGGTGGTCTCCGAGGAGTTCCACCAGGTCGTGGACGGGGTCCGCCGACCGGAGCGGGCCGAAGCGCGGCTGACGTGGAGCCCCCGACTGAAGGCGGGTCCGGGATCGCTCGGCATGTTCGTGCCCGGCGCCCACGGCAGGCTCGACATCGAGGCGGTGTCGGTCGTCCGGCTGCTGCCGCCGCTGGACGCCACCTACTCCGTCCGGGGCGAACTCAGCGACGTGTCGCTCAACATCTGGGGGGACTCGGGCGCGGCCCATTTCGTCACCGTCGGGATCAGGTCGCTGCGCTTCACCGCGGCCAAGGGCCAGAAGGCCGACATCGACTGTGAGCTGGGAGCGGTGTCCTTCCACGGCCCGCTGAAGTACCTGGAAGAGGTGGCCCGGCTCTGCCGGCTGTCGGGACCGGGCACACCCGGCACATCACCCGCCGCCGGCGGTACCTCCTCGCGCGCGTCGAGGGAGGCGGCCCGCAAGCCGCTCTTCCCGGCCCGCGCGGCGGCTGCCGACACCCCTCCCGCGGGCGGCGGCCCGGCGTCGCCGCTGTCGGTGGCCGTCGTCGGCCCGCAGATACAGGCCGAACTGTCCCTCGCCCTGCCTTCGTTGTCCTTCGGCGTCTTCGCCCTCGACTCCATGACCCTGTTCGCGGGGCTGTACCTGCCCTTCGACGGGTCACCGGTGCGGTTGCGGTTCGCACTGAACAGCCGTGACGCACCCTTCGGCCTCACCGTCTCCTTCCTGGGCGGCGGTGGCTTCTTCGCGCTGGAGGCGGGCGCCGACGGGGTGGAAAGCCTCGAAGTCGCCTTGGAGGCCGGCGCGGGTACCGCCTTCGACGTGGCCGGCGTGGTCTCGGGCCACGTCGAAGCCAAGTTCGGCATCTACTTCGGCGTCCGCACGGTCGCGGTCGGCGACGGCACGGGCCAGGAGGTCGAACTCTCCGCCTACATCCGGCTCGGCGGCAAGGTCGAGGTGCTCGGCCTGGTCTCCGCGTCACTGGACTGCTACCTCGCCCTCACCTACTACTCGGGCCCCGACCGACTGGTCGGCGAGGCCAGTGTGACGTTCTCGATCGACCTCTGCCTCTTCGAGACCTCGGTCAGTTTCCACGTGCGGCGGGAACTGGCCGGCGGCGGAGCCGGGAGCACCACCGGCGCGCGCGCCTCGCGCGTGTCGGCCGGGTCCGCGCGGCGGTCGCCGTCGCAGCCGGCACCGTCCACCGCAGTCGCCGCGGCCGCCGCCGGACACGGCTTCCGCGATGCCTACGGGCAACAGGACTGGACCTCGTACTGCACCGCCTTCGCACCCGTGGGAGCCTGACCATGCCCAGACAGAGCGTCATGTGGACCGTGCTGCCGCGCGGAGCCGGATCCGGCGGCGCCGCCTTCGCCGTTCACATCGCACCACGACTGCGCACCGACGGGGAGGACAGCACCCTCGCCCGCTTCCCCGACTGGACGGACTGGCCGGCGACCCTGGCCGGCGCCGCCTTTCGCCTGCACCTGCCCGAGACCGGTGCCACGCCTGTACGCCTGGTGTCGGCTCCGGACAGCGCCCGGTGGGCAGCGCTCTTCAGCCCCGGCACCACCGTCCACGGGCACGCCTTCCAGAACCACACCGGCCGCCTCGTCCGCTCCTACCCCGTCAGCCACGTGCTCGCCTTCCTCGCCGATCGCTGGGGGCGGTTCGGCGCCCTGTCCCCCGAAGAGGCGCCGACGTACGAGGACCTCGCCGCGGGGAGCGGCTTCGGCCCCATCGGCTTCGAGGAGGTGACAGTCGACAGCCACCGCAAGAGCGGTCACGGGCGGCTCGATGCGACCGTCACCGCGCTGGAGGAAGCGCTCGTACGGCACCGGGCGATCGGCTACGACCCCTCGCAGGCGGACTCCGCCGACGGCTTGGCGCGGGCCTTCCTCCAGGTGGACCGCTTCCACCGGCGCGGCAGGAAGCCGGGCTCGGGTGCCCTGGCCCCCCAGGCCCGCCGGCGCCTGGACTTCCACGAGGCGGTCGCGGCCACGCGCGAGTACCGCCGACTGCAGCGGATGCTGGGCCTGGTGGTCGAGTTCGAGGCGAGCGACCCGGCCGTCCGCTCCCTGCTGACCGGGGCGTCCCGTGAGACCTGGGCGGCCCTGGAGGTCACCTGGTCGCCGAAGCTGCCTTCCGGCGGGGTCCGGGTCGACGTCCTGCCCCGCACCCGCTGCCGGATCGGGGGGAACCGCTTCGAGGCCGTGCCGCGCGACGCCGCGGCCGGCGACACCGCCCACGGAATGCTGCGGGTCGGCCGCGACGACCGCTTCCTGGTCGTACCGGTCGACCCCGACGGCGGCGCCTTGCTGGCCCGCCAGTTCGCCGACACGGTCACACGTTCACGGATCGTCAGGGGCGGCCCGCGCGGCAAGCGCAGCCTCGCCGGAGCCGACCGGTTCGCCCTGCCCGCGCTGCGGTCGGCCGGGCTGTCGGTGGCCAGACGGGGCCGGGCCGCAGCGCTGGTGGACCTGCTGGACCGGGCGGCCGGCGCCGACGCCACCGCGTACGGCAGGGACGGCGCCCCGCGCGCCGCCGTACTCGACCTCTATGCGGAGGACCTCGTCCGCGGGGAGCGCTGGGACGTCCACGACTCGGCCGGCACGTCGTGGCGGTCGCTCATGAACCGGGACGGCGCGTACGTCTTCCGCCGTGACGGACTGACGGTCACGGTGACCGAGGAAGGGCAGGTCACCGTGGCACCGACCACCTCGGGCGAGGACGGCGACACCGATCTGTACCTGGGCGAACCGCTGATGCGGTGGAACGGCTGGAGCCTGGCGGTCGACCGGGTCGGCCGCTCCCTCCGGGCCGACGGCACCCTCGCCGCCACGAAACCGGCCGAGGATCCCGACTTCCCCGTCACCGCGCAGTTCACCGTGCCGGGCGGGAGCCTGCCCCGGCTGCGCTTCGGGCACGCGTACCGCTTCCGGGCCCGAAGCGTGGATCTCGCCGGCGACAGCACGGCCTTCACCGAGGAAGAGCTGTTCCCCAACGAGCCGGAACTGCGGACGGACGGCGTCGTGTACCGGCGCTTCGAACCCGTACCTGGCCCGCAGGTCCTGCTGCGGACCCCGCACACACCGGGGGAGGCCGTACGCCGGGTGGTGATCCGCAGCGAGGACGGTGACGACACCACGGCCGCGCCGTCCGAACGCCATGTGATGCCGCCGCGCGCCTCCCAGATGCTGGCCGAGCAGCACGGCCTGCTGGACGCGGACACCGCGGGGCACCCACTGCGGCCGGACCTGTACGCCGTGCTCGCCCAGCGGGACGCGGCACGGCTGGAGGACCTGCCGGCGGCCCACCGGGAGTCCGAACCCTACGAGGACTCCTGGTACTTCGACACCGACCGCTTGGACGTGCCCTACCTGCCCGATCCGCTGGCCCGGCAGTTCCTGGTCCGCGGCCTTCCGGGTACCACGACCACACTGACGGCGGACGCGCTCGGCACCTGGCCGCAATCGCGGTCCTTCCGGCTCCGGGTGGTGCGCGCCGCCGCCCCGGGATGGGCGTGGAGCGGCCGCACCCTCGAACTGCGGCTCGCCCCCGGTCACGAGTACCCGCTGAGGCTCACGTCGAAGTTCGCCGCCGAAGACCTCGCGGCCATGGGCGTGTGGCAGTGGATCGAGGACTGGGTGACCGCCCGGAACGCTTCCCCGAACCCGGGTCGGCGCGTCTCCCTCGACGCCGTGCGCGAGGCGGCCACCGGTGGCCGCCACCCCTTGCTGACCCCCGCGACCCGCCTCACCGCGGTGCACGCCGTCCGTACCCCGCTGCAACGGCCCGATCCCAAGCACCTGACCGCCGCGGACCGGCCGGCCGGGGGGACCGCCGTGCGGCTCGGCGGCGCCATCCTGCTCGACCGGCGATCCACCGGCACGCTCGACCTGCTCGCCACGTGGGAACACCCCGTGGACGACGGGCCGGGCACCGCCGATCCGGTGACCTCCCGGACGTTCAAGGCCACCCCGCTCACCGCGCGGGTGACGCGGCAGCCCGACCCCGACCCCGGGCCGGACGAGATCACCGTCGACGCCGCGCACGAACTGGACGACACCCGGCACCGCGTCATCACGTACACGGCCCTGGCCACCAGCCGCTACACCGAGCACTTCCGGGAGGAGACGACGATCCGGCTCGACCGCGGCAAGGCGACCCTCGGCCCCTGCGAGGCGACGACCGTGAAGGTCCGTGACACCGCCACGGGAAGGCTGCTGACACCCGCGCCACCCGGCAGCTCCGACGCGGACACCGCGACCGGGGACTACGTGTACGACGCGGCCACCCGACTGCTCACGCGCACGTCCCACGGCGGTCCGGCGGACGACGCCGAACTCGTCGTCAGCGCGGTGGCGCCCGGCATCCACCGCGAGTCCGCACCGGAGGTCCGGCACGTCCGGAGCTCGGCGCGCCCCGCCCCGCCGGTCGTACGGCAGGTCGTCCCGCTGTTCCACTGGGACCGGCCGGCCGCGGGAGCGAGCCGGCGCCGGGGCAACGCCGTCCGGGTGTACCTGGAACGGCCCTGGTGGTCGTCCGGCCCCGGGGAACGGCTCGGTGTCGTGACCGCGTCGGGCACCGCGGATCCGGCGGAGGCGCTGCACCCCTACCTCACTACGCTGGGAACCGACCCGTCGTCCGTCTCGACCACCGTCGCACCGTGGCCGCGCAGCAACGCGTTCCCCCGGGCCACCGCTTCCAGGAGCCTGGCGCCGGCCGAGGACCCCGGTGCGACGGTGACGGTCGCCGGTCACGACGTGTCCTTCGACCCCGCACGCGACCTCTGGTACTGCGACATCGAACTGCGCACCGCCGCAGGGCAGTCACCCGCGTCCTGGTTCCCCTTCCTGCGGCTGGCACTGGTGCGGTACCAGCCGGAGTCGCTGGACGGCCTGTGGGTGTCCAAGACCGTCCAGGCCCCGATGGCACAGCTCAGCCCGGAACGGACCGCCACCGTGGTGGCCTCGGGCAACGTACTCACCGTGACGGTCACCGGACCGGCCTACACCGCCACGTCGGCGGGTACCGCACGGCCGACGATCCGGGCACTGGTGGAACAGGCCGCGCCCACGTTCCCGGACCCCCATCTGCGCTGGGCGGAGATCAGCAGCGCCCACACCACGCTCACGGCCACCGGCCCGGCGGCGAACACCACGTGGACCGGCACGGTCCCGCTGCCGGACGGGCCCTACGGGGACTCGCCGCGGCGGCTGCGGCTGACGGAGGCCGAGGAGCACCTCGACGGCCATGAGAGGCTCGTCTACCTGGACTTCCTTCCGTTGTGACACGGGCACCGTCCGGGGCCGCGGCCCGGCCACCCCGGCACCGGACCACCCGCGCACCCGCGCACCCGCTCATTCACGAAGGCTGAACCGGTGGACAAGGCACCGAACGGCGACACGAACGCGGAAGCGGAAGCGGCAGCGGCAGCGGCAGCGGGAGACGGTGACGCCATGAACCGGCTCGGCACCGAGCTCATGCGGCAGGACCGCGTCGACGAGGCCGAACACGCGTACCTGTGTGCCGCACGGAGCGGCCATCCGAGCGGGATGTATAACCTGGGCCTCCTGCTCTGCCGCCACCGGGACGACTCCGCCGAGGCCGAGTCGTGGTGGCACCGCGCGGCCGAGGCCGGCCACGTCCGGTCCATGGTGGCCCTGGCCGATGCGATGTTCAGTCGCGGGGACGACGAGGACGCCTGGCCCCTGGTACCGCCGCGCTGCCGACGAGGGCGATGCGGAGGCGGCGTTCGGACTCGCGGTCCTCCACGCCGACCGGGGCGACAGCCAAGCCGCACTCGCCTGGTACGAACGTGCCGCGGAGGGCGGCGACCCGCGCGCGATGTACAACTTCGCCACCCACCACGCCCTCCACGGCGACCCCGCCACCGAACGGTACTGGTGGCGCCGAGCCGCCGAGGCAACTCCCTTGCCGCGTACAACCTGGCGGTCTGTCTGGCAGGTTCGGACGTGACGGAGGCCGAGCGCTGGTACCGCCGGGCTGCTGATTCCGGGCACGCGAGTGCCGTTGCCAATCTGGGCGTGCTGCTCGCCGAGCGAGGTGACCTCGCTGGCGCCGAACCGTGGCTGAGGCAGGCCGCCCATGGCGGCAGTCCCCACGGGAGGAGCAATTACGGGGTCCTGCTGCGCATGACCGGCAGGGAGGAGGAGGCACGCGCATGGCTCGAACGCCCGTGATCCCTGCGAGGATGAGTTGACGGAGATGGGGAAGGAGAAAAGAGATGGAGGACGTCCCCGGCTGGTTCTGGGAGGTCCTGGACACGGCCAGGCCCAGCCTGTCCGCCCTCGAGTCATGGCTGGAGTCGCAGCCGAGAGGCGTCCTGGAGGACTACGCGCTGGGATACCTGGAGGCCGCCGAGGCTCTGATCGATTTCTCGGAAGGCGTGACGGTCGACGGAGCCGTCTGGTCCGAGGACAGTACCGAGGATCTCTGCATGTGGGTGGTCGGCCAGGGGCGCGCGTTCTGGAGTTCGACCGTCGAGGGTGCCTGGGAACTGCCGGACGCCGCACAGGCGTATCTGGGCCGCTCCTCACCCCTCATGCGGGAGGTGACGCAGTGGGACGAGCAGGTCCGCCGCCCGGAGCACACCGGCTACCGGTCCCCGGGCGCCCTCGTCCACGGCGTGTACCGGACGCGCTTCGGGCAGGACCTGGACGAGCGGCTCACGGCCGGCTGAGGTGTCCCCGGCGAACGTGCCCGTCATCCGCTTCGCCCTGTTCGGCAAGCAGCCGGCGGCGCGTACGCATCAGGATCCGGCCGAGCATGTTATTTCCGGTCCCCGTCCGGCCGCGTCCCCAGTAGTGGTCGGACGTGGTGTCCTCGACGATCTCTTCGTCTCCTGTGGCCAGCAGGATCGCGCCGATGTCGGCGTGCGTGCGGAACTTGGCTGCCGCGCTCCGCCGCGCGCAGCGGGGTGCGGGCCCGGCGGATGAGTTCGGCGTGGCGGGTGCCGGTGAACTTCTGTGCCTGGAAGTAGTGTTCCGTGGTCGGCCACCAGTGCCCGTCAAGGTCCACGCCGTGTGCGGAGAAGGTGGAGAAGCAGCCGTAGGGAACTTCCTCGGCACCGTAGAAGTAGATCGTCATGCGTACCTCGTGGCAGGGATGAGATCCGCACCGTGCCAGTGGCCGGCCTGTGCACGCAACCGACTTACCGCCTGGCCGGCCCCTCCATGAGACGGCGCGCGGTTTCCCGAAGCTCGTCGCTGAAGGCGAGTGGCTTCAGCGTTTCCGGGTCGATCCGCACCTGCACCCGATAACCGTGAGCATGAACACAGCGGCCGTCTGCGGACCTCACCTGAAACTCGTACGTCACACTGGTGCGGCCGAGCCGGGATATCCGGAACCACACGCCCACGTCCCCCGTGCCTCGAATCGGCTCCTCATATGTGACGAGGAATTCACGCACGACGAGATGGGTGTCGCGATACCGTGAGCGGTCACGATCCGTGCTCCAGCCCTGCCCTTGCCAATAGGCCGTGATGGCTCGTTCGACGAAGAGCGCATGGCGCGAGTTGTGCACCATTCCCAGAAAATCCAGATCGTCGAAATGGACCTGGACCCGTTGGGTGCGTCCCACTTCGGCTGGCGGTTCCTGCATGACCTGTTCCCCCTGCTGCCTGGTCTTCCGCGTCCGGTACGAATCGACGCCCGGTCACAGTGAACACGGCTGCCGGGTGGTCCGCATGAGTAGCCGATGCTCAACTCGGCGGACCGCTTGCGCGCCCGAACGCCGGACCGGACACCAGCTACTGTGACCGGCATGCATTCGATCGAATTTCGCGTGGCTCCCCACTCCTGCGGGGGGGGCAAGGCCGGGGTGAAACGCCCTCTGTTCTGGAATTCCTGGTGGACGGGGTTCCGTTCCTGGAACTGGTACAGCCCGGTGGTACTGCCCCCAGAGCGCTCTGGGCACCGGGCCTGTACACCCATGCTGGCACGAGCTGCTCCGACCCTATCCGCAGCGGCCCCACCAGGAGCGGGTTCTCCCAGACAAGGTCAAAAGGAGGGCCTCGCCGAGGTCAGCGGCGTCTGCCAAGCCAGCAGAACAGTCCTTTACGCCGCTGTGATGAGACTCTTTGAAAACGGCTCTGACCGCGATTGCGTGACATCCGAACGTATGGGCGAAGGGGGGTGTGCAAGAGTGAGATCCATGACCCGCTTTGAGTCTCATGACGAGCTGACCTCACTCCTTCAGTGGTCGTTAAGTCCGGTCTTTCTCGGTTCGTGATCGCTCGATCGTGGTACTGATCGCCGTCCGGGCTGCCCGATGGGCATGTCCATGTTGAGATGCGGGGCGTGAAGAGAGAGCCGTACCTCAGCGACTTGTCGGACGGGCAGTGGGCTTTGATCGAGCCGATGATCACCGCCTGGAAGCAGGGCAGGGTGGCACGGTCGGCGACCGGGGATCCGGGGTCCTGCGACCTGAGGGAAGTCGTGAACGCGATCTTCTATCAGAACCGGACGGGCTGTCAGTGGCGACTGCTGCCGCATGACTTCCCCGCCTGGTCGGCGGTGTTCCACTACTTCGGTCTGTGGCGTCAGGACGGGCTTGACCAGCGGATCCAGGAGCTCCTGCGCTGCCAGGTCCGGGAGAAAGCCCGCCGATTAGAGGACCCGTCCCTCGTGGTCATCGACACCCGGTCCGTCCGCGCCGCGGCGGGTGTCCCCAGGACCACGACGGGGCTGGACGCGAACAAGAAGGTCTCCGGCCGCAAACGGGGACTGGTCGTCGACGTTCTGGGACTGATCATCGGCGTCGTCGTCATGGCCGCCTCCGCGCACGACAACGCCGCCGGCACCGCCCTCCTCGACCAGGCCGCCGAGCGTTGCGGAATGCGCCTGGAGAAAGCCCTGGTCGACCAGGGGTTCAAGGACGAAGTCATCATCCACGGCGCCCTGCTGGGCATCGACGTCGGGGTCGTCCGCCGCAACCCCGCCGATCAGGGCAAGGGCTTCGTCCCGCAGCACAAGCGGTGGGTGGTCGAGCAGACGAACGGCACGTTGATGCTGCACCGGCGTCTGGCCCGTGAGTACGACCACCGCCCTGACACCTCCGCCTCACGCGTCTACTGGGCCTCCACCGCGAACATGGCCCGCCGCCTCACCACACCCACGCCGGCCTGGCGCGACACCATCGGGCTGGCCGCGTGAGCATCACCGAACTACTGGTGGACCTTCACATCCGGGAGAACGAGGCCAGGGCCCGCGCGGATGAGCTCCGCCATCAGATCGCGCATTTCAGTGCCACCCTCGCAGAGACCGAAGCGCGTCTTGCGGACCTGGCCACCACCCGCAAGATCATCGCCGAACTCGCACCGAACGGGACCGAACCCGATCCGCCCGAGTCGGGCACCACCTACCAGGCCATCGTGAACGCCTTCAACCAGTACTCCGACCAGGTGTTCAGGGCCCGCGAGCTGCACGAACTCCTCGACATGCCCACCGACGAGGCATCCGTCAACGTCACCCGCAGCCGCCTCGGACGACTCACCCGCCAAGGCTTCCTCACCCAACCCGGTCGCGGCCGCTACCAGAAACGGACTTAACGTCCTCTCAGCGTTGGCCGTGAGTGAGCTGCGGGCCGTCCAATAGGCAACTGACGGACTCTTCGAGATCCGCAGGCTCTCGGTAGTGAAGGCCCATCATTCCAAGTGCCACTGCGGCTTCGATGTTCTCCAGGCGATCATCCACGAAGAGGCACCGGTCGATGGCGACGTCGGCCCGCTCGGACGCGATCTCGTAGATCTCCCGGTCCGGTTTTGCCACCCCCACCTGGGCGCTGCTGACTACATGGTCTGCGAAATCCGAGAGTCCCAACGACGCCAGGTCGTTGTCAAAATCGAGCGTCGCGTTCGTTACGAGGATGAGAGGCACACGGGCCCGCACGCGCCGAAGCAGGTCCACGACCGCCTCGTCGGCCCAGAAGGGCGCCTTGGCGAGCGTCGTAGCCAGCTCGCGTGCTGTCGTCTTGGGAACCCGGGCCGTAAGGCCGAGCACGATGGACTCCACCCACTCGTGCTGAGTGATCTTTCCCAGGAGCAGGGGCAGGTCAATCTCCGGCGCATACGCCACCTTCATGGTGGTGCCCTGCTCCAGCCCTGCTGCACGCTCCAACCTCGCCAGCTCCGTCGTGTCGTAGAAGCGGATCACGTTGTCGAAGTCGCACAGCACCGCGTCAAAGAGCCTGGTGGAAGGCCTGGAAGTCGTCACCACACCTGGATAACACACTGGCCAGCAGGCCAGCCGTCGCCCTTCCTTGCCCTCGACATGCGCTCCGGACCAGGTCGGATCAGATGGGGACGAGGTCGCAAGGGAACGGGCGCTGAGCCAGAAGATAAAGAACAAGCTTAGGGGCTGGTCTCGTAGTCGACGGTTGCGCCGAGGCAGCCCTCCGCCAGCCCGAGCAGAGCTTGCTGCTCATGGTCGTCGGCGGCCAATGCCCCAACGGAGCTTGGTCTCAACCCGGCCAGTCACCTGTGCAGTGGTAACTGGAGGGCGGTGGGCACCACTCGGCCGGGTCTTTGTCAGTCTTCGTTCGGTTGGCAGGAAGAGCGGTCGTCCGGCAGCCCCACGGGCGGTGGCCCAGCAGTAAGGCCGACGTAAAATGGCGCCGTGGAATTTTTGCGCGAGAACGGCCACCGACTGCTGCTGGGTTCTGTCCCAGCTGGTTATGGCAGCCCCGGCAGGTGAGAGAACGCGTCTCCAGTGGGCACGAGCAGGACCAGTAACCTGAGACCAGATCGACATGTCTCCATCGTCTTGCCAACACGCTGCACGCCAGCTCTATTTGATTCAAATCAGAGGTTCGACGTCGATTGCGACTGGTGGCGCGGTGCTTACTCGTGCCCCGATGTAGAACGCGCGATCGACCTCGACGGCTCCGGCGAAGTCGCGGAACGCGCGGTCCCGGGCGGCGGCGTCCCGGGTTGCCACGTCCGCGCGGTGGTCCAGGCCCCAGGTGGTGAGGAGGTGCTGTGCGAGGCGCTCTGGGTCCAGGTGCGCGGTGGTGTGCTGGGGGTTGTCGGCCGCGACTGCCGTGTTGATCCGGTACGCGGGGGCCACCTCCTCGCCCGTCTGGACAGATGTGTCAAGCAGTGTCTCGACCTCCGCCAGGCTGGCCGGCCACACGTCCCACGCGCCGTCGAGGCGGGTCGAGCGGACCATGATGCGCAGCAGTGCCTCGCGCTGGGGCAAGATCTCGATCTCTTCGAGCGTGAGCCAGAAGGTTCGTTGTTCCGGCGCTGGCGACCTCGTCATCCGCGTCCAGGCGGCCGGCGCGGAAGTCCTCGAAGATCCTGCCCACGCCGACCATCCCGTACGGGGCGAGCTCGGCGGTCCGGAGGGCTCCGACGATGGTGACGCCGTCGGCCAGGACGGCGAGGATGTCCTTGTGCCGGATGGGGGCGCTCTGGTGCCATACGCCGTCGATGGTCAGCGCGACGTCGCCGGGACGGAGCGCGAGACGGAGCAGATCGCCGCGCTTGACCGGCGGGTGCGGGACCGCGTCGGGCACGAGTTCGCGGATGCGGTCGGCGCCGATGGTGGGGCCGGCGAAGACGTGGACGTTCATGCGGCTGCCGCCGGGTGCGGGCGGGGAATGGTGTGGCGGGCGCTGTAGCGCAGGTGTGGTGCGCAGACCTTGACCACGGCGCACTCCTCGCGCTCGAACCGCCCCGTGGTCAGGTCCACGACGACCGGAGCGGCGCCGACCCTCGCGGTCATCACGGACGCCAGGTAGGCGGCCTCGGCCTGGTGCGTGGGGGCATACGGGTGCCACAGCGTCGTGCCACCACGTGTCCCGCGGCCGGCCGACGGGCCGTCGGCCGGCTCCGCCGGACGGTCCGCGGACCCTCTCTTCGGGGGGTGTGCGCGGGCGGCGTCACCAGGTCACCGGAAGCGGCGGATGGTCTCGGTGTTTCAGCACACCTCTTCCGGACAGACGGCCAGACGCAGATCCCAGAACCGGGTGGGGTGGCAGCAGCCGCATCGTGCACGCGCGCAGGTCCTCGCGGTCCTCCTCCGGTACGGCGAGCAGTTCGCAGTTCGTCAGATGGGGCAGCAACACCGACAGGCGTGTCCGCCACATTGACCGCCTCTGGTGACACGATCGGTTCCGGTGCCATCCTCGGATGGTCCCGGCCGACGATCGTGGCCCGGCTCAGCCGCGGATCGCGCGTCACCTGACGCACCCTGGCGTGACTGGTCATCAGCCATGCCTCGGCCTCGCCGCATGGAAGGCGGATCCGGCTGCCCGGCCCGCGAGCCGCCAACGCGACCAGTGCGGGGTCGAACTCGAGCGCGTCACTGTGGTCGAAGGGGCAGGACACCACCTGGTCGTCGGTGGGCATGGGGTGACTCCCGCGGGTACGAGGGGAACGGGACGCGGGCGGCGGTGTGATCATCCCGCCCGCTCGATGCCTTCCCGCCTGGCTCCGCGTCCGAATACCGCCGAAGAGCTGACCGACCACGACAGCCCACAGGGCTGTCGTGGTCGGTGCTGACCTGCAGTCGGGCGGAGAGTCGTCCAGGGCGCCTGAGTCCCACTGGTGGTCCGACACGCGCGTCCCGACCGGCCGCTCCAGCGTGAGGCTCATGTGTGCGCGTGTGTGTGCTGTGGCAGGCGGCCGGGCATCCGGTCGTCGTGGGCCGGAACATGGGCTGGAAGCAGAGCCTGGACACCAACCTGTGGGTGCTATCAAGCGGGGCGGAGCGGGCGGGCATGGGAGCGGACGACCCGCTGCCGCTGCGGTGGAGCCCGTTACGGCAGGGCGGTGGCCATCGCGTACGCCTCCGCCACCACGGACGGGATCAACGAGGCGGGTCTTGGCGCGCATCTGCCGTGGCTGGCCGAATCGGACTATGGGGAGCGTGACCCGCGCCTGCCGGCCGTGAGCGCCGCACTGTGGACGCAGTACCTCCTGGACCGCTTCCCCACCGTCGCCGAGGCGGTCGACGCGCTGGAGGCCGAACTTTTCCAGGTACGCCCACAGGGGGACGCCCACGCGGGTACGTGGAGCACGGTGCACCTGGCGTTTGACCACGCCACGGGAGACTCGGCGGTCGTCGAGTGCCGGCAACCTGCTCGCGACGTCACCGGCCGGTACGAGCCCCGTGAACCGTTCACCTTCGCCCTCGCGGGGGCGTGAGGCGGCTTACGCTTCCAGCTCGCGAAGCCGTGGCCTGGCGTCCGGCAGAGAGTCAGGGCACGAGGCTGTCGAGGTCGATGTCGAGGGGGATGGGGACGGAGACCTTCAACCGGTTGCGGTGGATGCCGGTGGCCACGTAGGTGCTGGTCATGGTGTCGAGTTCGTAGGTGTGGACGGTGGGGGCGCCGGTCTCGTCCTCGACGCGCCAGAAGTGGGGGATCCTGGCCTGTGCGTACTTGAAGGGCTTCAGGGAACGGTCGCGGTCCGCCGACTCTTCCGAGACGACCTCGATGACCAGGGCGACGTCCTCGGGCGCGTACCACGTTCGGTCGGGGTCGTACGGGGCGGTCGTGACCAGGATGTCCGGCTCGGGGCGGCTCTTCTTGTCGAGCCTGACGGTCATCTCACGCTCGGCGTCGAACCCGACGGGGGCGGCCTGGCGCAGGGCGAAGGTCAGGTTCTCCACCAGCCGGGCGTGCCAGGACCGCTGCGGCGACGTCATGAAGATCAGGGCTCCGTCGATGAGTTCGGTGTGCCGCGGTGCCTGGGCGAGGAGGTCGAGGTCATCGGCTTCCCAGCCGCTGATCCTGGGCGGGATCATCCAGTCGGGGAGTTCGGCGGTCACAGCTTCCTCCAGGCGCCTCGAAGAGGTCAGGGGCCCTCATCCCGGATCGCGGACACGGGCGCAACGCTGGTGTCAGCATAGTTGAGCGACCGGACCTCTCACTCGGCCCGTGTCGGTCCGAGGAGCCGGAGGCCGGTGATCATCTCGGTGTGCATCCGGACGACGTGGTCCATGGACGAGCTGCTTCGGAGGAGTGGTGCACGCCAGCTTGAGCGCCGGGTCGAGGTCGGCCGACACCAGGCTTGTGATGTCGTCGGGGTCGCAGTGGAAGCCCCCCCCGTCCTTGTCCTCACAGGTCAGGGGCCCCGCAAGTGGTGCCCTGGCGTACGGTGGTGCCGCGGCTGGTTCCCGGGTTCCGCCGAGCCGTGCGGAGCGTCAACTGGTGCTGGACGCGGCCTGCCACGTGCGGGCCGCCCGCGCCCTCGACCGGCTCGCTCGGGACCTGGTCGACAGCTCGGAGTTCACCCGGATCGCCCTGGACGCGGACGCCTGACCCTACAGCCGGCCGACCTCACCGGCGATGCCTGGGACACGGTGGATGAGCGGCTGCGTTTCCTCGTGGCGAAGGTCCGGCATAGGCCGGACATGAACCTCAGCTGACCCGCTCCACCCTCTGTACGGAAGGGCCCGCACTGCTGGACGGGCCCTTCTGCGTCATCCCCTACTTTGCGGACGCACACATCCTAGTGGGGCGTATCCCGGCTCCCCAGTGGGAGATGAGTGGGAGACAAGTGGGAGATGATCATGGCGTGGTGCTGCAATCAGGCGCTAGGAAATGCTCGACAGCGCTACCTGTGCGGCCCTGGTTCAGCCGCCGGATTCGCCCGCGTGCGGGCTCAGGACACCTGCTCCCACCAGCACGAACAGCAGGATTCCGAGCAAGATTCGGTAGATCACGAACGGCATGAAGCTCTTAGTGGTGATGAATCTCATGAACCACGCGATCACAACATAGCCCACGAAGAAGGCGATGACCGTCGCGAAGATCGTCGGACCCCAGGAGATATGACCCGGGTTCTCCGTCACGTCCTTGATCTCGAACGCACCCGACGCCAGCACGGCCGGGATCGCGAGGAGGAAGGAGTAGCGGGCCGCGGCCTCACGCGTGAAGCCGAGCAGCAGACCGCCGGAGATCGTCGCGCCGGACCGGGAAACACCCGGGATCAGGGCCATCGCCTGGCAGAGACCGAAGACCAGACCGTCCTTCACGCCCAGCTGCGCGAGCGTCTTGCGCTCGCGGATGGCGCGGTGCCGGCCGCCTTCCTCGTCGCGGGCGGCCAGCCGGTCGGCGACGCCGAGCACGATGCCCATGACGATGAGGGTGGTCGCTGTCAGCCGCAGGTCACGGGCCGGGCCCACGATCGCGTCCTTGAAGACGAGACCGAGCACACCGATCGGGATCGAGCCGACGATCACCAGCCAGCCCATCTTGGCGTCCTGCTCGGACCGCAGCGCCCTGTTGAACAGGGAGCGGAACCAAGTGGAGACGATCCGCGCGATGTCCTTGCGGAAGTAGATCAGCACGGCGGCCTCGGTGCCGATCTGGGTGATCGCGGTGAAGGCCGCTCCTGGGTCGTGCCAGCCGGCGAACGCCGCGGTCAGCCGCAGGTGGGCGCTGGAGGAGATCGGGAGGAACTCCGTAAGCCCCTGGACGAGACCGAGGATTAGGGATTCGAACCAGCTCATGTCGGGGTGCGCTCGTCCTTGTGATCGTCGGGCAGTTCGCGTCCGATGCTAGGGCCCGTGCGAAGCGCCGCTGACCACAGGGGGGTGCTGGGGCGTCAGTTCGGTCAGTAGATCCCGGTTCCGAGGGGGTGCCAGACGGTGCCGCTTGCGCCAGGCGACCACTGCGCCGCCCACCACGGAGACGACGATGAAGCCGAATGAGACGAGGAACGCGGGTGATCCGGGGGAGGAGGCGCTGGCCCCCGCGATCACGTACGCGGCGGTGTTCGGGACGACGCCGAGCGCCGTGGCGAGGAGAAAGGGGCCCCAGCCGCACCGCGACACCGCGGCGCAGTAGTTGGCCACCACGAACGGCACTCCGGGGAAGATCCGGACCGCGAGCATCGAGCGGAAGCCGTGCCGGCTGAGCTGGCCGTCGGCCGCCTGGAGCCAGCGTCCGCGCAGGAACGGCCGCAAAGCCTCCTGGCCCATGATCCGGCCCAGTCCGAAGGAGATCGCGGCGCCGAGCACCGTGCCGCCGACCGCCGCGACGAGGCCGAACTGGGCGCCGAAGACGGCTCCCGCGGCCAGGTTGAGCAAGGGGCGCGGCACGAAGGCGGCCGTGCACACGCCGTACGCGGCTGCGAACAGCAGGACCGCCGTGCCCACCGGGAGACCCGGGGGCCAGCCCTCCGAGAGGATGCGCTGGGGCTCGTACAGCAGCACGCACACGCCGGCCGCCACGAGCAGCACGACGAGCAGCGACAGCCGGGTCCGCGGCGCGAGGAGGAGGGACATCCCGGGAGAGTAGCCGACGTATGCGGCGTCCCGCCGTAATCTGGGCCTCATGCTGTCGAACGCCCGGCAACCTCCTACGGTTCCCCCCAGCGCCCTCGCGGACACCCTCATGGAGCGGCTGCCCGGGACGTACGAGGCGGCCGCCGATCCCGTGCGGGCCCGGGCCATGGCCGCGTACATGAAGAACGTCGCGTGCTTCCTCGGCATCCCCACCCCGCTGCGCCGGGAACTGTCGAAGAGCGTGACCAAGGACACTCCGAAGCCGTCCGAGCAGGACTGCGCGGCGCTCGCGCTGCGCTGCTGGACGTTCCCGGAACGTGAGTACCACTACTTCGCGGTGGACTACCTGCGCCGCCACGTCTCCCGCTGCTCCTCCGGCTTCCTGCCGGTGGCCCGGCACCTGATCGTCACCGTCCCCTGGTGGGACACCGTCGACCTGCTGGCCGCGCACACGGTCGGACCGCTGGTGGCCGCCGACCCGCGGCTCGCCGCCGTGATGGACGAGTGGATCGAGGACGAGGACCTCTGGCTCGCCCGCACCGCCCTGCTCCACCAGCTCCGCTTCAAGTCCGCCACCGACACCGGACGGCTCTTCGACTACTGCCGCCGCCGGGCCGGCCACCCGGAATTCTTCCTGCGCAAGGCGATCGGCTGGGCCCTGCGCGAGTACGCGAAGACGGACCCTGACGCGGTACGCGCCTTCGTCGAGGCCGAAAGGGCCGCCCTGTCCCCGCTGTCCGCGCGCGAGGCGCTCAAGAACCTGGCTCCCGCCCGGAACACCTAGTGGTCAGGGCCCGATCTCGAACGCGGGGGGTTCGAGGGCGGTGACGCATCCGGTCTTCGCGGCGGTCGGGGCGTCGAAGAACGACAGGGTGATCTCCTGCGCGCACGGGGACGCGGCGAAGGCCACGTGGGCCACGTAGGGGATGGTGACGACGGTGGCCCGGCTCAGCGTACGGGCGACGTACGGTCCGTTGGACGCCCCGGTCTGGGCGTCGAACCCGGCCGACATCACGAGGGTCGGGATATCGCTGCGCGTCACGTCACGGACCTCGCGCGGTGCGGCCGGTACGTTCCAGGCCTCGCAGTCCCCGTACAGGAAGGGGAGCTGCGGCGCCTGGGCCAGGACCGAGCGGGGGAACGAGGGGAAGGCCTCCTGCCCCGCCCGGAGCACGTCGGCCTCGCTCTCGAAGGGCACCCACTCGCGGCAGAAGACGCCGTAGGCGAGCCCGTGCGCGATCCTTCCGACGGCCTGGGGGCTGACCTTGCCGCCCGCCCACTGCTCGGCGATCCGCTGCGGCTTGCCGTGGGCCAACTCGTCGAGGGAGCGGGGCACTCCGGCCGCCAGGTGGGTGGCGGACGTCATCCAGTTCACCAGGGTGCCGCCGTCCAGCACGACCTTCACCGGCTCCGGGCGGCCGGGTACCTCGACGCTGGTGGTGACCGGCCTGGCCTCGAGGTCGCGGACCAGGCGGTCGAAGGTGGCCGGCAGGTCCGGGTAGCGGCGGTTGCACGCGGGCTCCCGCGCGCACGCCCGGAACAGGGCGTCGAAACCCTGGCGGGCGCTGGCCCAAGTGAGGGCGGGGCCCGCCGTGGACGGCGGCAGGATGCCGTCGATACCGACGGACCGGATGCCCTCCGGGTGGTCGCGCAGGTAGATCAGGGCCAGGTCGGTGCCGTAGGAGATGCCGAACACGTTCCACTGCGCGAGGCCCAGTGCGACGCGCAGGTCCGCGTAGTCGGCGGCGCTCTCGGTGCTGTCGTACGTGCTGAGGTCGGCTCCGCCGCCCGCCAGTTGCTCGCGGCAGGTCCGCGTCGCGTCGACGTGCAGCCGCCCGGTGGACGGCGCGTCGTAGACGAGGCCGACCGAACTCGCGGTGAACTCGTCGACGACGGGGCAGGTCAGTGCCGGGTCGGCCGAGTACGTTCCGCGCTGCGACATGAAGATCACGTCCCGGTCGCGGTTCAGCCCGCCGTCGATCGCCATCTGGGCCTCCCCGACGGCGTCGTCACCGGGTCCTCCGGCGAACCAGACGATCGGGTCCGGCTTCGGGCGGTCGGTGGCCGCCGCCACGACCGCGACCCCGAGCTCGATCGTGCGGCCGTCCGGCTCGTCGCGGTTCTCGGGCACCGTGAGCGTGCCGCAGCGGGCCCCCTCGAGCGCGGGGATCGGGTCCGGCGTTCTCGGGCAGGGGCCCGGCTCGTAGCGGGCATCGCCCGCAGCCCCGGGGACCGTGCCGATCGCCGCCGCGGCCCCGGTGTCCGGGGAGGGGGCGGCGTGGACGGGTACCGCCACCAGTGCGGCCACGAGGATGCCGGCCGCCAGCCCGGCCGACGCGGTGGGCAGGCGTCGTACGGTACGGCGGTGGCGGTGAGCGTCGTTGCGTGCCATCGGGCCCTCCCGGTCACCTCGGGACGATCGTGAACGGCTTCGGTCTGACGTCGGCGGCGCAGCTGGTGTCGGGCGCGGTGGGGCGGGCGAGGAACGAGGCCAGCACCTGCTGCGCGCACGGTGACTGGGGGACGACGAAATGTCCGGTCCCGGGGATCTTCACGACGGTCGAGCCGGACAGCGTGCGCGCCGTGCGCTCGCCCCAACTCGCCCCGGTCTTCGCGTCGAAGGTCCCCGAGACGATGAGGGTGGGCACCGGGCTGACAGGCGTCACGCGCTGGGACCCGGTCCGGTCGGGAACGTTCCAGACGCGGCACACCTCGTGCTGGAAGGGGAGTTGGGGCGCGTGGGTCAGGACCGAGTCCGGCCAGCCCGGGAAGGCCCGGCGTCCCGCCTTCAGCAGGTCCGACTCCGAATGCCCAGGCGCCCATTCGGCGCACGCCACCGACTCCGTCAGGCCGTACGCGGTCTCGCCGACGGCGGGGTGCGCGCCGGCCGCCCGCGCCCGCGCGAAACGCTCCGGGTTCCCGCGGGCGAGTTCGTCGAGGGCCGCCGGAACCTCGGCCGCCGGGACCGCGTTGCCGACCAGCAGGTTCAGCAGCGCCCCTCCGTCGAGGACCACCTTCACGGGCTTCCCGCCCTGCGGCGGTACGGCCTCGAGCGTCAGCGGCCGCTCCTCCAGCCTGCGCACCTGCTCCGCCAGGGTGCGGTCGAGGTCCGGGTAGCGGCTCTTGCACGCGGGCTGCGCCTCGCACGCGCGCAGGACGGTGTCGATCCCCTCGCGGGCGCTGCTCCAGGTCCACGGCAGGCTCACGGTCTGCGGCGGCGTGACCGAGTCGAGGGCCACCGCGCGGATCCCCTGAGGGTGGTCGCGCAGGTAGGTGAGGGCGAGATCGGTGCCGTAGGAGTACGCGTAGACGTTCCAGCGGGGGATGCCCAGGGCCGTCCGCAGGTCGGCGAAGTCAGCGGCGTTCTCACCGGTGTTGTAGGCGCCCAGGTCGGTCCCGTCGGCCGTGAGGCGGCCGCGGCACTGCTCGGCCGCGCGCAGCAGCAGGGTGCGTGCGGACGGGTCGTCGTAGCGCAGCCCGACGGCCTGCGCCGAGGCGCGGTCGATCTCGGGGCAGGCCAGATTCGGCCGCGAGTGGAGGTTTCCGCGCTGGGCCATGACGATCAGCTCGCGGTCGCGGTTCAGACCGGCCTCGACCAGGAAGGGGATGTCGCCGAACGCGTCGCCGCCGGGTCCGCCCGCCATGTACACCAGCGGGTCCGCGGCGGGCTTCGCCGAGGCGGCGGGAACGACGGCGACGGCCAGCCGGACCGTGCGCCCGCCGGGGCGTTCGCGGTTCTCGGGTACCTCCAGGAAGCCGCAACGCGCGTGTTCCAGGACGGGGATGGGCTCGGGCGTCTCGGGGCAGGGGCCGGACACGAACCGCGGCGGCGGGGCGGACGGGCCGTGCGCGGACGGAGTCGCCGCAGCGCCGGCGCCGGATACGGGGACGGCCGCCGCCAGGAGGACCAGGACGGCCGCGGTGGCCGCCCGGCGCGCTCCCGCTGTCCGGCCGGACACCGCCGCCGATATTCGGGTGGATCGCACGTAATGGACGATACCGGGTGCCCCGAAGGCGCGCACACGGGCCGCCGCGGACACCGTGGCGGCCCTTTGCGCACGCGGTAATTCATTCGACGCGCCCCGGACCGTCCGGCAGGATCAGGCACATGAACCGGTACGCCTTCCTCGCAGCGCCGTCCGCAGTCGCGGACGCGCCGAAGGCTGCCGCAACCGCAGGCGCACCTGCCTTCGCCGCATTCGACGGCGCACGAAGCTGACCCTTCCCGGATCGTCCGGCGGACCCCGCAGGGGGAGGGTCGGCTCGGCTTCGGGGTCCCGCTCCAGCTTCCGGACACGGGAATGAATCATGGCCAAGACGGCATTCGTGCGCACCAAGCCGCACCTCAACATCGGCACCATGGGTCACGTCGACCACGGCAAGACCACCCTCACTGCCGCCATCACCAAGGTCCTCGCCGAGAGCGGCGGCGCCTCCTTCGTGCCGTTCGACCGCATCGACCGGGCCCCCGAGGAGTCCCGCCGCGGTATCACCATCAACCTCACGCATGTCGAGTACGAGACCGGTACCCGGCACTACGCCCACGTGGACATGCCCGGCCACGCCGACTACATCAAGAACATGGTCACCGGGGCCGCCCAACTCGACGGGGCGATCCTCGTCGTCTCCGCGCTCGACGGGGTCATGCCACAGACGGCCGAGCACGTCCTCCTCGCCCGGCAGGTCGGTGTCGACCACATCGTGGTGGCGCTCAACAAGGCCGACGCCGGCGACCCCGAGCTGACCGACCTGGTCGAGCTGGAGGTCCGCGAGCTGCTCACCGCGCACGGCTACGGCGGCGACAGCGCGCCGGTCGTACGGGTCTCCGGACTCGGCGCGCTGGAGGGCGACCCGCGGTGGACGGAGGCGATCCGGGCGCTGCTGGACGCGGTGGACACGTACGTGCCGACCCCGGTGCGCTACACGGACGCGCCGTTCCTGCTGCCGGTGGAGAACGTGCTGACCATCACCGGGCGCGGGACCGTCGTGACCGGAGCCGTCGAGCGCGGCACCGTCCGCCTCGGGGACCGCGTGGCGGTCCTCGGCGGCGACGGCGAGCCCGCCCTGACGGTCGTCACCGGACTGGAGACCTTCGGCAAGCCGATGGACTCCGCCGAGGCCGGGGACAACGTCGCGCTGCTGCTGCGCGGAGTGCCGCGCGACGGCGTGCGCCGCGGGCACGTGGTGGCCGCGCCCGGCAGCGTGACCCCGCAGCGCCGCTTCACCGCGCAGGTGTACGTGCTCTCCGGGCGCGAGGGCGGTCGTACGACACCGGTCGCCAGCGGCTACCGGCCGCAGTTCTACATCCGCACCGCCGACGTGGTGGGGGACGTGGACCTGGGTGAGGCCGCCGTGGCCCGGCCCGGGGAGACGGTCACGATGACCGTCGAGCTCGGCCGGGACGTCCCGCTGGAGTCCGGGCTCGGCTTCGCGATCCGCGAGGGCGGGCGGACCGTCGGAGCGGGCACGGTGACGGCCGTACTGGGCTGATTCCGGGCACCGTCCGGGGTCCGATCCGGGTCCGATCCGGGTCCGATCCGGGTCCGATGCGGGTCCGATCCGGACCCCTCTGTGGTGATGGCAGGCCGGCTGCGCCAGACTGCCGTCACCACAGGCGCGATCGGAGGGGCGGGCGGAGATGGGCGGCGACACGGCACTGGTGCTCGGCGGCGGGGGACTGACCGGCATCGGCTGGGAGTGCGGAATCCTGTACGGGCTCGCCCGCGCCGGCGTGGACCTCACCACCGCCGACCTGGTCGTCGGCACCTCGGCCGGTTCCGTGGTCGGCGCCCAGCTCACCTCCGGACTGCTCACCGCGCAGGAGCTGTACGAGCGCCAGCTCGGCGAGGCCACCAGGGAGGCCGCGGCGAAACTGGGCGCCGGCCTCATCGCGCGGTTCGCCGTCGCGATGGCGCGTTCGCGCACCGCGACGGCCTACCGGCAGCGGATCGGCGCCATGGCGCTGGCCGCCGACACCGGCGCGGAGGCGGAGCGGCGCACGGTCCTCGCCGCCCGGCTGGTCTCCCACGAGTGGCCGGAGCGGCGGCTCGTCGTCACGGCGGTGGACGCGCTCAGCGGTGAACTCGAGGCGTTCGACCGGGGGAGCGGCAGCGGGCTCGTCGACGCCGTCTCGGCGAGCTGCGCCGTGCCGGGGGTGTGGCCGCCGGTCACGGTCGGCGGCCGCCGCTTCATCGACGGCGGAATCCGCTCCGCCACCAACGCGGACCTGGCCGCCGGGTACGCGCGCGTGGTGATCATCGCCCCGCTGTCGCTCGGCTCCGGGCTGGTGCCCTCACCGTCGGCGCAGGCCGAGCAACTGCGGGCGGCGGGCGCGCGGGTGCTCCTGATCACCCCGTCGACGGCCGCCCGCAAGACCTTCGGGCGCAACGTGCTGGATCCGGCGCGGCGGGACCCGGCGGCGCGGGCGGGCCTGGCGCAGGCCGGGGAGCACGCGCGGGAGGCCGCGGAGGTCTGGTCGGGGCCGACGGCCCGAGGAGCCGACCCGACGCCTGCCTGAACGCCGCCCGGCCGCTGCCGGACAATGGAGCGGTGAGCGACGAACAGATCCCGGTCGTCCGGGACGTGGGCCAGGGCACCGCCAAGCTGATGCCGGACGTGGACCGGGACCGGGCGTGGCTCCTGACCGTCGACGGGGCCCCGCAGTCGTATGTGGACCTGGACGATCCGCGGCACCTGGAGTTCGAGTACGTACGCCGCCTCGCGCACGTACTGGACTGCGTGGCCGAGCCGGGGATCGCGCTGGACCTGCTGCACCTCGGCGGCGGTGCGCTCACACTGCCGCGCTACGCCGCGGCGACCCGGTCCGGATCCCGGCAGACGGTCGTCGAGTTCGACGCGGGCCTGGTCGAGCTGGTGACCGAGCACCTCCCGCTCGCGGAGGGCTCCGGGGTCACCGTGCACACCGCCGACGCCCGGGTCTGGCTGGAGGCGGCGCCCGCGGGGAGCGCCGACGTGGTGGTGGCCGATGTGTTCGGCGGCTCGCGGGTGCCGGCGCAGCTGACCTCGGTGGAGTACGCGCGGGCGGCCGCACGGGTGCTGCGGCCCGGCGGGGTGTACGCGGCGAACCTGGCCGACGGGGCGCCCTTCGACTTCCTGCGGGCGCAGGTGGCGAACTTCGCGGAGGTCTTCGAGGAGCTGGCGCTGATCGCCGAGCCCGCGGTGCTGCGGGGGCGGCGCTTCGGGAACGCCGTGCTGCTGGCCTCCGACGCCCCGCTGGAGGTGGGGGCGCTGGCCCGGCGGTGCGCGGCCGACGCCTTCCCCGCGCGCGTGGAGTACGGGGACGGGCTGGTCCGGTTCAGGAAGGGCGCGGCGCCCGTGGCCGACGCGGACGCGGCCCCTTCACCGGCGCCGCCGGAGGGCGCCTTCAGCCTGGGGTGAGCGGCCGCAGCCGGGTTCGGGTCAGTGTCGGACGGGGTCGGCGGGGGCCTGCTGGGCCAGGACCTGCCCGGCGGAGGCCTGTCCGGCGGGGGTCTGTCCGGCGGGGGTCTGCACGGCCGGGGCCGCGGCCTGTTCCACCGGGGCGATGGTCTTGGTGTGAGCCCTGCGGGTCATCCGGCGGACGTCCGGGACCAGCAGGACGAGGGCGGTGGGCACGATGACCAGGACCGCGCATCCCCACAGTGCCTGGGTGCGTCCGAAGGCCGCTTCGGCCGGTCCGGCCAGCGCGGTGGCCAGCGGGAGCATCGACACCGAGCCGAACCAGTCGTAGGCGGTGACCCGGGAGAACTTCTCCTCCGGGATCTCCTGGTGCATCGCGGTCATCCAGTTCACGCCGAACACCTCGATCGCGGCGCCGCTGACGAACATCACCGCGCACAGTCCCCACACGGGCAGTGGAACGGCCAGCCCCGCCGAGGGCAGGGCCAGCGGGAACACGCACAGGGTGCCGACCAACAGCAGGCGGCGCGGCTTCCACACCATCATCAGGACGGCCCCGCCGATCGTGCCGACCCCGAAGAACGCCAGGGCCAGCCCCCAGGGCGCGGACCCGCCCAGGTGGTCGCGGGCGACCAGCGGCCCGTAGACCGCGTCGGCGGCGCCGACGACGGCGACCACGACGGAGAACTGGAGCACGATGCTCCACAGCCAGGGGCGGGTGCGGACCTCCACCCAGCCCTCGCGCAGATCCGCCAGCAGGCCGCCGCCGGGGGACCGGTCGGGCACGTGGCTGACATCGAGGAAGGCGCGCAGGGCGCCGGCAACCGCGAAGGCCGCCGCGTCCGCGGCCAGCACCCAGCCGGGGCCGACCGCGGCGATCATCGCTCCGCCGAGGGCCGCGCCGCCGATGCCGGCGCCGTTGATGGCCATGCGGAAGAGCGCGAAGGCGCGGTTGGCGTGCTCGCCGGAGACCGTGGACAGCAGCATGCCCTCGGCGGCCGGGTTGAAGAAGGCCGTTCCGGTGCCGCACAGGGCCGTCAGCAGCATCATCTGCCACAGGCGGGGCTCGCCGGTGAGGATGAGGAGGGCGAAGGCGGCCTGCGAGACGCAGTTCAGGGCGTTGGCCGCGACCATCACGCGGTGGCGGGGCACCCGGTCGGCGACGGCGCCGCCGATGAGCAGGAAGAGGACGAGCGGCAGCGTGCGGGCCGCCGCGACCAGGCCGACGTCGCCGCCGGATCCGCCGGCCTCGATGACCGCGAAGGCGGCCGCGATGAGCGCTCCGTGGCTGCCGAGGTTCGTGACGATCGCCGCACCCGTCAGCAGGCTGTAGTTGCGGCCGGCCCAGGCGGGGCGGCGACGGTTCGCGGGCGAACGGGGTGCTGCGGTGCGGGGAGTGCTCACCACCGGACTATCCCCCGGCCCGGGCCGAGAATCCAAACGGATTGTCGGCCCGGGCCGGGGCGCGGGATCACGGGGTGGTGAGCCGGATGGAGCTGAGGACCTTGTCGGTGACGTCGGTCCCGACCTCGTCCTTCACACCGGCCGCGCTGATGAGCGCGAAGCTGGCGAAGTCACCGGTGGCGTTCTTGAAGGCGAAGCCGACCGCCTTGCCGTCGGTGGAGCACTTGTGCTCCTTCTTCACGTTCGCGGCGGTCGCCACCACCATGTGGCCCTTGAGGCCGGAGGAGGTCGTGAACTCCTTGGGGTCGGTCACCTTGACCGTGCCCTTGGGCTCCTTCTGCGCGAAGCCCGCCCAGACCCAGGTGCCTGTGTTGTCGGTAGCCGCCTGCGCGGTGTCCTTGGCGCCCTGGGCGCCCTTGACGCCGGCGTCCGCGACCGAGAACTTCTCGACCCGGCCGTCCGCGTCCTTGTCGAAGGTGCACCACTCCTCCTTGAGGGTGGCGGTCCCGGACATTGTGATGACCGGCTTGCCGTCCTTCTTGACCTCGTCCTCGTAGAAGAGGGACACACCGGAGTCGTTGACGTTCCACTCGGGGGGCACTTCGTAGCTGACGCCGTACTTCGTGTTGACGACGACCTTCCATCCCGGGATGACGGCCTGGGCGCTGCCGCCGGCCCTCGGGTTCGCGCTGCCGGCGGCCGGGGTGGGTGCCTCGGAGGCCGGCGCCGAGGGGCTGGCCGACGGCTTGCCGTCGGCCTCGGTCTTCTTGTCGTCCCGGGTCAGGACGAACGCGCCGGTCGCGGCGGCCGCCACGACGACCGCGGCCGCGGCGACGATGGCCACGGTCTTGGTCGAGTACGGGCTCCCGCCGGTCGGGGCGGGCTGCTGGGGCTGGCCCCACTGGCCGGGGGCGCCTTGGGGCTGCTGGTACCCCGGCTGCTGCGGGTATCCGTAACCGGGCTGCTGCTGGTACGGGTTCGGCTGCTGCCCCGGCTGCCCCGGCTGCTGCTGGTACGGGTTCTGTTGCGCGTCCTGAGGGTTCTGTTCGCCCCCGGGCGGCTGCTGCTGTCCTGGCCACATGGCCGGTAACGATAGTGGCCCATGCTCCGGGGAGCCACGGCCGCCCCCGGCAGAGCTCTGGCCAACCCGTACTACTCGCGGGTAACATCGCGTTTCATGAGCGCAGATCAGATGAACGTGGGCGAACTTCTCGCCGCGACCGTGCCGATGGCCCGGACCCTGAACCTCCAGTTCCTGGAGACCACCCCCGAGCGCGCGGTCGTCCGGCTCCCGGACCAGCCCGACTACCACAACCACGTCGGCGGTCCGCACGCCGGCGCCATGTTCACCCTCGCCGAGTCCGCGAGCGGCGCGATCGTCCTGGCCGCCTTCGGCGACCAGCTCTCGCGCGCCGTACCGCTCGCCGTGAGGGCCGAGATCGGCTACAAGAAGCTCGCCAAGGGCGTCGTGACCGCCACCGCCACCCTCGGCCGCCCGGCCGCGGAGGTCGTCGCCGAACTCGACGCGGGCGGCCGCCCCGAGTTCCCCGTCACCATCGCCATCCAGCGCGAGGACGAGGCCGTGACGGGCGAGATGACGGTCGTCTGGACCCTGCGCCCCAACGCGTAGCGGCAGCCGTACGGCAACGGCTGCGGCCACGGCCACGGGCCGGCCTCGCGCGGGGTTCCGTCGCCCGCCGACGCCGACCCGGGTCGGCCCGCCGCCGACGCCGCTCCGCCGCTGCCGGAGGGCTGAACCTGGGCGCCCCGGTGGCGCGTCTCGGCGGACCCGGCGGGCAGGCGGCGCACAGTGGGCGCGGGAGCGGTCCGGCGCGGGCCGCTCCCGCCGATCCACGCCGCAGGGAGCGCCCATGAGCGAGGCCGTGTCCAGACGTTCCGCGCTGCGGCTGATCGCGGCGGCGGGCACGGCGGGCACAGCCGTCGGCGCCGCCGCCTGCGCACCCGGGGTACCGCCGGGCGCCGGGGCCCCCGAGGCGCCGCCCCCCGCCGCACCGGCCACCGAGGCCAAGGGCGCGGCCCGCATCGACGCCCTCCTGGAGCGGCTCACCCTCGACGAGAAGACCGCCCTGCTGCACGGAGCCCGGGACCCCGCCTCCCTCGGGCAGGCTGGCTACGTGCCCGGCGTACCGCGCCTGGGGATCCCGGCGCTGCGCCTCGCCGACGGGCCCGCCGGGGTACGGGTGGCCAGGCCGGCCACCGCCCTGCCCGCGCCGGTGCTGCTCGCCTCCGCCTTCGACCCGGCGCTGGCCCGCGAGTACGGCCGGGTCATCGGCCGCGAGGGCCGGGCGCTCGGCCAGGACGTCCTGCTGGCCCCCATGGTGAACCTGATCCGCACTCCGTACGCGGGCCGGAACTTCGAGACCTTCGCCGAGGACCCGCACCTGACCGCCGACCTCGTGGGCGAGATGATCCGCGGCATCCAGGACGAGGGCCTCATCGCCACCGTCAAGCACTTCGCCCTCAACAACCAGGAACACGGCCGCGACACCGTCGACGTCATCGCCGCCGAGCAGACCCTTCACGAGACGGAGCTACGGGGCTTCGAGGCCGCCGTGGCGGCCGGCGCGGGCGCCGTCATGGGCGCGTACAACAAGGTCAACGGCGTCCACGCCTGCGAGAGCAAGCCGCTGCTCGACGAACTGCTGCGCGGCAGCTGGGGGTTCGACGGATGGGTGATGTCCGACTGGGACGCCACCCACAGCACCGTCGCCGCCATCGGCGCCGGACTCGACATGGAGATGCCCGGCGGCACCCACTTCGGCGGGCCGCTGCGCGAGGCGGTGCGCGGCGGCTCCGTACCCGAGAGCGCCGTCGACCTCGCCGTCCATCGGATCCTGGCCGCCATGGACCGCTTCGGGCTGCTGGCGGCGCGGCCCGCCGCCCGGCCCCCGCGCGACTCCGCCGCCGGGGCGCGGACCGCCCGCAAGGTGGCCACCGCCGGTGCCGTGCTGCTGCGCAACGAGCACGGCACCCTGCCCCTGACCGGCGCCGCCGCCCGTTCGATCGCGGTGATCGGGCCGACCGGCCAGGTGCCCTTCGTCGGTGGCGGCGGCAGCGCGCAGGTGGTCCCCGACGGCGCCGCGGCCCCGCTCACCGCCATCCGCAAGCGGGCCGGGAACGGCGCGGCCGTGCACTACGCCCTCGGCGAGGACGTGTACGGGCGGCCGCTCCCGGCCAAGCTGCTGACCCCGGCCGCCGGTCTGGACGACCGGGCCGTGGCCCCCGGGCGGGTCTGGAGCCACGAGGGGGAGTTCCGCCTCACGGCCGACGACGAGTGGACCCTGCTCGTCCACTACACCGGGAAGCGGCCCGTCGTGCGCCTCGACGGGGAGGAGCTGTTCCCCGTCCGGCAGGGTGTGGCCGAGTACTTCGCCGGCGGGCTGCTCGGCTCCGCACCGGACGGGATGAGCGTCCGCCGCCGCACCCTCGCGCTCACGGCGGGCACCCACCGGCTCGCCGTGACGGCCGAGGGCGGGGACAAGGGCCAGCGGTTCCGGCTCCGGCACACCACCGGGGCGATCCGCGCCGCCGACCTCGCCGAGGCCGTGAGGACCGCGACGTCCGCCCACAGCGTGGTCCTGTTCGCCTACGAGGACGCCACCGAGGGCAGGGACCGGACCTCCCTGGCACTGCCGGGCGGGCAGGAGCGGCTGATCGAAGCGGTGGCCGCGGCCAACCCCCGTACGACCGTCGTCCTCAACACCTCCTCCAGTACGACCATGCCGTGGCTCGCGCGCACCGGGGCGGTCCTCCAGATGTACTACCCGGGCCAGGAGGGCGCGGGGGCCACCGCCGACCTCCTCTTCGGGGACGTGGACCCCGGCGGCCGGCTCACCCAGACCTTCCCGGCCGACGAGCGGGCCACCCCGGTCGGCGGCGACCCGCTGCGCTACCCGGGGGTGGGCGGACGCCAGCAGTATTCGGAGGGCGTCCACGTCGGCCACCGCTGGTACGACGCCCAGCGCGTCACCCCGCTGTTCCCCTTCGGGCACGGGCTCTCGTACACCACATGGCACTACGAGAAGCTCACCGTCCGGCCGCAGCGCGGCGGGCTGCGCGTGGAGTTCACCGTCCGCAACACCGGCCGCCGCAAGGGCACCGAGGTGGCCCAGGTGTACGTGGGACCGTCCCGGGAGCTGGAGCTCGACCAGCCGGTGCGCGCGCTGGCCGGCTACCGGCGGCTCGTCCTGGCGCCCGGCGAGGCGCAGCGGGTCACCGTCGACATCGGCGCGCGGGCGCTGTCGTCATGGGACCCGGAGCGGCACGCCTGGGTGCTGGGTTCCGGCCGCCGAGAGGTGTTCGCGGGCCGTTCGTCGCGCGAACTGCCACTGAGGTCCAAGGCGGTCGTGACGAGCCGATAGGCTGCCCGTTCGGTGTGTCACAGGGGGCGCGCCGGCCACGACACGGGAGGACGTACCGGTGCACATCCAGGAATGGCTGGAGACGATTCCGGCGGTCAGCATCTATCTCCTGGTGGGTCTGGTCATCGGGCTGGAGAGCCTCGGCATCCCGCTGCCGGGCGAGATCATCCTCGTCAGCTCGGCGCTGCTGGCCTCACAGCACGGGGACATCGACCCCGTGATCCTCGGGCTCTGCGCGGTCACCGGGGCGATCGTGGGCGACTCGATCGGCTACGCGATCGGTCGCCGGGGCGGCAAGCCGCTGCTGGACCGGCTGGGCCGGCGCTTCCCCAAGCACTTCGGACCCCAGCAGGTGGCGCTGGCCGAGCGCTCCTTCGAGAAGTGGGGCATGTGGGCCGTCTTCTTCGGACGGTTCGTGGCGCTTCTGAGGATCTTCGCCGGACCACTGGCGGGCGTGCTGCACATGCCGTACTGGCGCTTCCTGATCGCCAACGTCTTCGGCGGCATCCTCTGGGCGGGCGGCACGACGGCCGTCATCTACTCGGTCGGCATCGTCGCCGAGCCGTGGCTGAAGCGGTTCTCCTGGCTGGCCCTGGGCCTCGCCGTGCTGTTCGGGCTCGCGGTGACGCTGGTGGTGCGCAGCCGGATGAAGAAGGCGGCGGCGGCCGTCGGGACCGCCGAAGCGGACATCCCCGCACAGCAGGCGGCCCCGGCCCCGGTCGGCGAGTGACGGCAGCGGAGCGACCGGAGCCGGACCGGTCCGACGAAGGCCGGTCCGACGGCTGCATCCCCCGGTACACGCCGCCCGGACCACGAGGCCGTCCGCACCGTGCTCCGGGCCGCGTGGGGCTCCCGCCCGGAGACGGCCTAGGAGTCCGGGGTAACTGACGCGCGGTGCTGCTTGGCCAGCTCGACGTACATCAGGGCGTTGACCTTGATGCCCTCGCGCTCCTCGTCGGACAGTTCGCGGCGCACCTTGGCGGGCACGCCGGCGACCAGCGAGCCGGGCGGGACGATCATGCCCTGGGGGACCAGCGCCTGCGCCGCCACCAGTGAACCGGCGCCGATCACCGCACCGTTCAGCACGGTCGCGCCCATGCCGATCAGGCAGTCGTCCTCGACGGTGCAGCCGTGCACGACGGCGTTGTGGCCGATGGAGACGCGCTCGCCGATCGAGACCGGGAAGCCGGGGTCGACGTGGACCGTGCAGTTGTCCTGCACGTTGCTGTCGGCGCCGAGCGTGATCGGGCCGCAGTCGGCGCGCAGCACCGCCGAATACCAGATGCTCGCGCCGGCGGCGAGGGTGACATCGCCGACCACGACCGAGGTCGGAGCCGTGAAGGCCGTCGGGTCGATGTCCGGGTTCTTGCCGCCGACACCCGCCACGAGTGCCTGGGCCACCTGGTGCGTCATGTTCTCTTCCTCTGCGTCCGTCGTCCGGTTACCGCTGCCGCGCTAACGGCACCGTAGGCCACGCGTCCGGCCGTACCGGCGATGGGGTGAAGATCACAGGAGTGTGGTCGGGGCGACCGGGGCCCGGCGCACTACCGTGGCCGGGTGCCGAAGAAACAGAACACGTTCTCATCTCTGACGGCCGCGCGCCGCCGGCTGGCGAGCCGCGTGGTCCACACTGGCTGGCGCTGGATGCAGCAGGCCGGCGCGGTCACCGCCCAGACGCCGGGGCGGCTCAGGTTCGGTGCGATCGGGGACGGCACCCGGCTCGCCTTCCCGCAGGGCACGGTCTTCGGCGAGCGCTGGATCCGGATCGGCGCACACTGCATCATCGGCGAGCAGGTCACCCTCACCGCCGGGATGATGCCCGACCTCGACCTGGGTTCGGAGCCGATGCTGGTGCTCGGTGACGGGGTGGTCATCGGCCGCAACAGCCATGTCATCGCCGACGCCCGGATCACCATCGATTCGAACACCTTCTGCGGTCCCGGGGTCTACATCACCTCCACCAACCACAGTTACGACGATCCGCACGAGCCCGTCGGCCGCCAGTGGCCGCGCAGCGAACCCGTGGAGATCGGCCCGGGGTGCTGGCTCGGCACCGGCGCGGTGATCCTGCCGGGCGCGCGGCTCGGCCGCAATGTCGTGGTGGCCGCGGGTGCCGTCGTACGCGGTGAGGTGCCGGACCACGCCGTGGTGGCGGGAGCGCCGGCGCGCATCGTGCGGCGCTGGGAGCCGGAGACGGGCTGGCAGCCACCGCTGCGCACGCCGGCGCCGGTGCCGATCCCGGACGGCATGACCCCGGAGCAGCTGCGGGGCCTGGCCGAACTCGCGGAGGCCGAGCACGCGTAGCGGGTGCGGTGCGGGTCAGCCGGCGGCCAGGAGCACCGTTCCGGCGAGGGCCAGACCCGCGCCCGCCGCCTGGACGGTACGCAGCCGTTCCTTCAGTACGGCGAAGGCGGCCAGCGCGGTGATCACCGGGTAGAGCGAGGACAGGACGGCTGCCATGGTGACCGGGCCGTTCTGGGCGGCTATGGAGTACGTGCCGTTCGCCGCGACGTCCGCGAGGCCGACGAAGGCCAGGGCGGGCAGCAGTGCCCACAGGACCCGCGGGCCGGTGCCCGCCGGGAGTGCGGGTATGCCGCGCCGGGTCTGCGCCCACAGGGCGGCGCCGCCGACGGTGACATTGGTGACCCGCTGCACGAAGAGCGCGAGGAACAGCCCGGTCACGGTGGTGGACGCCTGCGAGATCAGGGCCATCACCGCGCCGAAGCCGAAGGCCGCGACGAGGGTGAGGATGACGGCCTGCCGCTGGACGGGCGCGCCGCGCAGCTCCGGGCCGCCGGCGAGGACGATGCCCATGACGGCCACGGCGATTCCCGCGAACTGGCCGAGGCCGGGCCGCTCGCCCAGCATGAGCCCCGCGGTGACGGGCACGACCACGCCGAGGGAGCCCAGCGGCGAGACCACGCCCATCGGGCCGAGTGCCAGCGCCTTGTAGAAGCTGAGCATGGCGACCGGTCCGACCAGACCCGCGCCGACCGCGAACCACAGTTGCGGACCGGCCTCCCGCCAGGCGCCGGTGCCCAGGACCACCGCGCCGAGCACGACGACGGCGACGACCTGCGAGACGACGACCACGGTGAGCGCCGGAATCCGGCGGGTCAGCAGCCCGCCGCCGAAGTCGGCGAGCCCCCACAGCACGGCTGTGGCCAGAGCGAAGAGGGCGGTCATGGGGGGCCTCGCAGTACAGTGCGGTGAACGCTGGAGTGCAGCATCGAATGCAAAACACGTTAGTGCACTCTGTTGGACTGTGTCATCCAAAATATTGGACGGAATGGTGTCGGATCTCGAACAGCTCACCCAGGCGCTCGCCCGGAACCTCAAGCGGTGGCGCGGGGAGCGCGGCTTCACCCTGGACTCCCTGGCGGCACGCGCGGGAGTGAGCCGCGGGATGATCATCCAGATCGAGCAGGCCCGTACGAACCCCAGCGTGGGCACCACGGTCAGGCTGGCCGACGCGCTGGGCGTCAGCATCTCCGCGCTCCTCGACCACGACCGGGGCCCGCAGGTCCGCATCGTCCCGCCGGACCAGGTCGTCCGGATCTGGTCCAGCGAGGCGGGCAGTTCGACGACGATGCTGATCGGCACCGACGAGCGCGGGCCGATGGAGCTGTGGACCTGGCACCTGGTGCCGGGCGAGGGTA
Source organism: Streptomyces sp. NPDC097617 (assembly GCF_044761485.1). Taxonomy (NCBI): domain Bacteria; kingdom Bacillati; phylum Actinomycetota; class Actinomycetes; order Kitasatosporales; family Streptomycetaceae; genus Streptomyces; species Streptomyces sp. NPDC097617. The sequence goes on from NZ_JBIWCL010000014.1 coordinate 61,657, forward strand.
CGGACTCCGTCCCGCACCCGTCCGGCACCATCGAGATGCTGCACGTCACGGCCGGGGAGCTGACCCTGGTGGTCGGCGAGGAGGAGTTCCGCGTCCCGGCCGGGGCCGCGGCCACCTTCGAGGCCAACCTTCCGCACTCCTACCGCAACGACGGCTCCGTACCGATGGAGATGACCCTCGCGGTGTCGGTCCCACCGGTCTCGGCGCCGCTGCCCGCGCACGCGGGCCCGGCCGCGGGCTAGAGCGCGGGGATCTCGATCGCGGGGCAGCGGTCCATGACCATGGCCAGCCCTGCCTCGCGGGTGCGGGCGCAGGCGTCCTCGTCGATCACGCCGAGCTGGAACCAGACGGCCTCGGCGCCGACGGCGACGGCCTGGTCGGCCACCGGCCCGGCCAGCTCGCTGTTCACGAAGACGTCCACCACGTCCACCTTGAACGGGATGTCCGCCAGCGAGGCGTACCCGGGCTCGCCGTGCACGGTCTCCGCCTTGGGGTGCACGGGGATCACGCGCTTGCCGAAACGCTGGAGTACGCGGGCCACCCCGTAGGCCGCGCGGTCCTGGTTGTTCGAGAGGCCCACCACGGCCCAGGTGTCGCCGAGCTCGGTGAGGATCTTGCGGATGGTTGCCGGGTCGCCGTACACGTGTGCCGCCTCCTGGTGCTTCTCGTCCCCGCCGACCCTGTCCGCTGCTCATCCAGCGCGTCGGACCGGCGCTCAGCGGCATCAACCGCGAAGAGCCGCGCGCGATTCCCCGGTACCGGTGCCGGTACCGGTGCCGGTACCGGTGCCGGTACCCGGCCGGTGCCCGAGGACACAGCCGAGGCCGCGCCCTGCCCGGCGGCGCCGAGCGTGCGCGCGCTGCAGGGCTTCCCGGAACTGCGGCCGCGTGAAGTGGGCATCACCGATACCGCCGGGACGTAGCCGCGCTGGGCCGCCCACCCGGCGCTCAGCACCGGGCCACCGCCCGCGCAGACGGCCGGATCAGTTCCCTCGGCCCATCCGGGCCCACGTACCGGTAGCTCCGCCCCCGCCGGTTCATGACCGCCAACCCAGCCCTCCACCAGCGCTTAGGGTGGTGAGGTGAAGGCAGACCAGTACGTGACGGTGGCCCGTGAGGGCGTGCACGAGTCCGAGATCAACCGCTCGCGCTTCCTGTGCTCGCTCGCGCCCGCCGCGACCGAGCAGGAGGCGCAGGACTTCGTCGCGCGCATCCGCAAGGAGCACCCCACCGCCACGCACAACTGCTTCGCCTACGTCGTCGGCGCCGACGCCTCGATCCAGAAGGCCAGCGACGACGGCGAGCCCGGCGGCACCGCCGGGGTGCCCATGTTGCAGATGCTCATGCGCCGGGACATCCGCTACGCGGCGGCCGTCGTCACCCGCTACTACGGCGGTGTGAAACTCGGCGCCGGCGGCCTGATCAGAGCCTACGGCGGGGTCGTCGGCGAGGCACTGGACGAGCTCGGCACCGTCACCCGGCGCCGCTACCGGCTCGCCACCGTGACCGTCGACCACCAGCGCGCCGGCAAGACCCAGAACGATCTGCGCTCCACCGGCCGGACCGTCGTGGACCTGCGCTACGGGGCCGCGGTGGAGATAGAGGTGGCCCTCCCCGAGGCCGACCTGCCCGCCTTCGAGGCCTGGCTCGCCGACAGCACGGCCGGCAGCGCCGGTCTCACCCTCGGCGGGGAGACGTACGCGCCCTGAGCGCCCCCGGGGACGGGTTAGCGTAGAGGGGTTCGGCGAGCGGGAGACGACCAGGGGGAGACGGCATGTGCGGCGGGGCCGGCGAGTGAAGTTCCTGCACACCTCCGACTGGCACCTCGGTCGGGCCTTCCACCGGGTCAATCTGCTCGGAGCCCAGGCGGTCTTCATCGACCACCTGATCGAGACCGTGCGCGCGCACGAGGTCGACGCCGTCCTCGTCGCAGGCGACGTCTACGACCGGGCCGTGCCCCCGCTGCCCGCCGTGGATCTGTTCGACCGGGCCCTGCACCGCCTCGCCGACCTCGGCGTGCCCACCGTGATGATCTCCGGGAACCACGACTCCGCGCGCCGCCTCGGGGTCGGCGCCGGGCTGATCGACCGGGCCGGGATCCACCTGCGGACCGATCCGGCCGGCTGCGCCGACCCCGTCGTACTGACCGACGTACACGGTGATGTGGCGCTGTACGGCCTGCCGTATCTGGAGCCGGCCCTGGTCAAGGACCAGCTCGGCGCGGAGAAGGTGAGCCACGAAGCAGTGCTCGGCGTCGCCATGGACCGCATCCGCGCCGACCTCGCCGCCCGCCCGCCCGGCACCCGCTCGATCGTCCTCGCGCACGCCTTCGTCACGGGTGGGCAGGCCAGCGACAGCGAGCGCGACATCACCGTCGGCGGCGTCGAGGCCGTGCCCGCCTCCGTCTTCGCCGGGGTGGACTACGCCGCCCTCGGCCACCTCCACGGCTGCCAGACCATCGGCGAACGGGTCCGCTACTCCGGTTCCCCGCTCGCCTACTCCTTCTCCGAGGCCGACCACCGCAAGACCATGTGGCTGATCGAGCTGGGCGCGCGGGGCGAGATCGCCCGCGCCGAGCGCGTGGATGCCCCCGTACCGCGCGCCCTCGCCCGGTTGCGCGGGCGGCTGGAGGACCTGCTGGAGGACCCGGCGCACCACGCGCACGAGGACGCCTGGGTCGAAGCCACCCTCACCGACCCGGTCCGACCCGACGACCCCATGGCCCGGCTCGCCGCCCGCTTCCCGCACACCCTCACCCTCGCTTTCGACCCCGAGGGCCGCCAGGAGGACACCGGCGCCTCCTACGCCCAGCGGCTGCGCGGCCGCACCGACCAGGAGATCGCCGAGGACTTCGTCGCCCACGTGCGCGGTGCAAGCCCCGTGGACGAGGCCGAACGAGCCGTCCTCCAGGGCGCCTTCGACGACGTACGCGCCGACGACAGCCACCGGGAGACCCACCGATGAGGCTCCACCGGCTGGCCGTCACCGCCTTCGGACCGTTCGCCGATCCCCAGGAGATCGACTTCGACGCGCTGTCCGGCGCCGGGATCTTCCTGCTGCACGGACCCACCGGCGCCGGGAAGACCTCCGTGCTCGACGCCGTCTGCTACGCGCTCTACGGTTCCGTGCCCGGCCCCCGCCAGGCCCCCGGCACCAGCCTGCGCAGCGACCACGCCGCCGACCGCACGCCGACCGAGGTCACCCTCGAACTCACCGCCGGCGGCCGCCGCCTGGAGATCACCCGCCGCCCCGAACAGGAGCGCCCGAAGAAGCGCGGTACGGGCACCACCAAGGACAAGGCCCAGAGCCGACTGCGCGAGCACACCGGCGAGGGCTGGGAGCCGCTCAGCCGCTCCCACCAGGAGATCGGCGAGGAGATCGAGCAGCTGCTCGGCATGAGCCGCGAGCAGTTCTGCCAGGTCGTACTCCTGCCGCAGGGGGAGTTCGCACGGTTCCTGCGCGCCGACGAGGCGGCCCGCGGCCGCTTGCTCGGCCGGCTCTTCGACACCCGCCGCTTCGCCGCCGTCGAAGCCCTGCTCGGCGAACGCCGCCGGGCCGCCGAGACGAAGGTCCGGGCCGGCGACGAGAAGGTGCTGCACACCGCGCAGAGGCTCGCCCAGGCCGCCGGGGACAGCGCCGACCTGCGGGCCTGGCCCATGCCCGGACACCAGCCGGGCGATCCCGGTCTCGCCGAAGCCGTCCGGGCCTGGGCCGCCGTCGCCCGGTGCGCGGCCCGCGAGCGCCTCGACGTCGCCGCGTACGCCCTGGCCGCCGTCGAGAGCCGGCACGCCGCCGCCCGGCTGGCCGCCGAGGACGCGCGGGAGCTCGACCGGCTGCAGCGCCGGCATGCCGAGACCGTCCGCCGGGCCGCCCTGCTTGCCGATTCCGCACTCGAACGGGACCGGGTGCGCGGCCTGCTGGACCGGGCCCGGCGGGGCGCCCTGGTGGCCCCCGCCCTGGAGTTGCGCGGCGCCGCCTCGGCCGCCCACCTCGCCGCCGCGCACGCCGAGGCCTCCGCCCGGGCGCAGCTGCCGCCCACGCTGAAGGAGGCGGGCGCCGAGCAGCTGGGTGACGTCGAGCAGCGGCTGCGCGAGGCCCTCGGCGCGCTCGGCGCGGCCCAGCGGGCCGAGCAGCGCAGCGCCGAGATCGGCCGCGAACGCGCGGACCTGGAACGGGAGTCCCGGGCTGCCGAGGAGCAGCACCAGGAGTCCGCCGAGTGGCTGGAGGGCTGGGAGGCGACCCGGACCGCCCTGCAGGAACGCGCCGACGCCGCCCAGCAGGCCGCGACCCTGGCCGAGCAGCTCGCGGGCCGGCTGGAGCCCGCCCGCATGCAGCTGAACTCCGCACGCCGACGGGACGAGCTCGACGCGAGTGCGGAGCGCGCCGGGCGTGAGCTGCTGACGGTGCGCGAGGAGTCGGCCGCCGCCCGGGAGCGCTGGCTGGAGCTCAAGGAGGCCCGGCTGCGCGGTATCGCCGCCGAGCTCGCCGAGGCACTGGTGGCGGGAGAGGCCTGCACCGTGTGCGGATCGGCGGAGCACCCCGCTCCGGCCCGCCCGGCCCCCGGCCACGTGGACCGTGCGGCCGAGGACGCCGCCCACGCCCTCTTCGAACGGGCCGAGCAGGCCCGGGCCGCCGTGGAGCGCAGGCTCGCCGCCGCGCAGGAGGCCCGCGCCGAGGCCGCGGCCGCCGCCGGGGAGGCCACCACCGCCGAACTCCTCGACCTGACCGCCGACCTGAGTGCCCGCCACGGCGCCGCCCACACCTCGGCCGCCGCATTGCACACCGCCCGTGAGCAGCTCGCCCGGGCCGAGCGGGAGCACGCCGCGCGCAGCGCCGACCGGCAGGGCGCCGAGACCCGCGCCGCCGCCAGGGCCTCCCGGCGCGAGGCCCTCGACCGCGAACAGGCCGGGCTGGAGGCCGAACTCGCCCTCGTACGGGACGGCGCGCCCACCGTCGCGGCCCGCGCCCGCACCCTGGAGGACCGGGTCCGGATGGTCTCCGGCGCGGCCACCTCGCTGCGCCGCGCCGAGAGCACCGCCGCCCGGCTGAAGGAGGCCGACGACCAGCTCGCCGACGCCGCCTTCAAGGCCGGCTTCGACACCATCGAGGCCGCCGCCGACGCGGTGCTCCCCGAGTACGAACGCACCTCGCTCCAACACCGGCTGGACGCCTGGCAGACGGAGGAGACCCTGCTGGTGGACCGCCGCGGCGAGAGCGGCGCCGCCCAAGCGGCAGCCCTGCCCCCGGCCGCACCGGACGCGGCCGAGGCGTATGCGGCCTCGGCCGCGGCGAAGCTTCGTACTGCGGGGTCGGCCGCCGACGCGGCCCGGGTGCGCTGTACGGAACTGGACCGGCTCTCCCGGCAGGCCGAGCAGGAACTGCGCGCGCTCGGCCCGCTGCGCGAGGCCTACGGCCGGGTGGCCAGGCTGGCCGGACTCACCGCGGGCACCTCCGCCGACAACGAGCGCAAGATGCGCCTGGAGGCCTACGTGCTGGCCGCCCGGCTGGAGCAGGTGGCCGCCGCCGCGACGGTACGGCTGCTGCGCATGTCCGGCGGCCGCTACACCCTCGTGCACTCCGACGTGCGGGCGAGTGGACGCGGGCGCTCCGGCCTCGGACTGCACGTGGTCGACGCCTGGACCGGCAGCGAGCGGGACACCGCCACCCTGTCGGGCGGGGAGACCTTCTTCGCCTCGCTCGCCCTGGCCCTCGGCCTCGCGGACGTGGTCACCGACGAGGCGGGCGGCATGCGCCTCGACACCCTCTTCATCGACGAGGGCTTCGGCAGCCTCGACGACCAGGCCCTGGACGAGGTGCTCGACGTCCTGGACTCGCTGCGCGAGCGGGACCGCAGTGTCGGCATCGTCAGCCACGTCGCCGACCTGCGGACCCGGGTCCAGGCCCAGCTGGAGATCGTCAAGCAGCGCGGCGGCTCGGTGGTGCGCCACCGGACGGCGGCGCTCACGGACTGAGCGGCCTGCGGGGCAGGGGAGAGGAGTAGACGACGCTCGTCGTCACCGGTCCGAGGCCCGAGATCCGGCCCGTGACCTCCTCCAGGTGCGCCATCGAGCGGGCCGCGACCTTGAGGACGAAGCAGTCGTCGCCGGTGACGTGATGGGCCTCCAGGATCTCGGAGGTGGACTCCAGGAAGTCGTGGAAGGGCTTGTAGTTGCCGTGCGGGTAGCGCAGCCGCACCAGCGCGAGGATCGCCTTGCCGAGCTTCTCCGGATCCACCACCGCCGTGTAGCCGGTGATGATCCCGCTCTCCTCCAGCCGGCGGACGCGCTCGGTGACGGCGCTCGCGGACATGGACACGGCGCGGGCCAGCTCGGTGAAACTGGCGCGCCCGTCCCGCTGGAGGGCCTCGAGGATCCGCCAGTCGGTGGCGTCAGGGGAATAGTCGGTCATGGTTCAGGTCTAGCAGGGGATTCCCCGGCCGGACAAGAAAAAGGCCGGGGAAATCCACTTCCGGCGGTGATCAACGGATCATAGATTTCAGGCCATGACGACGACGCAGAACGCCTCCTCCGCCCCCGCCTCCACCAACCCCGTACTCCGCGTGCCCCCGGCCTCCCCGGCCGCGGCAGCCGCGTACTTCGCCGCGAGCCTGGCCTTCCACGCGGACGTGTCGGACGTTGCCGCCGCCTTCCGGGCCCACCGCGAGCAGGGCGCCGAGCTCGGCTTCCAGCTCGTCGACTCCCGCTCCACCCCGTCCTGGGACCAGGCCCACGTGCCCGGCGCCGTCCACCTGCCCACCGCCCTCGTCCCCGAGCAGGCCGAGCGGCTGCTGGACAAGGACATCCCCGTGGTGACGTACTGCTGGGGCCCCGGCTGCAACGGAGGCGCCCGCTCCGCCCTTGCTCTGGCCGAACTCGGCTTCCAGGTCAAGGAGATGCTCGGCGGCATCGAGTACTGGATCCGCGAGGGCTTCGAGGTCGAGACCTGGCAGGGCGCCCAGCAGCGCGCCGGGGCCGACCCGCTCACCGCGCCGACCGACTCGGACGACTGCGGCTGCTGAGCCGCCCGTCACGCGGACGGGCCGCTCACCCCCGGGGGATGAGCGGCCCGCCCGTCGTACGCCGTCCGCCGCGGGGCGGACCGGGGCCGTCAGAGCTTCGACAGCTCGTCCACCAGGTCGTCCAGACCCAGCGAGCCCTGCGACAGCGCCGCCATGTGCCAGGCCTTCAGGTCGAAGGAATCGCCGCGGGCGGCCCGCGCGTTGTCCCGGCCCAGCAGCCAGGCGCGCTCGCCCAGCTTGTAGCCGATCGCCTGCCCCGGCATGGACAGGTAGCGGGTCAGCTCGCTCTCGACGAAGTCCGCCGGGCGGCCGCTGTGCAGGCCGAAGAACTCCTGCGCCAGGTCCACCGTCCACGTCTCGCCCGGGTGGAACGGCGAGTCCGCCGGGATCTCCAGGCCCACGTGCATACCGATGTCCACGATGACCCGCGCCGCGCGCATCATCTGGCAGTCGAGGTAACCCAGGCGCTGCTCGGCGTCCTTGAGGTAGCCCAGCTCGTCCATCAGCCGCTCCGCGTACAGCGCCCAGCCCTCGGCGTTGGCGCTGACCACGCCGACGGTGGCCTGGTACCGCGAGAGCTGGTCCGCCACGTGCGTCCACTGCGCGAGCTGCAGGTGGTGGCCCGGTACGCCCTCGTGGTACCAGGTCGACACCAGGTCGTACACGGGGAAGCGGGTCAGACCCATGGTGGGCAGCCAGGTGCGGCCCGGGCGGGAGAAGTCCTCCGACGGGGAGGTGTAGTACGGGGCCGCGGGACCGCCCGGCGGGGCGATGCGGGACTCCACCTTGCGGACGCGCTCGGCGAGTTCGAAGTGGGTGCCGTCGAGGTTCTCGATGACCTCGTCCATCAGGCCCTGGAGCCAGGCCCGGACCTCGTCCACGCCCTCGATGTGGGCGCCGTGCTCGTCCAGGTGCTTGAGCACCTCCCAGGGGCCGGCGCCCGGGAGGATCTTGGCCGCCTCGGTCTTCATTTCGGCGAGCAGCCGGTGGTACTCCGACCAGCCGTAGGCGTACGCCTCGTCCAGATCCAGGTCCGTACCGTTGAAGAAGCGGGCCCAGCGGGCGTACCGCTCGCGGCCCACGGTGTCCGGCCGGCCCTCGACGGCGGGCGCGTAGACGGAGGTCATCCAGTCGCGCAGGTCGACGACGGCGGCGGTCGCACCCGCGGCCGCGGCATCCAGCTCGGCGCGCAGGGACTGCGGACCGGAGGCGACGAAGCCCTCGAAAAAGGGCGCCTCGGAACCGTCCTGGCCGGCCCAGGTGGTGAGCTGGCCGATCATGGTGGTGGTGGCGCGGGGCCCGCCGTACAGGCCGCGCTCCAGGCCGAGTCCGAGGCTCTCGCGATAGCCGTCGAAGGCGGCCGGTACGGCGCGCAGGCGCTCGGCGATCGCCGCCCAGTCCTCGTCGGTGTCGGCGGGGGTCAGGGAGAACACCTCGCGGACGTAGTGCGCGGGGCTGTGGATGTTGCTGACCGCGGACAGGTCCTCGTCGGCCTCGAGGACGGCGAGCTCGGCGGTGAGGCGCTCGCGCAGCAGCCGGGCGCACCGGCGTTCGGCGTCGCTGTCGGCGCCGGGCACTGACTCGGCGGCGTCGAGTCGCGCGAGGGTCTCTCGGGAGAGCTCGGCGACGGCCGCGCGGCCGGCCGGGGAGAAGTCCGGGAGCTTGCCCGAACTCGCGGCGACACCGAGGTAGGTGCCCGTGATCGGGTCGAGGGCGATGAGGTCGTCGACGTACGCGTCGGCCACCTGGCGGGGCAGCCGGGGTGCGCTGCCGTTGTGGAGGATCTCTGACATGCGGCCATCTTCGTATGTGGGACGTGTTCCCGTCATCACCCATTGCCGTCGGCCTGCTGACGGGGGCCGGAGCGGGTGCGGCCGTATGTGCGGGGATCGGTCAACCAGCCCCGTGTGTAAGCGACTTCGTGGCTCCGGGGCAGAATTCGCCGGGGGTGGGCACGCGCAGTTTGGCCGGATCCAGCTGTCCGCGGACCCGGCGGGATTCCGCGGGATTCCCCGGGAGCCCACGGGGTGCGGCCGGATCCCGCCCGGAGCCGGTACCCGTGGAGGGTCCCGGTCCGGGCCGATCGTTCAGTGGCGGCGCGGGGGAGCCGGCTGCTCGTACGGGAGCTCGTGGGGCAGCCGGGAGCTGACGGGTGTGGCGTCCAATCGGGCCGTGATCACCAGGGTGCCCTCCTCGATCTGGTAGTCGAGGGGGAGGCCGAGGCCGCGCATGGCGGCGACCATGCCGGTGTTGGAGGCCTGGGTGACGGCGTACACGCTGTCGCACCCGGCCTCGACGGCCATCGAGATGATGCGGCGCAGCAGCTCGGACCCGATGCCGCGGCGCTGCCAGTCGTCCTCGATGAGCAGCGCCACCTCGGTCTCGTCGCCGTCCCACAGCAGGTGGCCGAGGGCCACGAGCTTCCCGGAGGCGGTGGTCGCGGCGAGCGTGCGGCCGAAGCGGGGGCTCAGCAGGTGGCCGAGGTAGCGGTCGGCGTCGGCGACGGGCCCGTGGTAGCGCAGCGACAGGGTGCGCTCGGAGCAGCGGTCGTGCATGGCGCGGGCCGCCACCAGGTCGGAGCCGTCGGCGCGGCGCACGGTGATCTCGTTGCCCTCGGGCAGGGTCAGCACGTCCTGGCTGCGAGGGACGCGGGGGCCGAGCCGGGCGTCGAGCTCGACGAGCGCGCGGGCCCTGGCGAACTCGGTCGGGGTGAACGGGAGGTACGGCCGCTCCACGGTGATCGCACCGCCGGAGGGGTCGCGCAGCCGCATGACGGTGGCCTCCAGGACCCCCTCGACCGGGGCGTCCGCACCGGCGTTGGGGCGGCCGGAGAGGGTGGTCGCCGGGATCGAGTGGATCGTGCAGCGGCCGAGCAGCTGGCGCAGGGCGAGGGGGAGTTCGGCGGCGTCCAGGGCGGTGCGGGTGGCCAGACCCAGGACCCGGGTCGGGGTGTCGACGAGGTCGTGGGCGTCGGCGCGCTCGATCCAGGTGCTGTGACCGCCGGCCCGGGAGATGGCGCGGGCGAGGTCGGCGGACGGCAGTTGCTGCGGGGCGCGTAGTAGGAACTCGTCGACCGTGCCGCCCTCGGGGAGCGGGTGAGCCTGGAGGGTCAGGATGTCCACGCTGTTACGGGCGAGGGCGGTGCAGAGGGCGGCGAGGGAGCCCGGCTCGTCCCGTACGGTCGTGCGCATCCGCCAGAGGGCGGTGCTGCTGGCGGTCGAGGCCGAGTCCGAGTCCGAGTCCGAGGTCGCGGTCGAGCGCGAGGTCGACGTCGCGCTCGTGTCGGAGGTGGTCGGCGTGAGCGGCTCCGGATCGCCGGACACCGTGGTCGGCGGCGGCGGCGGTGCATGGCTGTGGCGCCGCGCCCACCAGGTGTGGAAGGCCGCCGTCACCAGGAGCGCGACGGCCGAGGCGATGAGCATGATCGGGCCCCGTGGGCCGTGCACGACGAGGTTGGCGATGCCGTCGGCGACCGCGACCGCGCAGAACAGTGCGGCGAGTTCGACGATGTCGCGGCGCCAGTGGTGGCGGTGGGGACGGTGGGCGGAGGCGAGGTTACGGTCAGTCATGCACACCACTGTGGCGCAGGGGTGTTGCGTGATCACGAACGATCTGTGACCGACTGGTTAAGTGTCCATCTGGCCGATTTCATCCAGTTTTCCGGGATGCGCGTCCTGGGCACTGCCGCGCCTCGGGCGCTACTGGCCCACGCGCCCGGGCTGGAGGGTCCGCCTGAAGAGCACGTCCCCGCCCTGGCGGCGCAACCGGACGGTGAGCTCCCCGCTGCCGCCGTCGATGTCGACCTCCCCGTAGTACGGAGGGTTTTCCGAGGGCGACATGTTGGCGAAGGAAGCCGACTGCACATAGGCCGTCTGCGGGCCGAAGGTGGCATCGAGCCGCCCGGCCGGGAAGGCGCCGGCACCGATCGGGCCGGACACGAACTCCCAGAACGGCGCGAAGTCGGTGAAGGCCGCCCGCTCGGGCGCGTAGTGGTTCGCCGCGGTGTAGTGCACGTCGGCCGTGACCCAGACGGTGCCCGTGATGCGCCGGTGCTTGATGTGCCGCAGGAGTTCGGCGATCTGGAGCTCGCGGCCCAGCGGAGCTCCCGGGTCGCCCTGGGCGACGGCCTCGAAGTTCGCGGCGCCGTCGGGGACGACGATGCCGAGCGGCATATCGGCGGCGATCACCTTCCAGGTCGCGCGGGAGCGGGAGAGCTCGCGCTTGACCCAGGCGAGCTGTTCGGCGCCGAGGATGCCGACGGGGTCTTCCGCCTGGGTGCCGGGGGAGTTGGCGTTGCGGTAGGTGCGCATGTCGAGCACGAAGACGTCGAGCAGCGGGCCGTACCGCATCACGCGGTACATCCGGCCCTCGGCGCGGCCGCCGCGCAGGTCGGTGACGGGGAAGTACTCCCCGAAGGCCTGGCGGGCGCGGGCGGCGAGGGTGTCGGCCTCCTTGACGGTGTAGCGGGGGTCGTCGATCAGCTGGCCGGGGTACCAGTTGTTGCGCACCTCGTGGTCGTCCCACTGGGCGAGGACGGGGACCTGGGCGTTGAAGCCGATCAGGCTGCGATCGAGCAGGTTGTAGCGGAAGTTCCCGCGGAACTCGGCGAGCGTCTCGGCGACCTTCGCCTTCTCCTCGGTGGTGACGTTGCGCCAGAGGCTGCCGTCGCGCAGGGGAGCGGTGGCGCTGATCGGCCCGTCGGCGTAGATGGTGTCCCCGCTGAAGAGGAAGAAGTCGGGGTTGCGCAGCCGCATCTCCTCGAAGACGCGGTAGCCGCCGAGGTCGGGGTTGATGCCCCAGCCCTGGCCGGCCAGGTCGCCGGACCACAGGAAGCGCACGTCGTGGCGGCGGGAGACGGGGGTGGTGCGGAAGGTGCCGTGGACCGGCGGGGAGCTGCGGCGGGGGTCGTCGGGGTCGGTCAGGACGACCCGGTAGTGGATCTGCTGGCCGGGCGGCAGGTCGCGCAGGACGGTGGTCCCGGTGAAGTCGCTCGACGGGCCCAGCAGCGGGCCGCGGTGGCGGCGTACGGCGTAGCGGAACGCCTCGCTCGGGGAGGTTTCGACGTACATCCGCGCCAGGCGGTCGGAGCGGGTCCACACGGTGGCCGAGTGCGCGGTGATCTCGCCGGACTGGACGCCCCAGAGCGCATTCGGCCGGCCGGAGCGGGCGAAGGCCGGGGCCGCGAGGGCGGGCGCGGCGATCAGCGCGGAGGACAGGGCGAGGGATCCGCCGATGAGGGACCGTCGGGTGTGCGGGATCGATGCCATCGGTACGTCTCCTGGGGCCGGCGAGGACGGGTCGGACCAGCGTGCCGTCGCACACCGGCCCGGCCGCGTCGCCCACGCGAACCGCGGATGAACAGCCGTCAGCCGCTCATTCGTCCCTCTGTACTGGCATTTCGGCCGCCTCGGCCGGTTCGGGCACCTTGGATGGCCGGTCAGTCGGTTCGGCCGGCCGGTTGGTTCAGCCGCTACGGTCGGTCAGTCGGTTCGGCCGGTTCGGGTGGTCAGGCGACCGCGAGCCGTGCGCTGCGGGCCGTGTCCAGCACCACCCGGGAGACGAGTGCCGGATCGTCGTTCATCGGGACGTGACCGCAGCCGGGGAGCCGGATCAGGCGAGCGCCGGGGACGGTCTGCTTGGCGCGGACGCCCTGGCGGCGCAGCAGCAGCCGGTCGCGGGTGCCCCAGGCGATGGTGACCGGCAGACCGGGCACGTCGTCGGTGAACCGTACGGACCCACCCGCGGCCAGGGTGTCCTCGAATCCGGTGGCGTCGCGCAGGGCGAGGGTCTCGGCGACGACCGCCTCGGCCGGGCGGCGGGACGGGCGGGCGTAGATGGTGCCGGTGAGTGCGGCGCGGCCGGCGGCCGTGCGCGAGAGCCTCCGCACGGCGGGGAGGGGGAGCGCCTTGGCGCCGGCGCGCATGGCGAGGAGCGCGGCGAAGGCGTAGCGGCGCTCGCCCTCGGTCCAGAACCCGGCGGGGGAGAGTGCGGTGATGGAGCGGACGAGGTTGCTCCGGCCCATTTCGAGGGCGAGCAGGCCGCCGAGCGAATTGCCCGCGACGTGCGGGCGTTCGACGCCGAGCGCCGTGCAGAGCGCCCCGAGGGCCGGAGCCACGGTCCCGAGGGAGTACGGAACGCCCTTGGGCAGGGGCTCGGAGGCGCCAAAGCCGGGCAGGTCCACGGCGATCACGTCGTGCTCGGCGGCCAGGATGTCGATGACCGGGTGCCAGGCCTGGCGGTGGTGGCCGATGCCGTGCAGCAGGAGGAGCGGTTCGCCCGTGCCCTTGCGCTCGTAGGCGACGGTGGAGGTGCGGGGGCCGAGCGGCGAATCGATCGTGAAGGAGACCGTGGCGGTCATGCTGCTCCTCGTCGTTGGCGCGTGCGAGACAGGATGTCAGTAATGCCTACCGCCATGATTACCGTCCGGTAGCCCTTGACTACAAGCCTTCTGTACCGACGGGAACATCCTATGAACGGCTTGATACGTATGCCCGTTCTGCCCGGCAAAGGTATGAGCATTGGTCTTGACCAAGGGGGTGTGCCGTCCTATCGTCGCAGGGATAGTGCAGGAACCTTTAATAAACAAAGGCGCGGAACTGCCGCTGAAACACACGGCGAGTGCAGCGATGGCAGGAGGAGTCAGGGTGGGGACCACGCAGCTCGAAACGGCGCCGGAGCCGAAGTACTGGCACCTCAAGACCGTCCTCAGCGAGGCGCTCGACCAGGACTTCGCCGTCGGCGAGGTGCTGCCCAACGAGCGTGATCTCGCGGCCCGCTTCGGCGTCGCCCGCGCGACCCTGCGCCAGGCGCTGGAGCAGCTGGAACTCGAAGGCCGGCTGCAGCGTCGCCGTGGCGTCGGCACCACCGTCGCCCCGCCGCGCGTCGGCGTGGCCGTCGGCAGTGCGCAGCACAGCTGGCCCGGCGAGAGCGTCGACGGCTGGGAGCCGCTGGACGCGGCCGAGACGCTGCCGACGCCCGCCGTGCTCAAACTCCTCGGCACCGGTGGCGCCTTCGCCGCCGACCAGCCGGTGCACACGGTGCGCCGGACCCGGGCCACGCACGGCCAGGCCGTCGCCGCCGAGCTGCTCTACGTCCCGGCCGCCTCGGTGCCGGGACTGCCCGCCATCGAGGCCCCGGCCGGCCCGGCCCGTGCCCGCGCCGTCCTGCGCGAGCTGCAGCGGCTGGTACTCGACGGCCAGGACCGCTCCGTGGAGCTCGGCTCCGCCCGTGCCGACGACGCCAGGGAACTGGACCGCCTGCCCGGCGCCCCGGTGCTCCTGGTCACCACGCGCTACTTCACCGCCGCGGGCACTGCGGCCGTCTCGGTGGCCACCTACCGCGCGGACACCTGCCGCCTCACCTTCGGCGACTCGGGCAACGTCGAGATCACCCACGAGCCGCGCGTCGCGTCCTGACGACGTCGCGTCCTGACGACGTCGCGTCCTGACGACGTCGCGTCCTGACGACGTCGCGTCCTGACGACGCGAAACGGCCCGGCCCCCGTTGCTGTGGGGGCCGGGCCGTTCCGCGTCGTACGGGGTGCGCCGGGTGCGCGGGATGCGGTCAGCGGCGGGCGGTGACCGTCTTCTCCACCGCGAAGAGCTCCTCCTCGACATGGTCCAGCGCGAGGCGGAGGGCGCCGGTTGCCACCGCGGCCTCGCCGAGCATGGACTGGGCCACCCGCGGCGGGCGCAGGCAGTAGCGCTCCAGCTCCTGGCGGAGCGGCTCCAGCACCCCGTCCAGGCCGGCCGCCCAGCCGCCCACGACCACCAGCTCCGGATCCATCGCCAGGACCAGAGCCGCCACGTCGTGCACCAGCCGCTGCAGGAACCGCTCCACGGCGGCCACCGCCCGCTCGTCGCCCCGTTGGGCCATGGCGAAGACCTCGGCGACGGCAGGCTCGTCCAGCGGATGCAGGGGCTCACCGGTCGTCGACAGCAGGCGCTCGGGCGTGGCCTCGCGGCCCAGCAGGTGCAGGGCGCCGATCTCGCCGGCCGCGCCGCCGAAGCCACGGTGCAGCCGGCCGCCGATCAGGGAGCCCGCGCCGGGGCTGAGCCCCGCCATCACGAACACCATGTCGCCGGTGTCCCGAGCGGCGCCCTTCCAGTGCTCGGCGACCGCCGCCGCATTGGCGTCGTTCTCCACCTGGACGGGGCAGCGGAACGAGCGCCGCAGCCGTTCCCCGAGCGGCAGGCCGGTCCAGCCGGGCAGCGCGGTGCCGAGGCGGACCGTGCCGTCCGCCTCCACGATCCCGGGGCTGCCGACCCCGACCGCCCGCAGCGAGTCCCGCGGCACCCCGGCACGGCGCAGCAGATCGGCGACGGCCGCCCGCACCCGCTCCAGCCGCTCATCGGCCGACGCGCTCTCCGCGACGTCCTTGGTACCGGCCCCGATGACACGGCCGTCCAGCCCGGACAGCAGCACCGCGATCCGGTGCGAGCCGATCTCGATGCCGAGCAGATGCCCCGCCTCGGTCCGGAAGCGGAAGCGCCTCGCAGGGCGGCCTTGGCGCCGCGCGCCCTCCTCCGCGTCCGCCTCGACGACGAGCCCGGTCGCGATCAGCCCCTCCACCACGCCCTCGACGGTCGGCCGGGAGAGCCCGGTCAGCCGCGTGAGGTCGGTGAGGGTCGGCGATCCGGCCGTCCGCAGTGCGCGCAGCACCACGGCGGAATTGATGCGCCGGAGCAGAGAGGGGTCCCCGCCGGTCAGCTGCCCCAACGTGTGTCCTCCCAGCTGGCGAGCCTGTCAGCCGGATCGTACTGCCCGCCCGCTGTGTCGGCGAGAAGCAGCCCCCCATCGGCCGGAAGCAGCCCTTCCCCCGGAGGGGATCAGGCGGGCGAGACGAAGCCCGACTCGTACGCCGTGATCACCGCCTGTGTCCGGTCCCGCGCCCCCAGCTTCGCCAGGATGGCGCTGACGTGGGACTTGACCGTCTCCGTGCCGATGATCAGTTCGGCGGCGATTTCCACGTTGGTGAGTCCGCGCGCCATCAGCCGCAGAACGGCCTCTTCCCGCTCGGTCAGGGCGGCCCGCTCCAGCGTCGCCCGGGCCTGCCGGTTCCCGTACTCCGCGGCCAGGGCCCGTACGGCCGCCGGGAAGAGCAGCGTCTCGCCCTCCGCCACCAGCCGTACCGCGTGCACGATCTCCGAAGGCCGGGCTCGCTTCAGCAGGAAGCCGTCCGCTCCCGCCCGCAGTGCCTGGTAGACGTACTCGTCGTTCTCGAAGGTGGTCACCACGAGGATTTTCGGTGGGGAGTCCACGGTCCGCAGCACCGCGCGGGTCGCCTCGATCCCGTCGAGGAGCGGCATCCGCACGTCCATGGCGACCACGTCCGGCCGCAACTGCCGGACGAGCGGGATCACGGAGGCGCCGTCGGCCGCCTCACCCACCACTTCGATGTCGGGCTGGGCGTCCAGGACGGCGCGCAGACCCGCGCGCACCAGGGGTTCGTCGTCGACGAGCAGTACGGTAACCGGCATCCGGTCAGCGTATTCGCTCCAGCGGCAGCCGGGCGCGCACCCTCCAACCCCCTTCGTACAGACCGGTTTCGGCCTCCCCGCCGAGCAGCGCGGCACGCTCACGGATCCCACGCAGTCCGCTGCCGCCGCCGAGCGTGACCCCGGGCCGATCCGGCAGCGGATTGGTCACCTCCAGGTCCAGCCCGGCCGCGGTCAGCTCCACCCGCACGCGCACCGGCACCGGGCCGCAGTGCCGCAGCACGTTGGTCAGCGACTCCTGCAGGATCCGGTACCCCTCCCGGGTGACCGATGCCGGCAACTTCTCCAGGGCACCCGTCAGTTGCGCGTCGACGGCGGAGCCCGAAGCCCGGGCCGACTCCAGCAGCCGGTCGGCCTCCGCGAGCGTCGGCCATTGCGACGGCGACGGTCCGGACTCCCGCAGGACCCCCAGCACCCGCTCCAGATCCTCCAGCGCGGCGCGGCCGGTCTCCTCGATCGCGCGCAGGGCCCGCTCCGTGAAGACGGGGTCCCCCGTGGCGCGCGCCGCGCCCGCCTGCACGACGGCGACGGTGAGCGCGTGCCCGATGGAGTCGTGCAGCTCCCGCGCGATCCGGGTGCGTTCCAACAGCTGCTCCGTGCGCGCCTCCAGCGCGGTCAGCCGCTCGGCCGCCGACGGGCTGAGCAGGCGGGTGGCGACCGCGGTGATCAACTCGCCGAGCAGGGACACGACGACGATGAGGAGCACCAGCGGCACGGGGACGAGCAGAGCGGCGGCCCAGCGTGCGGGCACGAACGGAAGGAAGTCGGCGCGCATCGGATGCCCGACCGCGATCGCGATGAGCTCCACGGCGATCGTGGGCAGACAGACGGAGGCGCCGACCGCACCGACAGCGGTGACCATCCGAGTCTCCAGCCACAGCACCGTGCGCCAGCGGTCCCCCCAATGCGCCGACGGAGCCAGGCTTATCGCGCTGTCGGAGGGGTCGCGGTCGTACGGGGTGAGCAGGAACTGCGCCTGAAGTCCCTCCGCCAGCCGCACCCAGGGCACCAGTCCGAAGGGCAGGATGAGCAGCATGGGCCCCCACGGCCACTCGGGCACGATGAACATCCATATGGCCAGCAGCAGCAGAGGCACGCAGAGATGCAACCAGCGTGAATAGGTCACTGGTTGAAACGGGGCCCGCAGCAGTCTGTACATGACTCCATGGTGGCAGTGACCCGGTCAGGGCCGTCTCCCCCATGCGGGGGAGACGGCACCCTCGCATGGGGGAGGGAGGGGGGTGGGGCCGGCGGCGAATCTTGAGCCATGAACAGCATCGAGATCCGAGAACTCACCAAGCGATACGGCACCCACCGTGCGGTGGACGGCCTCACCTTCGATGTCCTGCCCGGGCGGGTCACCGGATTCCTGGGCCCCAACGGCGCGGGGAAGTCCACCACGATGCGCCTGCTCCTGGGCCTGGACCGGCCCACATCCGGCACGGCCACCATCGGCGGCCGGCACTACGTGGACCTCCCGGACCCGCTGCACCGGGTCGGCGCCCTCCTGGACGCCCAGGCGGCGCACGGCGGGCGCACCGCCCGTGACCATCTGCGTCTCCTGGCCGCGGCCGGCCGTGTGCCCCTGAGCCGGGTGGACGAGGTACTGGAGCAGGCCGGCATAGCCTCCGTCGCCAGGAAGCGGATCAAGTCCTTCTCGCTCGGCATGCGCCAGCGCCTCGGCATCGCCGCCGCGCTGCTGGGCGACCCAGGAGTGCTCCTGCTGGACGAGCCCACCAACGGCCTCGATCCCGAGGGCATCATCTGGATCCGAGAGCTGATGCGCTCCCTCGCCGCGGAAGGACGCGCCGTCCTGGTCTCCAGCCACCTGATGTCGGAGACCTCGGCGCTGGCCGACCACCTGGTGGTTCTCGGCAACGGCCGGCTGCTGGCCGACACCTCGATGGAGGAGTTCATCGACGCCCGCAGCACCCCGAGGGTGCGCCTGCGCACCTCCGACCCGGTCCGGCTGCGGGCCGCCCTGGCCCGCGACGGCTTCGAGCTGGTGACCTCCGACGGCGGGCGATGGACCGTCGAGGGCATACAGGCCGAGCGGCTCGGCGGCCTGGCCGCCCGTGAAGGGGTTCCCCTGCTGGAACTCTGCGACGAGCGTGCCTCACTCGAGCAGGCCTACCTCGACCTCACCGCCGATCACGCGCAGTTCACCGCAACCCACTGACCGCACACCCGCTCCCGCACTCTCTGGAGGCTTCGCCATGAGCGCCGCTCTGCCCGCAACCGCCGTACTGCACTCGGAATGGATCAAGATCCGGTCCCTCCGGGGCACCTTCTGGTCGCTGATATCCATCCTCATCGCCACGGTGGGCATCCAGGCGCTGACGGCCGCGGCGCTGGGCCGGGCCGAGGAGGGAAGCATGGGGGAGGATCCGCTCCTCGCGTCCTTCTACGGACTCAACTTCGGCCAGATAGCGGCCATCGCCTTCGGCGCGACCGCTTTCTCCGCCGAGTTCCACAACGGAGCCCTGCGCACCAGCCTCACCGCCGTGCCCGACCGCACCCGCTTCTACCTGTCCAAGATCTCGATGCTGGGCGCGCTCGCCCTCGTCGTCGGCCAGTTGGCCGGACTGCTGACCTTCGTGGCCGGCCAGGCCTTCATGGGGCAGTACGCCCTCGAACTGGGTGACCCCGGCACCGTGCGGGCCGTCGTCGGCTGCGGGCTCTACCTGACGCTGATGACGCTGTTCGCGGCCGGACTCACGGCGGTACTGCGCAGGGGGGTGGCAGTCCTGAGCATCCTCATACCCTTTGTCGTCATGGTGTCCTTCATCGTCGGCTCGGCGGCCAGCGGGGTCGGACGGTTCATGCCCGACCGGGCCGGACAGGCGATGATGCGCAGTCAGTCGTACGGCGACCTCGGCCCGCGGGCCGGGCTGGGAGTACTGGCGCTGTGGGCGGGAGCCGCGGTGCTGGGAGGCTGGCTGGCGGTGCGCCGCAGGGACGCGTGACGCCGGGCCAGTTGTCAGTGGCCCTCGGGATACTGACGGTATGACCACGGCAGAGCACCTCGACACGATCGACCGGCTCAGGGCTAAGGAGTTCCCGCCCGAGCCGGTCCGGACCGGAGGAAACAGCAGCGGCCCGGGATTCCACCTGGTCCAGCTCGCCAGGACACAGGACTTCTGGGACGACGACGGCACCGGCCGGATCGAGGCGGCCGACCAGATGGGCGCCGAGTACGGGGCGCTCGCCCAGGCCGCGACCGACCGGTGGGGCGAACCGCAGGTCTTCGCTCTGGGCACGCTGAGGGACCGCCGGTTCGACGGGGAGGAGATACCGCAGCCATGGGGGGAGATGGGAAACAGCACCGACCACGTGCACCTGTGGCGGGTCGGGGACCAGTGGCTGGTGGCCTATGTGGCGCAGTGGGACTCCGAGGACCCCTACCTGCTGATGGCAGGGGTCACCGTCACCGACCCGCCCTAGCCTTCGGAAGCCTCGGCGGCCGTGCGCAGGTGGGCGTACTCCTGGGCCATGGACTCGGCGGTCCAGTGCGCGTTGAGACCGCTCGGGTTGGGGAGGGCCCAGATGCGGGTGGAGCCGATGGTCCGCTCCTGGGGGCCGATCTTCGCCTTCGGCTCGCCGAAGGCGGTGCGGTAGGCGGTCACGCCGACCACCGCCAGCCACTGGGGGCGCAGGAGCTCCACCTTGGCCGTCAGGATGCGGCCCCCCTCGCGGAACTCCTCGGCGCTCAGCTCGTCGGCGCGGGCCGTGGCCCGGGCCACGACGTTGGTGATGCCGAGACGGTAGGTCAGCAGCTCCTCCTGCTCCGCCGGGGCCAGCCGGCGCGGGGTGAAGCCCGAGAGGTGCAGGACCGGCCAGAACCGGTTGCCGGGGCGTGCGAAGTGGTGGCCCGTCGCGGCGGAGAGGAGTCCGGGGTTGATACCGCAGAAGAGCACACGCAGACCGCCCGCGACCACGTCCGGGAGGACGCGGTCGCGGGCGGCGTTCAGCTCGTCGGGGGTCAGAGGATCGACCCCGGCGCGTACCCTGCGGCCTCCGGGTGCTCCTTGGCGATCGCCGCGATACGGGAGACCACCACCGCGACCTGGTCGCCCGCGGCGCCGGTGAAGGACAGCCTGTCGGCCATCAGCGCGTCGAGCTGGGCACGGTCCAGGGGCATCCGCTCGTCGGCGGCCAGCTTGTCGAGCAGCTCGTTGCGCTCGGCGCCCTGCTCGCGCATGGCGAGGGCGGAGGCCACCGCGTGCTCCTTGATGACCTCGTGGGCGGCCTCGCGGCCCACGCCGGCCCGCACCGCGCCCATCAGGACCTTGGTGGTCGCGAGGAAGGGCAGGTAGCGGTCCAGCTCGCGGGCGACGACCGCCGGGAAGGCGCCGAACTCGTCGAGAACCGTCAGGAAGGTCTCCAGCAGGCCGTCGAAGGCGAAGAAGGCGTCCGGCAGTGCCACGCGGCGCACCACGGAGCAGGAGACGTCGCCCTCGTTCCACTGGTCGCCGGCCAGTTCGCCGGTCATCGAGGCGTAGCCGCGCAGGATGACCATCAGGCCGTTCACGCGCTCGCAGGAGCGGGTGTTCATCTTGTGCGGCATCGCGGAGGAGCCGACCTGACCGGGCTTGAAGCCCTCGGTCACCAGCTCGTGGCCCGCCATCAGGCGGATCGTCTTGGCGATCGAGGACGGGGCGGCGGCCAGCTGTACCAGCGCGGTGACCACGTCATAGTCGAGCGAGCGCGGGTAGACCTGGCCGACCGAGGTGAAGGCCTGGGCAAAGCCGAGGTGCGTGGCGATCCGCTGCTCCAGGTCGGCGAGCTTGGCGGCGTCGCCGCCGAGCAGGTCGAGCATGTCCTGGGCGGTGCCGACGGGGCCCTTGATGCCGCGCAGCGGGTAGCGGCCCAGCAGGTCCTCGAGGCGGGCGTAGGCCACGAGCAGCTCGTCGGCCGCGGTCGCGAAGCGCTTGCCCAGGGTGGTCGCCTGCGCGGCCACGTTGTGGGAGCGGCCGGCCATGACCAGCTCGGCGTGCTCGCCGGCCAGCTTGCCGAGGCGGGCGAGGACGGCGACCGTGCGGTCCCGGGCGAGTTCGAGCGAGAGCCGGATCTGCAGCTGCTCGACGTTCTCGGTCAGGTCGCGGGAGGTCATGCCCTTGTGGACGTGCTCGTGACCGGCGAGGGCGTTGAACTCCTCGATGCGGGCCTTCACGTCGTGCCGGGTGACCTTCTCGCGCTCGGCGATGGAGGCGAGGTCGACGGTCTCGAGGACGCGCTCGTAGTCGGCGAGGGCCTCGTCCGGGACCTCGATACCGAGGTCCTTCTGGGCGCGCAGCACGGCGAGCCACAGCCGCCGCTCCAGCGTCACCTTGTACTCGGGGGACCACAGGACGGCGAGCTCCGCGGAGGCGTAGCGGCCGGCCAGGACATTGGGGATGCGGGGCTTGGCAGTCACGTGGAGGGAGTTTACCCCCCGTCCATGGAGGACCGCACATGTCCATGGCTTGCAGGAAAATGCAGGTCACGGGGCCATCACGGAGCGGTGAGCGCGTGGGTTTGTGAGACGTGTGTGAGACGTCTGTCGTAGCAAAGGACGAAGGCCCCGCCGGGTTTCCGGCGGGGCCTTCTTTGCGTAGGGGTGGTGCTGCGCTGCGCTCATCCCCACCTCATCGTCAGTCGAGATCGTACTCAGACATGAGCTCGCGGCCAGGGGCGTGATAGTCGATGGCGTACTCGGTGGGTTCGCCGTGCTGGTCCCAGTACCGGTTGGTCACCACGAGGACGTCGCGGCCGGCCTGCACGCCGAGGAGTGAGGCGATGTTTTGTGGCACTGCGCGGACGGACACTGCGTCGCGGCGTCGAGTGGCCCGGCGGCCGGTCCGCTCCTCGATGAGCCCGAACGTCATTGTGGGGAGGGGCTCGGCCCGCGTGAACTCGGGCAGCTCGCGTGCCAGGGCGCCCGCGATCCACGTGGAGGACACCGCAGAGACCCCCGCGGTGTCGACGTAGCGCCGACGGCGCACGGCGACCAGGTCACCCACGTTCAAGCCGAGGGCATCGGCGATCTCCTGTTCGGCCGGCGCAGTGACGCCGAGCAGGATCTCGACACGCTCGCCATCGGCCAATCCGGTCCCACCGCCGCGGAGCATGGACAGTCGGTCCGCTCCTCTTGTCAGCGGGGCGGGCGTCCTTACGAAGCTGCCGCGCCCGGGGACAGTGTCGATCCACCCCTCGTCGCGAAGCACACCGAGAACCCGCGCCGCCGTCGCGCTGCTCATTCCAGTGCTTTCCACGAGCTGGCGTGCAGACGGAGCAGCTCCGCCAGGCTGCAGCTCGCCGCTCTTGATGCGCTCGATGATCTCGTTGGCCGCCTCCCGGTAGACCGGTAGCCGCTTACCTTCCCCAACCATCCAAACTCTCCCTTCTTAAGACACCTTACGAAGCCTCTTGACATGACAGAGCCTCTTAAGACACCTTAGTGGCACGCCCGACAGAACGACAGGGCGGGACAAGTCAGACATGACTAAGGCCCCGACGGGGGTGTCTCGGTGCTACCAACACCGAGCCCGTCAGGGCCACGCATCTGGAATCTGGAGAAACCGATGCAGGAGAACTCTACCCCCGTGCGCCCTGGCGCAGCGGCCCTCAAAGTCAAGGACGTTGCCGTCGCCCTGGGCGTCGACACCTCCACCGTGTACGTCGCCGTCCGGACGGGCCTGATCGGCTCGTACCGGGTCGGCGCCGGCCGTGGCACGTACCGCATCCCCCGTTCCGCCCTCAAGGCCTACGCAGACGAGCGCGGCATCCCGGCCGAGGCCCTGGGGGTGGCGCTGTGAACGCGATCCCTGCTGACCTGCCTCGCATGTTCCGGCCGGAGCCGAAGCTGGCCGCGGTCCCGACGCAGCCGACGGCCGCCACCCGCGAGACCCTCCCCGCCGCCGGCCGCACGTGGTCGTTCATCGACCGGACGACCGGCAAGCTGCAGGAAGTCACCTGCATGCCGGGCTGCACGAACGACCACGAGGACGACCGGGAGACGCCGACCCACCCGCACGACGTCTGGTGCCAGACCGACGGCCGCAACGTGTACCTGCCGGTCAACGACGGCCGCAACGTCGAGGAATTCCGGGTGCTGGGGGCGTTCATCCGGCAGATCCCCTTCTCGCGGCACATGGCCGAGCGGGTCCCGCACGCCCAGGTCGAGATCGTCGATGACCACTTCATGGAGGGTCTCGACCCGGACGGCCTGGCGTCGGTGATCCTGACGCTCGAGGCCCAGCTTGCGAAGTTCCGTGACGTCCACGCCCAGCTGACCGTCCTCCGTGCGCAGGGCCGGGTGGAGCTGTGAGCGCCCCGCGGATCGTTTCGGTGCGGACCACCGACCACGGGGTCGTCGAGGTGCCCGAGCCGTCCTGGTGTGCCATCGCCCACCGGGATGACATCCACCGGTCGGACATCCACCACCAGGGCGTCGAGCAGCCCGCCACCCTGCACATCCCCGGGATCGGCGACGTGACCCTGCTGACGGCGTTCCTGTCGCAGTACCCGTATTCGGAGCACAGTCACCGCGGGGTGTGGGTGGCGGTCGAGATCGAGGGCGAGCACTACGAGTTCGGCCCCGCCGGCCTCGGCGACCTGGCGGCCACGCTCACCGCGCACGCCCTGTACACGCTGCTGCCGCTGAGGGCCCGCCTGCAGTCCCTGCAGGAGGAGCTGTGATGGCCGAGGACAGGATCAGCCGCGACTTCGACATCGCGATGGCCCGTGAGGCCCTGGCCGCATCGAAGGCCATGAGCATCGGGGCTGCCACCGATGTGGACCTCTGCCGGACCATCGGCGCCCTCGAGTACACCGTCGAGGCCCTGCTGCGGGTCATCGACGAACTGACGGAGCAGTGAGCTCGCACTGGCCGATCCGCCGGCCGACGGAGAACGCGGCGCTGCGTTCCCTCGGCCGGTCGGCCCGGCCCCTCCCCGAGGTTCCGGCCCTGATGGCCGCCCTGATCGTCGCGAACCGTGCCCACGACCGGCACGGCGCCAACCTGGCCGCTCACCGTGTGGTGCGCGTAGCCGAAGGAGCCACCGAATGAACGCCGCACTCAACGTGATCGCGGTCCTCGTCCTGGCCGCCGCGCTGTGGCACCTCGTCCCCGAGCTGTGGGCCCGCCGCCGGCCGGAGCAGCTCCTGGACTGCCCGGCCTGCCCGTGGTCGATCCGCTTCCGGAACACCGCCCCCGAAACCGTCAACTTCCTTCACACGCTCGCCGACCAGCACCGGGCCAGCCACACCGACGACCCGACCGACGCCCACATGGGCGAGTCCTGGATCTGGGAGCACGGCGACCGCGACACGAACGGAGACGCCCGATGAAGTTCCTCGAAGAGGTCCGTACCCGCATGGTCGACCGGACCATCGACGGCACCACCCACCTGGTGCCGGAGCCGTACACGGTCCGCACGCCCAAGCTGCCCCGCGACAAGGATGCCGTCGCCCTGGTCGGCGTGTCCGGTCTGGTCCTGGCGCTCACGCTGGTGGCGATCGTGTGGTCGACGGTGTCCATCGGGCAGCTGCTCGGCGGCGGTGTCGGGTACGCGGCCGGTGCAGTCTTCGACATCGCATGGCTGGCCGTGCTGGTGCTGGAGTACCTGGCACGGTTCGACCCGGACAAGCGGCAGTTCCCCCGCAAGGTCGGATGGCTCCTCGTCCTCGTCGCCGCGGCCGCCATCTTCCTGCACGGCTGGCAGGCGGGCAGCTGGCCGATGGCCGCGGTCGGTGCCGCCGTGTCGGTCGTCTCCAAGTGCTTGTGGCTGGCCGTGTTCAAGCACATCGAGAAGGAGCTCAACCCGGGCGACGCCGCGTGGGTCGCGGCGGAGATGTCGAAGGCCGGCGCCAAGCTCGCCATCGCCGGGGCGAGGCGGCAGGCCGCGAAAGCGGAAGTCGCTGCACGCCTCGAGCTACTGGCCGCCGAGCGGGACCTGAACGAGATTGCAGGGCTTGATCACCTTCCCGCTGCCGCGAAGATCACGGCCGAACAGGTCCGCGAACATGGCGAAACCGTGGATATTATGCACGGTTCTCCGGCCCCTCTGAACAGGGCGAACACGGTTCGCGAACCGGTCGAGCAGACCCCGAACATCGCCCACCTGGCCCGCGTCGAGTTGACCGCCGGAGCGTCGAAGCAGGAGGCCCTCGAGGCGATCCTCGCCAGGGTTCCCGACGCGAAGCAGACGTCCGTCGAGGCCACCATCCGGCGGGAACGGAACAAGCTCGACGGGGCGGGGTACCGGTAATGGCCGATCCGAAGTTCACCGCAGGCGAGGTGGCCAAGATCGCGTGGCTGACCGGCCGGATGCTCAAGCGGGGCATCGCCTCTCAGACCGTCTACCAGGGCGACTTGGAACGGAAGGTCGAGAAGGTCATCGAGGGCGCCCGTAAGCGCGAGGAGCAGCAGCGCAAGAAGTAGCCGGCCACGGGGCGGCCGGGCAACCGGCCGCCCCCTTGCACGAGAAGGAGACAGCATCATGGCTGACACCATCGTCGGGCCGGTCAACGGCCACACCATCGTCAACCTGCTCAAGCCGCAGTACACCGTCGCCCCCGACCAGGCTTTTCCGGCGATCCCCGAAGAAGCCCCCGCCGCCGTCGAGGCGGTCGACCGGGACGACAACCCGCTCGCGGACTGGCTGACCGTCCCCGACGTGCCCGTCCTGCCCGCATGGGCCCGCACTCCGGCCCTGCTCAAGGCCAACGCCTCGGCGCTCGGCCGGCTGTGCTGGTGGCACACCCGCTTCCACGGCATCCGCGTCCCCAAGTACGCGGTGAAGACCGTGTGGCTGGCCTCTCGTGGCTTCTACCGGGCCACCGTCGGGCTGTGGCCGACCCTGTCCGCGCAGGACCACACGGCCGCCGTCAAGGCCCTGAAGGCGCAGGCCAAGCTGAAGCCCGAGGACGTCGACCTGGCGGTCCGGCTGCAGATGGCTCACGCCGCACGCACGCAGACCCGGCGTTGGCGCTTCGGCGCCGCCGCCGTCGGTGTCGCCGCAGCGGCCATCGGCTTCTACCTGGCGCCGCCGCTGCTGCTCACCGGCATGACCGGCGCCGTCGTCACCCCCCTCGCCTACCTCGGCCGCGGCGGCAAGACACAGCTCCTCGACCACGGCACCCCGCCGCTGCGCGTCGACATGAGCGCCCAGCAGTTGAACGACGCCCTGCGCGCCGCCGGCCTCCTGAAAAGCGGCAAGGGCGACGAGGACGGACCGAAAGTCGCCTGCGTCATGGGCCCGGTCCGTGACGGCCGCGGCTGGGCGGTGGTCTTCGACCTGCCGAAGGGCGGCGGGAAGACTGCTGCGGACGTCCTCGCCAAGCGGACCACCCTCGCCGCCGAGCTCGGCGTAGACGAAATCCAGGTGGTCATGTCCCGCGTCCGGGCGGCGCAGGGCGGCAACGCGTCGCGGGTGTCGATGTGGGTTGCCGACGACGACCCGTACCTGGCCGACCCGACACCGTCGCCGCTGGTCAAGCTCGACCGGTTCTCCGTCTGGGATGCGATCCCGTTCGGGCAGGACGCCCGCGGCAACCGGGTTGCCGTACCGGTGGTGTGGCAGTCGATGTTCTTCGGGGGCCTGCCCCGCCGCGGCAAGACATTCACCCAACGCCTGCTGACGGCGGCCGGCCTGCTCGACCCGTGGGTGCGGCACTACCTCGCCGACTTCAAGGGCGGGCAGGACTGGATCCAGATGCGGCAGGTCGCCCACCGCCTGATCCTCGGCGCCGAGGACGACGCCATCGAGGCTTTCAAGGCGATGCTGCAGGAGCTCCTGGCGGAGATGGAACGCCGCTTCGCGATCCTGCGGGAACTCCCCACCTCCGTCTGCCCGGAGGGCAAGCTCACCCCGTACATCGTCGAGAAGTACAAGATGCCGTTCATCTTCTTCACCGTGGATGAGCTGCAGGAAGCGTTCATCGCGATCGGCGACGAGAAGGAACGCAAGGCCGTCATCGACGACATGGCGCGCATCGCCCGCCGCGGCCCGGCCGCCGGGTTCATCTCCAACTACGCCAGCCAGCGCCCCGACGCCGAATCGGTACCGACCAAGCTGCGAGAGATCATCACCATTCGGGCGTGCACCCAGGTCACCGACCAGACCTCGTCGGACATGGTCCTCGGCAAGGGCAAGGCCAGCATGGGCGCGGACGCGTCAGTCCTGTCGGAGGACCACATGGGTGTCGTCGTCCTGGTGACCGGCCCGGCGTCGTTCGCCACCGTCAAGAACGACCTGCTGACCACCGCCGAGTTCAACACCATGTGCGCCAAGGGCCGGACGATGCGCAAGGAGATCGGCCAGCTCACCGGCGACGCCGCGGGCGACCTCGTCACCGGGGCCGAAGAGCAGGGCCTGCGCGTACCCGCGATCATCTCCGACGTCCTCGAGGTCATGAAGCACAGCCCCCGCATGTACACGAGGGATCTCCTCGACCGGCTGGCCAACCTCGACGAGGACAACTACGGCGACTACGACGCCGACCGCCTCGCCAAGGAGCTCGACCAGGCAGGCGTGAAGCGCACCAGCAAGCAAGTGAAGATCGAAGGCGTGAACGGCGCCGGCTACCAACGCCGCGACATCGAGGGCGCCGTCCCCTTCACCGGGTAGCGGGGAGGGGCGCTACTTGGGCCCCGATCCGGGCCTGTGTAACGCAGGTCCGGGCCGGTCCCCGAAGGGCCCCAAAGTAGCGGGACCTCTTTACCCCGGTAGCGGGGCAGGTAGAGGCCCCTGACCTGCAAGGTAGCGACGGTAAAGGGGCCCTGCAGCTAGTAGCCGCAGGGCCCCTGGAAGGGGGGATTAGGAGGCTCGCCCCGGCCTCCCAGGCGGGAGAAGCCCGAGCTCTCGAGCGCGGGAGATCCACCGTTGGGCGGTACGAGGCGTGACACCCTCCTCCTTCGCCAAGTCGGTAGCTGGCCGGTGTGAGATGCCGGCTAGGCGGAGGTACCGCAGAGCGAGACGGCCGTAGAAGCGAGTGTCGTTGGGCCCGGTCGGATTCCCGAGCGGACCGTCCTCGTCGGGACCGGCCATCAGGGCGGCACTGACCCGGGCGGTGGCCTGAGCGGTACGGGATCGGACAGCCGCCTCGATGGCCGCGAGCGGGATACTCCGCAACTCCCCAATGCCGACTGAACCAGGACCGGGAACGTACACGCCCGTGATCTCGACTCCCGATTCGCCACTACCCATCCGCAGCATGACGCGCCGGGATGTCTCGGCGTTCTCGAGCAAGTCCCAGGAGACCAGGGCCAGATCGTCGGCCCCAGTCGGCAGTCCAGCCGTCGCGTCAAGCGCAGCTGCCCGCTCCTGATCGATGGGAGAGGCGACAACTCGCCACGGCGCAGGAAGGTCCTCGTCGGTAATCACAGCCCGACGGTATGCCCGATTCCGACGCTAGTCAACGCGGATGCGCCATCGCGACACCCTGATTGACCAATCACGACAGGCCATGTACAACAGAGGGTGTCGTGATGTTCCAATCAGTCATCGACACCCCAGAGAGGGACCCATGAATGCCCTGCAGGGACGCATCGATAAGTACCTGACGACCGCGGAAGTGGCCCGCCGCTACCGCGTTGCACCGGCCACCGTCCGACGCTGGCGCTACAGCGGGTACATCCCCGGCGCCGTCAAGCGCGGGCAGAACTGGCTCTACGACCCCGACTGCCTCGACCAGTGGGATGCCGAGCACAACGGAGCCGCGGCGTGAACAAGCTCGTCTCGAAGAGCCGGCCCACCCTCGCCGTCATCCGCAGCTGGCCCGCCACCATCGGCATCCCCCAGGCAGCCGAAGCCCTCGGCTGCAGCAAGAGCCACCTGCACGAGCGGATCAAAGCGGGACAGTCCCCCGTCAAGACCATTCCCTTCGGCAGCCGGCACGTCGTCATCACCGCAGACCTCATCCGCCTGCTGTCCGGGGAGGAACGAGAAGCCTCATGACCCATAACGCACAGGATCCCGAGTACGGGGCACGTACTCGGGATCCGAAAGTCTCCGCGGCTGGCGGGTCGACTATCACCAGCCTCTCACAGGACCAGGCCCCACGTGTAGCGGGTCGGGTGGACACGTACAGGTCCCGTTCGGGGATGTGGCACCGGCAGGTCAAGGTCGAACGGTGCCCCGGCTGCGGCCATCCTCACCTCCACCGGGTGCCACTCCCTCTCGTGCGCTCCGTCCTCAAGACGGGCCCCTGCAGCACGGTCTACGTCGTCGTTCTGCGGGCACCGGCGGTGGCCGTATGAGCGCATACGGACGCGTCATCGAGGCGCTGGAGTTCCGCGGCAGCAAGGGCCGCGGTAATGCCTGGCAGTGCGTGGCGCACGAGGACCGGGCCCCGTCCCTGTCGGTCACGAACGGCGCCAAGGGCGTGGTCATCAACTGCCACGCCGGCTGTGCGACCGAGGACGTCGTCAGTGCCCTGGGTTTGACCATGGCGGACCTGTTCGACGAGCCCCTGCAGAAGCGGGAGCGCCCCCAGGTCGTCGCCGAGTACCCCTACGTCGACGAACACGGCCAGGTGCTGTACGTCGTGCGGCGTATCGAGCCGGGCTACGACGGGGAGCGCAAGACGTTCCGGCAGTACCGGCCCGACGGCACGGCCGGGGTGTCCGGCATCCGCCGGGTGCTCTACCGGCTCCCCGAAGTCCTCGAGGCGGTGAAGACCGGCAGTCCGGTGTTCGTCGTCGAGGGCGAGAAGGACGTCGACAACCTTCGGGCCACCGGTGCCACCGCCACCTGCAACGTGGGAGGAGCGGGGAAGTGGACCGCCGACTACACCCGCGCCTTGGCCGGCGCCTCTGAGGTCATCGTCATCCGTGATCGCGACGAGCCGGGCGCCAAGCACGCCGCGGCCGTCGTGGCCTCGGTACAGGAGGCCGGGATCCCGGTCCGGGTGCTGGAGCCGGCGCGAGGTAAGGACATCACGGATCACCTTGCGGCGGGGCTCGGCTACCCGGATCTGCTCACCCCAGATTCGCATCCCACAAATCCCACAATGGCGGTGCCGTCCCAAGGAGCGGGACCGGATCCGAGTTCTGGGATTTCTGGGACGCAGATCCTCGATGGCGGTTGGGATGAGCCGGTCTCTCTGGCGGCGGCCCCGGTACCGCCGTTCCCCATCGCCTCGCTGGGGAGTCTCGGGGAGTTCGTCACCGCGGCTGCCGAGTCCCTTCAGGTGCCCGTCGACCTGGTGGCGTTCGCCGCGCTGGCGACCATCTCCACGGCGACCGGTGGCCGGCGGCGAGTGCAGGTGAAGTCCGATTGGCAGGAGTCGACGGCTCTGTACCTGGCGGCCCTGGCGGACTCCTCGGAGAAGAAGACCCCCGCCCTGAACGCCGCCGCCAACCCGCTCCGGGAGATCGAGGAGGAGCTGATGGACGCGGCCCGCCCCGACGTCGAGGCGACCGCCCAGGAGATCCGCATCACCACGGCCCGCATGACGAAGGCCGAGCAGAACGCCGCCAACTCCGACAGTGACAAGCGGCTGTCGGCTGAGGCGGACGCCGAGGCAGCCCGCGTGAAGCTCCTCGAGCTGGGCGACGCCCCGGAGCTGCCCCGGCTCCTGGTCCGCGACATCACCCTCGAAGCGCTCGCCAAGCGCATGTACGAGCAGGGCGGCCGAATCGGCTCCCTGGCTTCTGAGGGCGGACTGTTCAAGGTCGCGGCAGGCCTGTACGGCAACAACGGAAAGGCCAACACTGACCTGTTGCTCGAGGCGTACACGGGCGGCCCGTACACCATCGACCGGACCGGCCGGGCGTCCTCGCGGATGTCTCACACGTTCCTGGCCCTGGGGCTGATCGTGCAGCCCGGCATCATCTCCGGACTGGAGAAGCAGAACCCCGAGTTTAGGCAGTCCGGACTCCTGGGTCGCTTCCTGTACGCCAAGCCCGCGCCCACGGACGAGGACACCTTCGACTCCCCGCCCGTGCCCGCGCACCTGGCCAGCGCCTACGACCACCGGATCCGTGACCTCATTAAGCGCGTCTGGGCCTGCCCCGACGTGCTGACGATCGAGCTGACGGAACCGGCCCGGAAGGCGTTCGGGGAGTTCTATAACGCGTTCGCCAAGCGGCGGAAGCCCGGCGGGGACCTGCACGACCTCGCCGACTGGGCGGGCAAGCTGCGCGGTCAGCTCATCCGGGTCGCGGCCTGCCTCACCCTCTACGAGGACCCCGGGGCCCGCGAGATCGACCACCAGCGCATCACGGACGTCCTCGCCATGACCCCGTACTTCATCGCGCACGCCCGCGCCGTGTTTGACCTCATGGGCAAGAACCGGGAAGGCGCCGTCAAGCCCCTCAGGGACGTCGTCGGGTGGCTCCGGGGCCGCAGCAGCCCCGGGGACGCCTTCTCTGCCCGTGACGCCTGGCAGGCCTTGAAGGGCCGCGAGTGGGCCACGGAGATGGACGTCAT
Source organism: Streptomyces sp. NPDC097617 (assembly GCF_044761485.1). Taxonomy (NCBI): domain Bacteria; kingdom Bacillati; phylum Actinomycetota; class Actinomycetes; order Kitasatosporales; family Streptomycetaceae; genus Streptomyces; species Streptomyces sp. NPDC097617. The sequence goes on from NZ_JBIWCL010000014.1 coordinate 93,587, forward strand.
GAACGACGTCCTGCTGCAGCTCGAGGAATACGGCTGGCTCGCCCTGATCCCGCCTCCGGAGAACGGCCGGCGGGGTCGTAAGCCGTCCCCGCGGTTCGACGTTCACCCGTACATCGCAAGCCCGAAGGAAAAGCCATGAGTCGGCCACGGCGGCGGGTGCCACTCCTCTGCGAGGCCTGCGGCACTGCCGTCCGCCGCGGCCGGTACCGGCTGTGTTCCACCGGCTGCGGCGCCCGCCTCCACACCGACTACCGCAGCCCCTGCACCGACGCCCACGCCCCCGTCTGCCCCAACTATCAGCCCCACCCCGAAGCCACCGAAGGGAACCTCTCATGAACGCCGAGCAGATCCGCGAGCGCTACCAGCAGCAGCTCGACCGCATCCAGAGCAACCGCGCCTACAGCGACCACGCCCGCCAGGTCCTCGCCGCGAAGGCATGGTCGCAGGCCTCCCAGCAGCTCGAGCACGTCCGCCAGGCAGAACTCGCCGACCTTGCCAGCCGACGCGAGCAGCTCGACCGGAAGATGTTCGGCAGCACCAGCAACGCCGACCCCGGCACCGTCCTCGCCCGCCGAGACGCCGCCGACCGGGCCGCAGCCATCGACAACCCGCGCATCGCAGCCGAGACCCTCGCCCGCGCCAACCGCGACGGCGACCACACCCTCGCCCAGGCCGTCGCCGCCCACGCCAACGGCTGGGGCTGGACCGACGTCGTCGACCAGCACGCCGCCAACACCCCCGGCTTCGGCGAAGCCGCCCAGGAGTGGAACGGCCTGCCCGGCACCGGAGACGACTTCTGGGAGACCAAGCACGCCATGCAGTTCCTCCTGCCCAAGCCCGGCGGCCTCGACCGGCTGTCCGACGCCCAGGCCCACGCCCTGGCCGACGAGGACATGGAGGCAGCCTGATGTTCAACTCAGCCACCACCGCCGACGCGGACAGGGCCATCCGTGCCGCCGAGCGGCGCAAGCTGCCCGTCCCCGAGGACGTGTACGAGGCGAAGCGCCTGCAGGCCGCGGTATTCGACGCTGGCCGCACCCCCGACCCCGAGCGTCCGGCTCTGCCCGCCACCGCCGCCGAAGCCGCCGCCGTCATTCAGCAGCACGCCGAAGCGCTCCGCCTCGCCGACGTCACCCGGCGGGCCGCCGACCTGTTCACTGAGGAAGCCGACCAGCGCTTCATCACCGCCACGAGAGACGCCGTGCCCAAGTGGATCGCCGGCCTGGTCACGGAGTTCACCACCCTGGTGGCTGTCGTTGCCAAGGCCGCGGCCAAGCTGCCCGCCGACCCCTCCCTCATCGAGGCGTCACGGCTGGACTGGAACAACCCCGTCCACTCGGCCGCGTACACCAAGGCCGAGGGAGCAGCAGCTCAGCTGGAACAGCTCATCAACGATCGAGCCGACATCGTGAGCGTCGCGGGAGGCGACGGAGGCAGGGACAACGCCCTGTTCGCTGTCGCCCACTTCCCTCAGCCCACCGTGCAGGCCGTCATGGATGGCGACTGGCAGAACATGGCGCCCGTGCTGCACGACTGGCGAGACCTACGGCAGCAGCCCGTCGCGCGCTGGGTGTACCTCGTGCGCCAGAACCAGCTCACGCTCAGCCTCGCAACGCCCGGCGAAGTCAGGGAACGCAGCGCCCAGGTAGCGCTGTGGCGGGACGCCGGCCACGCCCACCGGTCGGCCCTCTCCCCTCGGTCCGCCGCGACCTACGTCACGCAGGTGCTCAGCGCGTGACCCATGAACTCGGCGTCAATGGCATCGACATCGTGATCTCTCGACGAGCGTCGAACCGATGGTGCGGAGCCGGCTACCTCGAGCCGCACCAGCGCCGCAGCCCCGGACGGGCCACACGGTCCGCCCGGGGCACCCAATTGATCACGCCTCTGACCTGGGGGGATACACCCCACCTGGGGTTATCCGGATCGGAGTCGTGTTCATGCCGTCTGTGGCCCCACGTCTGGGGCTTTTGGATCTTGAGCTAGGAGGAGCGCCATGGCTGGTCGTGGACCCGCCCCGAAGGACCCCCGGCGCCGCGCCGGCCACCGCAAGGACGGGCATCAACAGGCAGTCCTGCGGTTCGAGCAGGCCGAGGCGCCCGAACTGCCGCCGCTGCGCGCCCGCCAGGGCGACGAGATGGTCGAGGTGCCGTGGCCCGCGGCGACCCTGGAGTGGTGGGAGATGTGGAAGGCGTCCCCGCAGGCCGAGCACTTCACCTCGACCGACTGGTCGTTCCTGCGTGACACGGCCCTGGTGCACGCCCGGCACTGGAACGGGGAGTCGACGGCCGGCGCCGAGCTGCGCCTGCGGGTGGCCAAGTTCGGCGCGACGCCCGAGGACCGGGCGAGGCTCCGCATGCAGTTCGCCCAGGCCGACGAGGCCGACAGCAAGCGGCCAGCCGGCTCCTCGGCCGAGGAGCAGTTCGGCGACCTGAAGGTGCTGCCGGGGGGTGGAGCGGATGCCGTGGCGGGGGCCTAGATATGCGGGCGAGCTGCCCACCCTGGGGTACCAGGTCATCAACTGGATGCACACCTACCTGGCCGCCCCGGACCGCTCCGAGTACGTGCCGTTCCGACTGACGCGCGAGCAGGCCCAGTTCGTCCTGAACCTGTACGCAGTTGACCCGCGGACGGGTGAGCGCCGGTACCGGCGGGCGGTCCTGTCCCGGCCGAAGGGGTGGGGCAAGTCGCCTCTGCTGGCGGCCCTCACGTGCGCCGAGGCTCTGGCCGACGTCGTCCCGGACGGCTGGGACGCCAACGGGGAGCCGGCGGGCCGTCCGTGGGCCTCCCTGCGCACGCCGTGGCTCCAGCTGGCCGCCGTCTCCGAGGACCAGACGAAGAACGCGTGGGCTCCGCTGCTGGAGATGCTGCGGGAAGGGCCGGCGCTGGACGAGTATCCGGGCATCGAGCCGCTCGAGACGTTCGTGAACCTCCCCAAGGGCCGCATCGAGTTCGTGACGTCGGCGGCCACGTCCCGGGAGGGCAACCGGCCCGTCTGGTGCGTCCTGGACCAGACGGAGGAGTGGCGGCCGTCGAACGGCGGCGTGAAGCTCGCCGCGACGCTCCGGCGCAACCTGGGCAAGACCGGCGGCGTGTCCGTGGAGTCCCCGAACGCCTATATCCCGGGTGGCGGGTCCGTCGCGGAGTCGTCGGCCGAGTACTTCAAGCGGATCCGGGAGGGCCGCGCCCGCGACGAGGGCCTGCTGTACGACCACCGGGAGGCGCCGCCGGAGACAGACATGGCCGACCGGGACTCTCTAATGGCAGGCCTGCGCCACGCCTACGGAGACTCCGCAGTGCAGGCCGGCGGCTGGGTGAACCTCGAGCGGATCGCGGCCGAAGTCTGGGACCCGGACACCGACCCTCAGGACGCCCGCCGCTTCTACCTCGGCCAGATCACCCACGCCTCCGACTCCTGGATTTCCCAGCCGGAGTGGGCCGCAGTCGCGGGCATCGACAAGGTGGTCGGCGACAAGGAGGCGGTGGTTCTGGGCTTCGACGGATCCCGCAGCCGTTCCCGCGGCGTGACGGACGCCACGGCCCTCGTCGGCTGCCGTGTCTCGGACGGCCACCTGTTCCTGATCGGATGCTGGGAACAGCCGGACGGGCTTGCGGGCGAGAACTGGCACGTGCCCGTGGTCGAGGTTCTGGCCACGGTCGAGGACGCGTTCAAGCGGTACCGGGTGGTGGGCATGTACGCCGACCCCGCGAAGTGGGAGTCCCACGTAGCGGCGTGGGAGGCCAAGCACGGGCGTCGGCTGAAGGTGAAGTCGACGGCGCAGCATCCCATCGAATGGTGGATGACAGGCGGCCGTGCCCATCTGATCGTCCGGGCGCTGGAGAAGTTCCGGGGGTCGGTCGTCGAGAACGAGCTCACCCATGACGGGTCCAGCGTGCTGACGCGGCATGTCCTCAACTCGAGGCGTCGGCAGTCCCGTGTCGGGGCGCAGATAGCCAAGGAACACCCCGACTCGCCACGGAAGATCGACGCCGCAGTCGCCGCAGTCCTCGCCTGGCAGTGCCGGGTCGACGCCGTGGCCAAGGGGCTCGGCAAGGAGAAGGCCAGGGCGGGACTGCCCGGCAAGGGCCGCGTCATCGTCCTGCGCTGACCAACCACGTGAAGGGAGGGCCGTCATGGCCCACAACTGGGGAACGTCCTCGCGGGTGAGCCGCCTGCCGAAGGACTGGCGGAAGATCCGGGCGCAGGTGCTCGCCCGGGACGTCCTGTGCCGGATCTGCGGAGTACGGCCGAGCACGATCGCCGACCACATAGAGGCGATGACCGACGATCACCAGCTGGAGGCCCTGCAGGGCGTCTGTGCGCCGTGCCACCGGGTGAAGACGTCCGCCGAGGCCGCCGCAGCCCGCGCTGCCGCCCCGAAGCCCGGCCGCCGGCGGCCACCCGAGGCCCACCCCGGGCTGCTGTAGCGCAACCCGAGCCCGCCCCATATGTACGTCCAACCCACCACCCGCACATGAGCAGCTGCGCCCGCTCGGGTGGCTCACGACCAAGGAGCACGGCATGCCGGACCCCATCAAGAAGATCACATTGCAGAACGGCACCGTGCGGTGGCGGACGGTCGTCGACGCTGGCCGCGACGAGACTGGCAAGCGGATTCAGCTCACCATCACCAGGAGCACTCAGAAGGAAGTCCTGGCGGAGCGGGCCCGTATCCAGGCTGGCCGCGCGGCAGGCACGCTCATCGTCCCCAACAAGATCTCGCTGGGTGAGTGGCTGGATCAGTGGCTGGAGTACAAGCGGCGCGACGTCGAGGAGACGACGATCCGCACGTACCGCCTGGCCTTGGTGCACGTCTACGACCAGCTTGGGCACATCCGCCTCCAGGAGCTCACCGAGGACGACGTGCGCGACTTCGTTGACGAGCTGGTGGCTGCCGGCCGCCGCAGGGGCGGGGAGAAGGGCACGCGCCTGATGGTGTCCACGGTTGAGGGGGTCCTGACCCGGCTGCGGGGTGCGCTGTCCCGTGCTGTCGTCCGAAAGCTGGTAGCCGTCAACGTGGCCGCCGAGGTCCGGCCCTCGCTCGCCGACAAGAAGACGGACAAGCGGGAGCGTCAGCAGGTCAAGCCGTGGACCGTCGCCGAGGTGCAGACGTTCATCCGCGGCATCCATGAGGACCGCCTGTTCGCGCCGTTGCTGCTGTCCCTGATGGGGCTTCGGCCGGCCGAAGTGTGCGGCGCGCGATGGATCGACGTAGACCTCGAGGACGGTCTGCTGTCCATCAACCAGACGCGCACGATGATCGGCAACCATCGCGTGCTGGAGAAGGACACCAAGACGGCATCCGGCGAGCGGGTACTTCCCCTGCCCCGCGGGCCTTGGGAAGCGCTGCGTGCCCTGCGCCTGCAGCAGGCCCGGGAGAAGGAGCGTGCGGGCGAGGCGTACACCGAGGCGGGATACGTCGCCGTGAACGAGCTGGGCATCCCGCTGAACACGCGGCAGCTACGGGAGTACGCCTACCAGATGATGGTGGACCTGAAGCTTCGCCGGGTGCGGCTGTACGACGCGCGGCACTCAGTCCTGAAGGCGCTGGCCCTCAGTGGCGTGCCCGACGTCATCCTCGCGGCGTGGGCCGGCCACACGAACGCGGCCTTCACCAAGCGCAAGTACGTGTCCATCGAAGCCGAGGACATGAGGGGCGCCGCCGCAGCTCTCGACGTCTTCCACGGCGGAGATCAAAAAGAGCTCGTGTGAGAGATTGTGAGAAACGATCTCTCACGTCGCCGCTGAAATGATCCTGACCTGCGAGAACCTGGCTCCCTGTAGAACAGTGGAGGGATTCTACTTGGGCCACCGCTGTGTGTTTACGCAGGTAGGGCCACCGCCCGGGATTGTGCCTTGCTACGAGAGCGGGGTGTCCCCGTACGGCAGCAGGTCGGGGCGCTTGGCCGGGCGGCCGTCGCCGGAGGAGCGGCCCGTCAGGCGGCGGCCGATCCAGGGGAGCAGGTGCTGCCGGGCGAAGCTCAGGTCCTGGGCCCGGCGCACGCTCCAGCCGGGGGGAGCCTCGGCCGGCAGTTCGGTGCGCCAGTCCAGTTCCGCGGGCAGGCCCAGTGCCTGCCAGACGGCCTCAGCCACCCGGCGGTGCCCCTCGGCGGTCAGGTGCAGCCGGTCGACGTCCCACATCCGGGGGTCCGCGAGCGCGGGGGCCCCGTACAGGTCCACCACCACGGCGCCGTGCCGTGCGGCGAGCTCCTCGATGGTGTCGAAGAGCTCCTCCATGCGCGGCCGGAAGCGTTCCATCACCGGACCGTTGCGCCCGGGGGAGCGCATCAGGACGAGGCGCTTGCAGGAGGGGGCGAGGAGTTCCACGGCCGACTCAAGGTGGTCGCGGACCCGGCCCATGTCCACCTTCGGGCGCAGGGCGTCGTTCAGCCCGCCCACCAGGGTCACCACGTCGGCGCCCATCGCCGCCGCCACCGGGGCCTGGTCCTCGGCGATCTGCCCGATCAGCTTGCCGCGGACCGCGAGGTTCGCGTAGCGGAAGCCCGGCTCGCGCGCCGCGAGGCGGACGGCCAGCAGATCGGCCCAGCCGCGGTAGGAGCCGTCTGGGAGCAGGTCGGACATTCCCTCGGTGAAGGAGTCGCCGACCGCGACGAAACTGGTGTAAGAGGCATTCATCTCCATGGCGGAGAAGATGTTACCGCGCGGTACCCGGCCCCGCAGGGCCGGGGACTGCACGCCCCGAAGGATCATGCCGAGGCGGGCCTGCCGAACAGCTCCCGCAGTACGTCCTCCATCGTCACCAGGCCCGTCATGGCGCCGTCCGTCCCGAGGACCGCCGCCAGGTGCGTACGGCTGCGCCGCATGGCGGTCAGCACGTCGTCCAGCGGGGTCTCCGCCCGTACCTGGGCGATCGGCCGCAGCGCCGACACCGGGAAGGACTCGTCCCGGTCCTCGTCGTCCACGTCCAGGGCGTCCTTCACGTGCAGGTAGCCCAGGATCTTGTGCTGCGCGTCCACCACCGGGAACCGGGAGTACCCGGACTCGCCCGACAGCCGCTCCAGCCCGGCGGCGCTGATGCCCTCGCGGGCGGTGACCACCCGGTCCGCAGGCAGCACGACATCGGTCACGGGCCGACGCCCCAGTTCCAGGGCGTCGTGCAGGCGCTCGCTCGCCCGGTAGTCGAGGAGCCCCGCGTCGCTGGAGTCCTTGACCATCCGGGCCAGCTCGTCGTCCGTGAAGGTCGCCGCGACCTCCTCCTTGACCTCCACCCGCAGCAGGCGCAGCAGGGCGTTGGCGAAGGCGTTGATCGCGAAGATCATCGGTCGCAGCGCCCGGGTGAGGGTCACCAGCGGCGGCCCCAGCAGGAGCGCGGTGCGCACGGGCTCGGCCAGCGCGACGTTCTTCGGCACCATCTCGCCGAAGAGCATGTGCAGGTACGTCGCCAGCGTCAGCGCCACCACGAAGGAGATCACGTGGGTGAGCCCGGCCGGTACGCCGACGAGGTCGAACAGCGGGGTCAGCAGATGCGCGATGGCCGGTTCGGCCACCACACCCAGCACCAGGGTGCACAGCGTGATGCCCAACTGGGCCGCCGCCATCAGGGCCGACAGGTGCTCCAGGCCCCACAGGACGGCGTGGCCCCGCCGGTCGCCCTGCTCGGCGTACGGCTCGATCTGGCTGCGCCGGACCGAGATCAGCGCGAACTCCGCGCCGACGAAGAAGGCGTTGACGACCAGGGTCGCCAGGCCGATCAGCAGCTGGACGACGGTCATCGGCCCTCCTCCGTCCCCTCGGCGGTCCCGGCCGGGGCGTGCAGCAGCACGCGCGAGGCCCGGCGCCCGACGGCGTCCACCACGTCCAGGCGCCAGCCGTTCAGTTCCATGCGGTCGCCGACCTCGGGGATCCGGCCCAGCTCGGTCGCTATCAGACCGGCCAGGGTCTCGTACGGACCGTCCGGCACGCGCAGGCCGATCCGCTGGAGCTGGTCGGTGCGCGCCGCGCCGTCGGCGGAGTACAGCAGGCGCCCCGACTCGTCCGTACCGGCCGTGGCGAGGTCCGGGGTCTCGTGCGGATCGTGCTCGTCGCGGACCTCGCCGACGACCTCCTCGACGATGTCCTCCAGCGTGGCCACTCCGGCCGTGCCGCCGTACTCGTCGATGACCACGGCCATCGTCTGCTTGCCCGACAGCCGGTCCAGCAGCCGGTCGACGGTGAGGGACTCCGGTACGAGCAGGGGCTCGCGCAGCAGCTGCGACACGGGACGGCGGCGGCGTTCCGCAGCCGGCAGGGCCAGTACGTCCTTGATGTGGACGGTGCCGACGACGGTGTCGAGGCTGCCGCGGTAGACCGGGAAGCGGGACAGGCCGGTGGCCAGCGTCGCGTTCGCCACGTCCTCCGCGGTGGTCTGCACGTCGAGCGCGGTGACCTGGACGCGCGGGGTCATCACGTTCTCCGCGGTCAGGTCGGCGAGGTTCAGCGTCCGGACGAACAGCTCGGCCGTGTCCTTCTCCAGCGCGCCCGCCTTCGCGGAGTGGCGCGCGAGGGCGACCAGCTCCTGCGGGGTGCGCGCGGAGGCCAGTTCCTCGGCCGGTTCCATGCCGAGGCGGCGCACCATGTGGTTCGCGGTGGTGTTGAGGTGGCTGATCAGGGGCCTGAAAACCCGGCTGAAGACCCGCTGCATGGTCGCCACGCGCTTGGCGAGGGCGAGCGGGGAGGAGATCGCCCAGTTCTTGGGCACCAGCTCGCCGACGACCATCAGGACGACGGTCGACAGGACGGTGCCGAGGATCAGGGCGGCGGAGGACGCGGTGGCGGCCGACAGGCCCAGGGCTTCGAAGGGGCCCTGGAGCAGGGCGGAGATCGACGGCTTGGAGATCATGCCGATGACCAGGCCGGTGACGGTGATGCCGAGCTGGGCGCCGGAGAGCTGGAACGTCAGGGTGCGGACGGCGGCCAGGGCGCTGTCGGCGCCGCGCTCGCCGCGCTCGACGGCTCGTTCGAGTTCGCTGCGCTCGACGGTCGTCAGTGAGAACTCGGCCGCGACGAAGACTCCGCAGATGAGGCAGAGCAGCAGTGCCACGAGCAGCAGGAGCACTTCGGTCATCGGTCGATCACCTCCGTCCCATGATCGGCCAGGAAGCGGGGGACCGCGCGATGTCGCGAACGGGTATGTCGGGGACTGGGAGGCTCGCCCATGGGCGGACGCTCACACCTTTCACTCAAGGAGGACCTTTCACCACATGGTAAAGGACGAGCAAAGGGAACAGATCATTCTTTTGGGGGAGCGCGGCCGGATGATGGGATCCGGAGATGACTGATCTTCATATCGGCCCCGCGTCGGCCGCCGACCTGGCCGCTGTTCTGGACTTCTGGAAGGCCGCCGCGGAGGGAACGAGTATCAGCGACGATCTCGCCGGGGTCGAGCGACTGCACGAGCGGGACCCGCGGGCGCTGCTGCTCGCCCGGTGCGACGGCGAGCTCGTCGGCACGGTGATCGCGGGCTTCGACGGGTGGCGCTGTCACCTCTACCGGCTGGCCGTGCACCCCGGGCACCGCAGGCAGGGCATCGGGGCCGCCCTGCTGGCCGCCGCCGAGGAGCGCTTCGTGGAGCTCGGCGGGCGGCGCGGGGACGCGATGGTGCTCGACCGGAACGAGCGGGCGCACCGGGTGTGGGGCGCGGTGGGGTACCGGCCGCAGGAGCAGTGGACGCGGTGGGTCAAGCCGCTCGGACAGCCGCCGGGCCGCGCCTCGGTGCTCGGCCGGGACCGTGCCCCGCGCCTCGGCCGGTGGAGTGGCTGAAGGAGCGGGACTCCGCCCCGGACCCCACGCCTCAAACGCCGGCGGGGCTGGCGTCGGCCGGGGTGAAGGGGGGTGGGGGCCAGGTGGTGAGGAAGGACCGGGCCGACCACGTGCCCGACAGGGGCGGGGCCAGCCAGGACGGGGCCGATGCCCGGAAGCGGTCCGGCGTGAGGGTGCCCGAGCCCTCAGGGACCGCGCCCAGCAGCGGCAGGCCGGAGGACTTCGTGAGGTCCGCGAGATTGCAGCGGGCCGCCAGGTCCGGGTTCTGCGGCCAGCTACCGACCACCACGCCCAGCGGGGTGAGGTCGCGGGCCCGCAGGGCCTGCGCCGTCAGGGTGGTGGAGTTGAGCGTGCCGAGGCCCGCCGGGGCGACGATCAGCGTCGGCGCGCCCAGGAGGCGGGCCGCGTCGGCCAGCGTGTTGCCCGCCTCGTCGAAGCGGACGAGCAGCCCGCCCGCGCCCTCCACCAGCACCAGGTCGTGGTCCAGCGACAGCCTCCGCGCGGCCTCCGCGATCTGCGCCGGGGAGAGGGTCGCCAGCCCCGAGCGGCGGGCCGCCGTGTCCGGGGCCAAGGGCTCCGGGTAGCGGGCCAGTTCCAGCGCCGTGACGGAGGGCCCGGCCAGCCGGACGGCCTCCGCGGCGTCCCCCGGCTCCAGCGGGCCGACACCCGTCTGCGCCGGCTTGAGCACCGCGACCGAGCGGCCTGCCGCCACCGCGGCCGCCGCGATCGCCGACGTGACCACCGTCTTGCCGATCTCGGTGCCCGTCCCGGTCACCATCAGCACGGGCATCTCAGCCATCTCAGCCTTCCTGCGCCGCCGCGCACACGGCGCGGCAGATGCGGTTCACGTCCTCGTCGCCGGTCACGAACGGCGGCATCACATAGATCAGGTCCCGGAACGGCCGCAGCCACACGCCCTCGCGCACAGCCGCCCGGGTGGCGGCGGCCACGTCGACCTCGTGGTCGAGCTGCACCACGCCGATCGCGCCCAGGACGCGTACGTCCTTCACCCCGGGGATGTCGGCCGCGGCGGCCAGGCCCGTCCGCAGCCCCGCCTCGATACGCTTGACCTCCGTCGCCCAGTCCTGGCCGAGCAGCAGCTCGACGGAGGCCAGGGCCACGGCCGTGGCCAGCGGGTTGCCCATGAAGGTCGGTCCGTGCGCCAGCACCGGGACCTCGCCGCGGGAGATGCCGTTCGCCACCCGCTCCGTGCACAGGGTGGCCGCCAGCGTGAGGTAGCCGCCTGTCAGCGCCTTGCCCAGGCACATCACGTCCGGCGTGATCCCCGCGTGGTCGGCCGCGAACAGCGCGCCCGTACGGCCGAAGCCCGTCGCGATCTCGTCCAGGATCAGCAGGACCCCGTACTCGTCGCACAGTTCGCGCAGCACCCGCAGGTGGTCGGGGTGGTGGAAGCGCATGCCGCCCGCACCCTGCACCACCGGCTCCACGATGACCGCGGCCAGCTCGTCCGCGTGCGCGGCGATCATGGAGCGCAGGTGGTCGGCGTACGCCGGGTCGACCGGGGTGTGGAAATCGCCGGGCGGCGCGTCCGCGAAGACCTGCCGGGGCAGGTGACCCTGCCACAGCTCGTGCATGCCGCCGTCGGGGTCGCAGACGGACATCGGCTGCCAGGTGTCCCCGTGGTATCCGCCGCGCCAGGTCAGCAGCCGGGTCTTGCCGGTCCGTCCCAGCGAACGCCAGTACTGCAGGCACATCTTGACCGCGACCTCGACGGACACCGAGCCCGAGTCGGAGAGGAAGACGTGCTCCAGCCCCGGCGGGGTGATCTCCACGAGCTTCGCGGCGAGCCGGACGGCGGGCTCATGGGTGAGCCCGCCGAACATGACGTGCGACATCAGACCGAGCTGAGCGGTCGCGGCCTCGTTGAGCACCGGGTGGTTGTAGCCGTGGATCGCCGACCACCAGGAGGACATGCCGTCCACCAGCTCCGTGTGGCCGTGCCCCTGGGACGGGTCGGCGAGCCGCAGCCGCACACCCGAGGCGGAGGCGATGACCAGCGGCTCCTGCCGCCCGGGCATCGGGCCGTACGGGTGCCAGACGTGCTGCCGGTCCAGCGCGAGCAGTTCCGCGCCGGCCGACGAGCGGTTGAGCCGATCAGGCATTGGGGGCGATGTCCGTCCCCGCGCCGCGGCGGCGTACCGCCACCAGCTCCGGCCGGACCCCGCCGGCCTCGGCCTGGACCGGTGCGGGAGTCTCCGCCGCCGGAGCGTGGCCGGAGCAGCCGCCGCAGGCCGTGCCGCAGCCCGCGGCCTGGGCGTCGCCCTCGGCGGGCGCGCCCGAACCGCACAGGGAGGCGCCGCCGTTCGAACCGCAGCCCCCGCCGGTGGCGGCGGCCGCGACCTCGGAGCGGTGCGCGGGAAGGGTCGACGTACCGGCGCCCTCCACCTCGAAACCGGCGTCCGCGATCATGTCGAGGTCAGCCTGACCGGCCTGGCCCTCACTGGTCAGGTAGTCGCCGAGGAAGATCGAGTTGACCACGTGCAGGGCCAGCGGCTGCATCGAGCGCAGGTGCACCTCGCGCCCGCCCGCGAGGCGGACCTCGACGTCGGGGCAGACGAAGCGCGCCATTGCCAGGATCCGCAGGCAGCGCTGAGGGGTGAGGTTCCACTCCTTGGCCAGCGGGGTTCCCTCGAACGGGATCAGGAAGTTGACCGGCACCGAGTCCGCGTCCAGCTCGCGCAGCGAGAAGACCACGTCGACCAGGTCCTCGTCGCTCTCGCCCATGCCCGCGATCAGACCGGAGCACGCGGACAGACCGGCGCCGTGCGCCTTCTGCACCGTGTCGACGCGGTCCGCGTAGGTGTGGGTCTTGGTGATCTGGCCGTACGTGGCCTCGGAGGTGTTGAGGTTGTGGTTGTAGGCGTCCGCGCCCGCGTCCCGCAGCCGCTCCGCCTGGCCGTCCGAGAGCAGGCCGAGACACGCGCAGACCTCGACGTCCTCGTTCTGCTCCTTGATCGCCGCGATCGTCCTGCCGACGCGATCCACGTCCCGGTCCGTCGGCCCGCGGCCGCTCGCCACCAGGCAGACCCGCTTCGCGCCGCCCGCGACACCGGCCGCGGCGGCCTGGGAGGCCTCCTCCGGCTTCAGCCACGTGTACTTGAGGATCCCGGCCGTCGACCCCAGGCGCTGGGAGCAGTAGGAGCAGTCCTCGGGGCACAGGCCCGACTTCAGGTTGACCAGGTAGTTCAGCTTGACCCGACGCCCGAACCACTGGCGGCGCACCTTGCCGGCCGCAGCCACCACGTCGAGCAGTTCGTCGTCAGAAGTCGCCAGAACGGCGAGCGCTTCTTCGCGGGTCGGCAGCTCTCGCCGCAGCCCCTTGTCCACCAGGGTGTTCAGCAGGTCCATGCACCCGATCCTGGACCACATCCCCGCTCCCGGCCAAGGAGAGATCGGACAACATGGCCGGATGGGTGTGTGTGTATCACCACACCTGACGCAACAGTCGCGGGAGCTAGGGTCGGGGCAGGTCTGTGGACTGCCGACAAAACACGAGGACGTGCCGATGCCCGAGCTCACTCCCGACCCGGCGGACGTCTTCGCGTGGATCGATGACGCGGAGCGCGCACGGGCGGAGGCCGGCCTCGTGCGTACGCTGCGCCCCCGGCCGTCGGTCTCGCCGCTGCTGGACCTCGCGAGCAACGACTACCTCGGCCTGTCGCGGCACCCCGAGACCGTCAGGGGCGCGCAGGAGGCTGCCGAGCGCTGGGGCGCCGGAGCCACCGGTTCGCGTCTGGTGACGGGTACGACCGAGCTCCACACGGAGCTGGAGCGGGAGCTCGCCGCCTTCTGCGGTTTCGAGGCCGGGCTCGTCCTGTCCTCCGGGTACGCGGCCAACCTCGCCGCCGTCACCGCGCTCAGCGGCCGGGGCACCCTGGTCGTCTCCGACGCGGGCAACCACGCCTCGATCGTCGACGGCTGCCGCCTGTCGCGCGCCGAGACCTCGGTGGTCCCGCACGCCGACCCGGACGCCGCACGCAAGACGCTCGCCGCGCACGAGGGCCGCGCGCTGCTCGTCAGCGACTCGGTGTTCTCCGTGGACGGGGACGCCGCGCCGCTCGCCGGGTACGCCGCCGCCTGCCGGGACGAGGGCGCCGCCCTGGTCGTCGACGACGCCCACGGGCTGGGCGTGCTGGGGGAGGGCGGCCGCGGCGCACTGCACGCAGCCGGGCTCGCGGGCGCGCCGGACGTGGTCGCCACCCTGACTCTCTCGAAGTCCCTGGGCAGCCAGGGCGGAGCCGTGCTCGGCCCGGCCAGGGTGATCAGGCACCTGGTCAACACCGCGCGCACCTTCATCTTCGACACCGGGCTGGCCCCGGCCGCCGCAGGCGCGGCGCTGGCGAGCCTGCGCCTGCTCCAGCGGGAACCGGAGCGCGCGGGCCGCGCCCGCGAGGTGGCCGCCCAGCTGTACGGGCGACTCACCGCGTCCGGCCTGACCGCGGCCCGGCCGGACGCGGCCGTGGTGTCGGTACGGGCCCCGTCGGCGTCGGCGGCACTGCGCTGGGCCGCAGACTGCCGCGAGGCGGGTCTGTCCGTGGGGTGCTTCCGCCCGCCGTCGGTGCCGGACGGCATCTCGCGGCTGCGGCTGACCGCCCGCGCCGATCTCACGGGGGACGAGATCGATCGGGCGGTCGCGACGATCCTGGCGACCGCGCCCGCCGGAGCCGCGGACGGCCAGAGCCTGTAGGGCCTTTCGGCCCGGGTCCTGGGCTTCTGCGGGCGGGCTACGCCTGCGTGTCGAGCTGTACGGAGGCGAGGAAGCCGTCCCAGGCCGGCCCGGTGAAGAGCACGGCCGGGCCGTCCGTCCGCTTGGAGTCACGGACGGCCAGCAGGCCGCCGCGAAGAGCGGCCGTTTCCACGCAGTTGTTCATTCCGGTACTGCGGCTGCTCCGCCGCCACCGCGCACTGATCAGAAGTCCGCTGCTGGATAAGGGGGTTGCGGACACGGGGGTGCCTCCTTACACGTCGTCAGCGAGTGAGCTGATGAGATCCGACGAGTCCTGGGGCGGGAGGGCGTGCGCCTGGATGGTGCGGAACGCGGCGCCGTACGCCTCAAGGTCTTCCTTCCGCTCCAGATAGAGGCTACTCGTCAAATGGTCGAGTACCACCACATCCAGATCAGAGATGTCCGGAAACGAAAAAATAACGAACGGTCCGGTCAGGCCGAGATGCCCTCCGACGCTGAACGGCAGTACTTGCAGGCGCACTTGAGGCAGCCGGGACACCTCCACCAGGTGCCGCAACTGCTCGGCCATCACCCCCGGCCCGCCGATCTGCCGGCGCAGCACCGCCTCGTCCAGTACGGCGCTCAGCTCCAGCGGGGGATCGGCCCGCAGCACCGACTGCCGGGTCAGCCGTACGTCGACCAGCGCGTCCACCTTCGGCTCCGGCAGCCCGCCCAGCGCGGCCCGGGTCACGGCCCGTGCGTATCCGGGGGTCTGCAGCAGTCCCGGCACCACGGAAAGCTCCACCGTACGGGCCGACCGGGCCCCCGCCTCCAGGCTGATGAAGTCCCGGTACTCCTGCGGCAGCAGCCCCCGGTAGTCGTGCCACCACTGGCGGCCGCGGCCGGTATCGCCCGCCGGACCGGGGCCGGTCGCCGAGGCCGACAGCGCCTCCAGCAGGGCACGCAGCTGCGGGCTGACGATCTCCCCGTAAGCGTCGAGGAGCAGCCGGATATCCTCTGGTTTGACCCCACTGCGGCCTGTCTCGATGCGGCTGATTTTCGACTGGTGCCATCCCACGATCCGGGCCGCCTCACCACTGGTGAGTCCGGACCGGTCGCGCAGAGCACGCAGTTCCTCGCCGAGTTTGCGTCGGCGTACCGCGGGACCGTGCTGCACACCCGCCTCCTTCCACCGGCACAGCTCGCACCAGTCTGCCGTCCAAATACGCTCTTCCGTAGCAGAGTTCACCGCATCGAGCGACAGATATATGCATATCTTGGGGGAAAGGCAGATGTGACGGCACGATGGGTGGCACTCTGGCGTCCAGCGCAGATCCGGGGCTTTTCGCCCCGGTGGGAAAGGGACGGTCGCCATGGCAGATCACCAGGAAGCATCCGTCACTCTGCCGAGCGATCCCGCCTCGGTCGCCACTGCCCGACGTTATGTCGCGGAGGTGCTGAGCGAATGGGGACTTCCCGATGACGCCGACACCGCCGACAGCGTTCGGCTGATCGTCTCGGAACTCGCCACCAACGCCGTACAGCACACCTTCGGCCAGTCGCCGACCTTCACTGTCGATATCCGGCTCGAGCGCCAGGAGTGGCTGCGCGTCGGTGTGACCGACAGTCACCCCCGCTGGCCCAAGCGACTCCCGGCCGCTGTCCAGCAGGACAACGGCCGGGGCATGGTCATCATCCGCTGGCTGACGGTGGAGGCGGGCGGCCGGCTCTCGGTCACCCCGACCGACGACGGCGGCAAGACGGTGTGGATCGCCCTGCCCTGGAGCGTCGGCGCTCCGGCGCGAAGCGTCTTCGGCTGCTGACCTGCCGGGGACGACCCGGGTCGTCCCCGTCGGATCCGGCCTGGCCGACAAGATCCGACAGAGACGAACTAGACGAGGCCGCGTTCGCCCGCGCTGCGCTCGATGCACAGCTCGTTGCCCTCGGGGTCGGCGAGTACGACCCAGCCCGCGACACCGTCCGCGTCGCGGCGGTCGTCCACGAGCTTGGCGCCGAGCCCGATCAGGCGCTCGACCGTCTCCTCCCGGGTTCCGCTCGGCGGCTGGATGTCCAAGTGGACGCGGTTCTTGACGGACTTGGTGTCCGGGACCCGGATGAACAGCAGGCCGGGCACGCCGGGCTGCCCGGGCTCCAGCAGGACCTCGTCGTCCCCCTCGACGTCGTCGGGGTGGAAGGTGTAGCCGGTCACCGCGGACCAGAACTCGGCGATCCGGTAGGGGTCCAGGGCGTCGAAGGTGATGTGCCGGACGGGGTTGACGAACATCTGTCTCCTCGATGGGGCTCCGTTCGCGGAGCCGTATACGGAATCGGGCGCGCGGGGCCCCGGAGTCGAACCGGGTACCTGCCCGAAACGTGGGTTAACGCAGCGGAAAAGCGGGGGGCTTAGCGTGGCGGCCACGTTCGACCGCCAATGATCACCCATGATCCGGTAAAGCGGCGGTGGTCGGGGCGGAAAGTCTTTCCCGGCCCCGGGCAAGACTCGCTTGGTTCGGATATGCGCAGGTCAACAAAGTGTTGAAGGCCGGTAGGGTCGCCCCGCCCCTTGTTGATCTTGTCCAGGAGACTTGGTGATACGCGTGCAACTGACACCGCACGAGCAGGAGAGACTGCTCATCCACGTGGCCGCCGACGTGGCCGAGAAGCGGAGGGCGCGCGGGGTGCGCCTCAACCATCCGGAGGCGATCGCGCTGATCACATCGCACCTCCTGGAGGGCGCCCGCGACGGCCGGACGGTGGCCGAGCTGATGGCCTCGGGCCGTACCGTCCTGACCCGCGAGGAGGTCATGGAGGGGATCCCCGAGATGATCCACGACGTCCAGGTCGAAGCGACCTTCCCGGACGGCACCAAGCTCGTCACGGTCCACGACCCGATCGTCTGAAACGGAGTACCCCCGCATGATCCCCGGCGAAATCGCCTACGGGGACGGCCCGGTACCCCTCAATGAGGGCCGTCCCGTCACCCGCCTCACCGTGCTCAACGCCGCCGATCGGCCGGTCCAGGTCGGCTCCCACTACCACTTCGCCGAGGCCAACCCCGGCCTCGACTTCGACCGCCCCGCGGCCCGCGGGCTGCGGCTCAACATCGCCGCCGGCACGGCCGTCCGCTTCGAGCCGGGCATCCCGGTCGCGGTGGAACTCGTACCGCTGGGCGGACTGCGCGTCGTTCCCGGGCTGCGCGGCGAGACCGGAGGGCCGCTCGATGGCTGAGCTCTCCCGGCAGGTGTACGCCGACCTCTTCGGGCCGACGGCCGGTGACCGGATAAGGCTCGCCGACACCGACCTCTTCGTCGAGATCGAGCGGGACCTCAGCGGCGGCCCCGGTCGGGCCGGCGACGAGGCGGTCTTCGGCGGCGGCAAGGTGATCCGCGAGTCCATGGGGCAGGCCCGCACCACCCGGGCCGAGGGCGCCCCGGACACCGTGATCACCGGGGTGGTCGTCCTCGACCACTGGGGCATCGTCAAGGCCGACCTCGGCATCCGGGACGGCCGGATCTGCGGCATCGGCAAGGCGGGCAACCCGGACATCATGGACGGGGTCGACCCCGCACTCGTCATCGGTCCCGAGACCGAGATCATCGCCGGCAACGGGAAGATCGTCACCGCCGGCGCCATCGACGCCCACGTGCACTTCATCTCCCCGACCGTCATCGAGGAGGCGCTCGCATCCGGGATCACCACCCTGGTCGGCGGTGGTACCGGACCGGCCGAGGGGACCAAGGCCACCACCGTCACGCCAGGACCCTGGCACCTGGCCAGGATGTTCGCGGCCCTGGAGGCGTACCCGGTCAACATCGGCCTGCTCGGCAAGGGCAACACCATGTCGCGCGAGGGGATGCACTCCCAACTGCGGGGCGGGGCACTCGGATTCAAGATCCACGAGGACTGGGGGGCCACCCCCGCCGTCATCGACGCCTGCCTCGGGGTGTGCGAGGAGACCGGCGCCCAGGTCGCCATCCACACCGACACCCTCAACGAGGCCGGCTTCGTCGCCGACACCCTCGCGGCCATCGCAGGGCGGACCATCCACTCCTACCACACCGAGGGCGCGGGCGGCGGGCACGCACCCGACATCATCACCGTGGTCTCCGAGCCGAACGTACTGCCCAGCTCCACGAACCCCACCCGGCCGCACACCGTCAACACCGTCGAGGAGCACCTCGACATGCTGATGGTCTGCCACCACCTCAACCCGGCCGTCCCCGAGGACCTCGCCTTCGCCGAATCGCGGATCCGGCCCTCGACCATCGCCGCCGAGGACGTCCTCCACGACCTCGGGGCCATCTCCATCATCTCCTCCGACTCCCAGGCCATGGGCCGGGTCGGCGAGGTCGTGCTGCGCACCTGGCAGACCGCCCACGTGATGAAGAAGCGCCGCGGGTTCCTCCCCGGCGACGGACCCGCCGACAACCACCGGGCCCGCCGCTACGTCGCCAAGTACACGATCAACCCCGCCGTGGCCCAGGGGCTCGCCCGCGAGATCGGCTCGGTCGAGACCGGCAAACTCGCCGACCTGGTGCTGTGGAACCCCGCCTTCTTCGGGGTCAAGCCCGAACTCATCATCAAGGGCGGCCAGATCGCCTACGCGCAGATGGGCGACGCCAACGCCTCCATCCCCACCCCGCAGCCCGTCCTGCCCCGGCCGATGTTCGGCAGCCACGGCCGCGCGCCAACCCTCAACTCATTGAACTTCACCGCGCAGGCCGCGCTCGACGACGGGCTGCCCGAACGGCTCGCACTGGGAAAGCAGTTCGCGGCCATCGAGAGCACCCGCAAGCTGAGCAAGGCCGACATGCGGGGCAACGACGCCATGCCGAGGGTCGAGGTCGACGCCGACACGTTCACGGTCACCATCGACGGGGAGGCCGTGGAACCGGCGCCCGCGGCGGAATTGCCCATGGCCCAGCGCTACTTCCTGTTCTGAGAAGAGGTCCCTGACGATGAGCCGCGCCGCGCTGCTCGTCCTCGCCGACGGCCGGTTCCCCGCCGGGGGCCACGCCCACTCCGGCGGGGCCGAGGCCGCCTGCAAGGCGGGCCGGATCCACGACGCCGCCACCCTGGAGGACTTCTGCCGGGGACGGCTGCACACCGCCGGCCTCACCGCCGCCGCGCTCGCCGCGGCCGCCGCGCTCGGGCTCGACCCGGCCGCACTCGACGCCGCCGCCGATGCCCGTACCCCCTCGCCGACGCTGCGCACCGCGGCCCGGCGGCTGGGCCGGCAGCTGCTGCGCGCCGCCCGGGCCACCTGGCCGGCGGCCGAACTGGAGTCCCTGGCCGCGGCGTTCCCGCGCGGGGCCCACCAGCCCGTGGTGCTCGGCGTCACCGCCCGGGCGGCCGGGCTCGGGCCGCTGGACGCCGCGCACGTGGCGGCGTACGAGAGCGTCGGCGGGCCCGCCACCGCGACGGTGCGGCTGCTGGGCCTGGACCCCTTCGAGGCGAGCGGGGTCCTGGCCCGGCTCGCCCCCGAGCTCGACGCCGTCGCGGCCCGGGCGGAGCGGGCCGCACTGCGGGCCCGCTCGCAGGGCACGGGCGCCCTGCCCGCCGCGTCCTCGCCGCTGCTGGACATCTCGGCGGAGGTCCATGCCGACTGGCCGGTACGACTCTTCGCTTCCTGACCCCCCCGAAGGAGACACCCCCCATGCACCTCGACCACGCGGTCACCTACCCGCACCGGCACACCCACAGCGCCGATCCCCGGCGGCCCGACGGCACCCGGCGGGCCCTGCGCATCGGACTCGGCGGACCCGTCGGCTCCGGCAAGACCGCCACCGTCGCCGCCCTGTGCCGCGCGCTGCGTTCCGAGCTGTCCATGGCCGTCGTCACCAACGACATCTACACCCGCGAGGACGCCGAGTTCCTGCTCCGCGAGGCGGTCCTGCCGCCCGAACGGATCACCGCCGTCGAGACCGGGGCCTGCCCGCACACCGCCATCCGCGACGACATCTCCGCCAACCTGGAGGCCGTGGAGGAACTGGAGGACGCCTTCCGGGAGTACGGCCGACTGGACCTGATCCTCATCGAGTCCGGCGGGGACAACCTCACCGCCACCTTCTCCCGCGGACTCGTCGACGCCCAGATCTTCGTCATCGACGTGGCCGGCGGGGACGACATCCCCCGCAAGGGCGGCCCCGGCGTCACCACCGCCGACCTCCTCGTCGTCAACAAGACCGACCTCGCCCCCCACGTCGGCTCCGACCTCGAGCGGATGGCCCGCGACGCCGCCGCGCAACGCGGCGAACTCCCCGTCGCCTTCCAGTCGCTGCGCGGCCCCGAAGGGGTCGGCCCGGTCGCCGCCTGGGTGCGCGAGCGGATCGCCGCCTGGTCCCCGCGGTGAGCGGCGCGACCACCGAGGACACCGAGCAGGCACCCCCGGTGCCCCCGGCCGGGCTGCGGGCCACCGCCCGCATCCGCGCCGAGGCCGACGGGCGGGGCGGCACCGCCCTGCCGCTGCTGGCCGGGGAGGGACCGCTCGCGCTGCGCCGCACCCGCTCCCCGTCGGAGGCCGAGGCCGGGGTCATGCTGGTCGGCGCGATGAGCGCGCCGCTCGGCGGGGACCACCTCACCGTCGAGGCCGCCGTCGGCCCCGGGGCGCACCTCGTCCTCGCCTCGGCGGCGGCCACCCTGGCCCTGCCCGGCCGGACCGGCGCGCCCGCGCGGTACGACGTACACCTCACCGTGGAGGACGGGGCGTCGCTGCGGTGGCTGCCCGAGCCGCTGGTCTCGGTGCGCGGCAGCGACCTGAGGGTGCGCACCCGCGTCCGGCTGGCTCCCACCGCACGCCTGGTGCTGCGCGAGGAGCAAGTGCTGGGCCGGACCGGAGAGGCTCCGGGCCTGCTGCGCAGCCGCCTCACCGTCGACCGCGGGGGGCCCCCGCTGCTGGACCAGGAACTCGCCTGCGGACCCGGGGCGCCCGGCGGCTGGGACGGCCCGGCCGGCCTGGCCGGGCGCCGGGCGCTCGGCCAACTCCTCGTCGTGAACCCCGCCTTCATCGCGGACCCACCTGCGGCGGCGGTCCTGGGGGAGTTCGCGGCGGTGACGCCGCTGGCAGGTCCGGCCCTTCTGGTGACGGTCCTCGCCCCGGACGCCCTGCGGGTGCGCGAGCTGCTCGACGCGGCCTGCCGCACCTACGGCCGGTGAAAGCGGGACGCATCAGGCACCGCTCAGCGGTACACGCCTTTCCGGTTATCGGGTTGGCAAAGAAGTCGATCCGGCCCTGTCGCCGGGTCCGGGTCAGAGGACAGGATCCCCCTGCACGCCGACGACCGAACCCGACCAACCAGGCCGCCCACGGCGGCATCTGACGCAGGGGGAACAACCACGTGATACGCAACGCGGCGCTGGCGAGCGCCGCCACAATGATCACCGGCACACTTGCGGCGAGCCTGCTGCTGGCCCCGCCGGCCGCGGCGGCCTCCGCCGGCAGCGACGGCAGGCTGCCCGAGGCGCTGGGCGTGCAGATCGCCGCCGCCCGCGCCGCCCGCGCAGGGATCGACTGGAAGGACTGCCCGGCGGACTGGGGTTTCGAGAAGCCCATCCAGTGCGGCTGGGTGAAGGTCCCGCTCGACTACGCGAAGCCGTACGGCAAGACCATCGACATCGCCGTCGACCGGATCGGCAGCACCGGGACCAAGGAGGAGCGCCAGGGCGCGCTCGTCTACAACCCGGGCGGCCCCGGCGGTTCCGGCATGCGCTTCCCGCGCCGCGTCACCACCAAGAGCCCGCTGTGGGTCAACACCTCCAAGGCCTACGACTTCGTGGGCTTCGACCCGCGCGGCGTCGGCCACTCCGCGCCCATCTCCTGCATCGACCCGCAGGAGTTCGTGAAGGCCCCCAAGGCCGACCCGGTTCCGGACTCCGAGGCCGACAAGCGCGCCCAGCGCAAGCTCGCCGCCGAGTACGCGGACGGCTGCAAGGAGCGCAGCGGCGAGATGCTGCCGCACATGACCACGCCGAACACCGCGCGCGACCTCGACGTGGTCCGGGCCGGCCTCGGCGAGAAGAAGCTGAACTACCTCGGCGTCTCCTACGGCACCTACCTGGGCGGGGTCTACGCCACCCTCTTCCCGACCCACGTGCGTCGCATGATCGTCGACAGCGTGGTGGACCCGTCGCAGGACAACATCTGGTACGAGGCCAACCTCGGCCAGGACGTGGCCTTCCAGATGCGCTGGAACGACTGGCAGGACTGGGTCGCCAAGAACGACGCGGTCTTCCACCTCGGCGACACCCGTGCCAAGGTCGAGGCCAAGTGGCAGGAGCTGCGCGGCAAGGCCAAGGCCAAGCCGCTCGGCGGGATCGTCGGCCCGGCCGAGCTCATCGGCTTCTTCCAGGGCGCCCCGTACTACGACTCCTCCTGGGTGCCCGTCGCCCAGACCTTCGCGGCCTGGGCAGCCGGTGACGAGCAGGCGCTCATCGACGCCATCGCCCCGGACATGTCGGACACCGCGGGCAACGCGGCCTCCGAGAACGGCAACGCCGTGTACACCGCGGTCGAGTGCGCCGACGCCAAGTGGCCCACCAGCTGGTCCAAGTGGGACCGGGACAACACCAAGCTGCACCAGAAGTACCCGTTCCTGACCTGGTCCAACGCGTGGATGAACCTGCCCTGCGCGACCTGGAAGGCCAAGCAGAGCACCCCGATCGCCGTCGGCGCCAAGCACGGGCTGCCCCCGGTGCTGATCGTCCAGTCCGAGCGGGACGCGGCCACGCCGTACAAGGGCGCGGTCGAGCTGCACCGCCGTCTCGCCGGTTCGCGTCTGATCACCGAGAAGAGCGCCGGTTCGCACGGCGTCACCAGCCTGCTGAACCCGTGCATCAACACCCGGGTGGACAGCTACCTGCTCACCGGCAAGGTCGACGCCAAGGACGTGACGTGCGCCTCGCACGCCACCCCCGTGGCACCGGCCCCGGCCGCGGCGAAGTCCCTGTCCTCCGACGCCCCGGCCGAGATCTCGGTCTTCCCGGCGCAGGAGGAGCTCCCCGCCGTCCGTTAAGGACGGGCGGGACGTGCGAGGACCGGTGGGAGAAGGCTCAGCGCGCGGTGCGCCGGGCCTTCTTCCGCTGTTCCTCCTCCTCGGCCTTGACCTCGGCCGCGTACCGGTCGACGTACTCCTGGCCGGACAGCCCGAGGATCGCGTACATGATCTCGTCGGTGACCGCCCGCAGGACGGCGCGCTCGCCCTCCATCCCGGCGTACCGGGAGAACTCCAGCGGCTCGCCGAACCGGATCGTCACCCGCCGGATCTTGGGGATCCTCTTCCCGGGCGGCTGGATCTCGAAGGTGCCGACCATGGCGCAGGGGATCACGGGTACCCCGGCGCCCAGAGCCATCGCGGCCACCCCCACCTTGCCCTTGTAGAGCCGGCCGTCGTGCGAGCGCGTCCCCTCCGGGTAGATGCCGAGCAGCTCGTCCTTGGCCAGCACGGACAGCCCCTCGCGCAGGGCCGCCTGTCCGGCGTTCTTGCCCGAGCGGTCCACGGGGATCTGCCCGGCGCTGCGGAAGAAGGCGGCGGTGAGCCGGCCCTTGACCCCGGGGCCGGTGAAGTACTCGGCCTTCGCGAGGAAAGTGATCCGCCGCTTGAGGATCGCGGGCATCAGGAAGTGGTCGGAGAACGACAGGTGATTGCCCGCGACGATCGCGGCACCCTCGGCCGGGATGTTCTCCAGGCCCTCGATCCGAGGTCTGAACAGCAGCCGCAGCAGGGGACCGAGTAACACGTGCTTGAGCAAGTGGTAGAACACCAGGCCGCTCCTGTCGATATCCCGTTGTCACCGCCAGTTTACGGACGGTGAGTCGCGGGATGCAGGGGGCGGGAGGGACCTTACTCAGACATTGCGTGAGGCGGCCATCCCGACGGTCAGCAACCCCAGCACCACCCAGCCGAACCACAGCCAGCCGTTGCTGCCGAGGGCCACGGAATACGCGGCTACGGCCACCAGTGCGGCGAAGGTCATGACTGCCATCGCCTTAACGGATCCGGTCATGCCCCATGGTGGCGCGCGAAGGCGGGATCGCGCTACCGGCCACGCGCTTGGAGCGAGGCGAGATACGAGTTGTACGCCTCCAGCTCCTTGTCGCCGTTGCGGTCCTCGGCCCGGTCGGACCGCCGTGCGGCCCGCTGCTCCGAGTGGTACCACTGGTAGACGAGGGCGATCAGGACCAGCACCGAGGGGATCTCACTGAAGGCCCAGGCGATGCCGCCGCCCCACTGCTGGTCGAGCAGCGGGTCGATGCCGAGGGACGCCGGCGGGTTCGCGTACGTCTTGATCATCGGCTGGCTCGCCATCATCAGGGCGATGCCGAAGAAGGCGTGGAAGGGCATGCCCGCGAACAGCTCCAGCATCCGCATGACGTAGCCCGGACGGTGCGGACCCGGGTCGATGCCCATGATCGGCCAGAAGAAGATCAGGCCGACGGCGAAGAAGTGGACCATCATCGCGATGTGCCCGGTGCTGCTCTCCATCAGGAAGTCGAAGAGCGGGGTGAAGTACAGGGCGTAGAGGCTCGCGATGAACATCGGGATCGTGAAGGCCGGGTGGGTGATCACCTTCATGTACCGGCTGTGCAGCAGCATCAGCAGGACCTCGCGCGGACCCTTGTGACCGCGGGCGGCGGGCGGAAGCGCGCGCAGCGCCAGCGTCACCGGAGCGCCCAGCAGGACGAGGATCGGGGTGACCATGCTGATCACCATGTGCTGGACCATGTGCACGCTGAACATGACCATGCCGTAGTCGTTCAGCTTGGTGCACATCACGAGGAGCACGGTCAGCACGCCCGCGGTGAAGGCGATCGTCCGGCCCAGCGGCCAGGAGTCCCCGCGCCGACGCAGCCGCAGCACGCCCCACCCGTACAGGGCGAGCCCGACCAGCGAGCCGATCAGGAAGAAAGCGTCGAAGGAGAACTCCAGTCCACGCCCGAGAGTGAACGGCGGCAGGTCCATGTTCATGTCCATGCCGTGCCCGCTGTGGTCCATCCGTTCACTCCCTTGACTGTGGCGCCCCACCACAGTAGTGCCGCCCCCGGACGCGCGTGCGCGCGGGGGCGGCCTGTCACAAAAGGGGCGTCACAGAACCGTCTGCGCCTCGTCGTACCGCTCGGCCGGGACCGTCTTGAGGGTCGAGGTCGCCTCGGAGAGCGGCACCATCACGATGTCCGTCCCGCGCAGCGCGGTCAGCATGCCGAACTCGCCGCGGTGGGCGGCCTCCACGGCGTGCCAGCCGAAGCGGGTGGCGAGGACCCGGTCGTACGCGGTGGGTGTGCCGCCGCGCTGGACGTGGCCCAGGATCACCGGCCGGGCCTCCTTGCCCAGGCGGTGCTCCAGCTCCACGGCGAGCCGGTTGCCGATGCCGGCGAACCGCTCGTGCCCGTACATGTCGGTGCCGCCCTCCTCGAAGTCCATCGAGCCGGGCCGCGGCTTGGCGCCCTCGGCGACCACGACGATCGCGAACCGCTTGCCCGCGGAGAAGCGCTCGCCGACGATCTCCGTCAGCTGATCGATGTCGAAGGGGCGCTCCGGCACGACGATCGCGTGCGCGCCGGCGGCCATGCCCGAGTGCAGGGCGATCCAGCCGGTGTGGCGGCCCATGACCTCCACGACCATGACGCGCTGGTGGGACTCGGCGGTGGTCTTCAGCCGGTCCAGCGCCTCGGTGGCCACCCCGACGGCGGTGTCGAAGCCGAAGGTGACATCGGTGGACGCGATGTCGTTGTCGATGGTCTTCGGGACGCCGACGATGGGCAGACCGGCCTCGGAGAGCAGGTTCGCCGCCTTCAGCGTGCCCTCGCCGCCGATCGGGATGATCGCGTCGAGGCCGAGGTCCGCGACGTGGCCGCGGGCGCGCTCCACACCGTCGCGCAGGTGCGCGGGCTGGACCCGGGAGGAGCCGAGGATGGTGCCACCGCGGGCGAGGATGCCACCGACGTCGTCGAGGTCGAGCTTGCGGTAGTCCGCCTCCAGAAGGCCCTTCCAGCCGTCGTGGAAGCCGATCACCTCGTCGCCGTGGTCGACGACGGCGCGGTGTACGACGGAGCGGATGACGGCGTTGAGACCGGGGCAGTCGCCACCGGAAGTGAGCACACCTATGCGCATGGCAGGAACGGACCTTTGCAACGTGGGCCGGCGACCGGACCACGTCGTCCGGTTGGAACTACGGCCACCCTACAAGCGGTGGAGCGGTGGGCTGAACCATCCTCCACATGCTGGTCGCACTCGTCGTGCGAAACCACGTCGGCCCGGTTCCCCCTAGGGAAAACCGGGCCGAACACATGATGAGGGGGCCGCCCCGATGAGCGGTCCGAAGGGCGCTACGCGGGCTGTGTCGCGGCGGCGATGCGCTCCGCGCGCAGCGCCTCGTACCACCGGTCGTCTATGGCCGGCAGGGCGTTCACATCGAGGGCCAGCTTCAGCAGCAGGTCCGCGATCTGCGGGTTGCGGGCCATCACGGGGCCGTGCATGTACGTGCCGAACACCGTGTCGTTGTACGCGCCTTCGGTACCGTCGCCGGTGCCGTTGCCGCGGCCCATGGACACCCGGGCGAACGGCCTGGCCGTCGGCCCGAGGTGGGTCACGCCCTGGTGGTTCTCGAAGCCCGTCAGCTGCGGCAGGTTCAGCCGGGGGTCGATGTCCGCGAGGACGTCGCCGACGCAGCGCTCGCCCTCACCGCGCACGGTGACGACGTCCAG
Source organism: Streptomyces sp. NPDC097617 (assembly GCF_044761485.1). NCBI lineage: Bacteria > Bacillati > Actinomycetota > Actinomycetes > Kitasatosporales > Streptomycetaceae > Streptomyces > Streptomyces sp. NPDC097617. The sequence continues at coordinate 120,734 of NZ_JBIWCL010000014.1, forward strand.
CAGGCCGAGGCCCTCCTGGCGCTGGCCCTGGTCGTTGACGAACTCCTGGCCGAGGATCTGGTACCCGGCGCAGACGGAGAAGACGATCGCCCCGTTGGAGACGGCGCGCTCCAGACCGCCGTCGCGCAGCAGGCGCTCCGCGGCCAGGCGCTGCGGCCGGTCCTCGCCGCCGCCGATCAGGTAGATGTCGCCCGAGGTGGGGATGGGCTGGTCGCTGCGCACGTCCACGCGCTGCACGTCCAGGCCGCGCTGGCGCGCCCGGCGCTCCACCACGAGGGCGTTGCCCTGGTCTCCGTACGTGCTCAGCAGGTCGGGGTAGACCCACACCAGACGCAGGCTGTTGTCGCTCATGCTCTTGTCCTTATGGGTACTAGTTGCCGACGCGGCGGCGCACGTCCTGGAAGGCGGTGTAGTTCGCGATCAGCTCGATCTGTCCGGGCGGCGCGAGCTGCACGGCCTCGTCGAGGGTCTCGCACACCCGGAAGTCCAGGCCCGCGACCTCGAGGCGGACCGCGAGGTCCAGCTTGCGGTCACCGATGACGAAGATCGGGTGACCGAGCAGCCGCGGGTAGTCCACGTCCCACAGCCAGGAGGTGTCGGTGCCGTCGGCGCCGCGCGCGTTCACCGAGAGGATCACCGGGGTCGGCGGGGGATCGATCAGCGAAAACGTTTCGAGCCAGCCCGCCGGGTTCTTCGCGAGCAGCAGCCGCAGCTCACGGCCCTGGAAGTTCACCACGTCGTAGCGGCCGGCGACGGCCTGCACCTGGTACATCCGCTCCAGCGCGACCTGCGGCGGGACGCCGAAGACGGCGGCCACGGCGGCGGAGGTGGCGGCATTGGCCTTGTTGGCGCGGCCCGGCAGCTGGAGGTGGATCGGCCAGGCGCTGCCGTGCGGGTCCAGGACGTGGTCGCCGGAGAGCACCCAGGTCGGGGTCGGGCGGCGGAAGCCGCACTCGCCGCAGAACCAGTCGTCGCCCGGACGCTGCATGACGCCGCCGCAGGAGGGGCACGACCAGGCGTCGTCCTTCCACTCCTGACCGGCCGCGACCCACACCACGTTCTGGGAGGAGGAGGCGGACCACACGATCAGCGGGTCGTCGCAGTTGGCGACGATGACCGCCTTGGAGCCCTGGAGCCCCTCGCGCCACTTCTCCGCGAGCATGCGGGTCTCGGCGGCGCGGTCCAGCTGGTCGCGGGAGAGGTTGAGCAGGGCGATCACCTTGGGGGTGACGTCCCGGGCCACCCCGGCCAGGTACTTCTCGTCGACCTCGATGACGCCGTACTTGGCGTCGGAGCCGCCGGCCAGCGCCGAGGTGATGCCGGCGGGCATGTTGGCGCCGAGGGCGTTGGAGACGACCGGACCGCTGGCCCGCAGGGCCTCCGCGATCAGTCGGGTCGTCGTGGTCTTGCCGTTCGTCGCGGAGACGAGGACGACATCGAGATGTTGCGCCAGCGCGGCGAGGAGATCGGGGTCGAGTCTGAGTGCGACCTTGCCACCGATCACCGATCCGCTTCCGCGTCCCGCGGCCCGCGACACCGCCGCTGCGGCCTTGCCCGCCGTCACGGCCAGCTTGGCCCGCGGCGAAAGCGGCTCCGTGTTGCCTGCCATCGTCCCTTGTCCTCCTTGCGTCGGTCGGCCCCAGCCTATCCAGTACCGGCCCGGGCCTTGACCGCGGCGCCCCCGCCCCGCCTCGGATCTCCTCATATAGTCGCCCGTCGTAGGCTTACGGCCATGCGACAGCGCCCCCTCCCCGGTACCACCGGCCTCGTCCGCACCATGAGCCTGCTGGGTGATCCGGTGCTCCACTCCGCGTGCGCGGAAGTCACCGAATTCGGCCCGGATCTCGACCGGCTCATCGAGGACATGTTCGCGACGATGTACGCCGCCGAGGGCGTCGGGCTCGCCGCGAACCAGATCGGCGTCGGACTGCGGGTCTTCGTCTACGACTGCCCCGACGACGAGGACGTCCGCCACGTCGGGCACATCGTCAACCCGCGGCTGGTGAGCGCCGACGGGGACGAGTTCCTCGGGCCGGAGGGGTGCCTGTCCCTGCCGGGGCTGGAGGCGGGGACGGTCCGCTTCGACCAGGCGGTGGTGGAGGGCGTCACGTCGGACGGGGCGGCCGTGCGGATCGCCGGTACCGGGTTCTTCGCGCGGTGCCTGCAGCACGAGTGCGATCACTTGGGCGGCACCGTGTACGCGGAGCGCGTGAGCGGCCTGCGGGCCCGTCGCCTGCGGCGGGCCATCCGCAAGACCCCGTGGGGCGCGAAGGCGCTCCGCGACTAACCGGTCCCGCCCCGGCGGCAAGTCCGGCTTCGGCTGGGAGGGGGCCGGCCCCAGGCTGGAGTGGGCCCCCGCGGGGCTGCAATGGGCCGGGGGCGGGTGTGGGCTAGAAGCCTGGGCCGTCTTTGCGGTTGCCGGCCGTGGCCAGGCGGCCCCAGAGGAGGTCGGTGAGGCCGGCCACCAACTCCGCGCGGCCGCAGGGGCGTTCGCCGAGCCACCAGTCGCCGGCCGCGTGCATCATGCCGACGATGCCGTGGCCCCAGATCCGCGCGAGCCGCTCGCCGTCCGGGCCGAGGTCCACCCGCTCGGCGATCACCTCGGCCAGCTCCTCGCCGAGCCTGCGCAGCAGTGGCGCCGAGTGCTGTCCGACGTCGAAGCCGTGCTCGGCGGTGTGGGAGTCCTCGGCCGGGTGCATGAGGAAGCGGTAGACCTGCGGGCGGGCCTCGATCGCGGCGAGGTAGGTGTCGAGGGTCGCCTCCACCCGGCGGCGCCGCTCGGCGGGGGCGTCGAGCGCGGCGCGCAGCGAGTCGAGCAGGGCGTCGGTGTGCCGGACGGCCAGGGCCTGGTAGAGGCCCGCCTTGTCCCCGAAGTGCCGGTAGAGGATGGGCTTGGTGATGCCGGCCTCCGCCGCGATCGCGTTCATGGAGGCCTTGGGGCCGTCCCTGAGCACGACTCGGTCGGCGGCTTCGAGCAGTTCCCGCCGGCGGCGTTCGGCCGCTCCTGGCTCGCCTGCCCGCTGAGTGGTCTCCATGACGTGTTTCTCTCCCCGCCCTTGCGATGTGCGTGACGCCCACGCAACGTAACACCCGGCGCACCTGGTCGATCGAATCGGCGGTGGTCCCGTCCGGCGTCGTGGCCGGTGCCGACGGTGCTTGACAGTGCTTACTCGTCAGTAACATACTGTGGTCTTCGCATAGGTTACCGCTAGTAACCGGCGCAGGGACGAGTACAGACAGGTGGAGGGGACATGGCGGAGTTCACCATGGAGCTGAACGACGACCAGAAGCAGGTACGGGACTGGATCCACGGCTTCGCCGCCGATGTGATGCGACCCGCCGCCGCGGAATGGGACGAGCGCGAAGAGACTCCCTGGCCCGTCATCCAGGAGGCCGCCAAGGTCGGCATCTACTCGCTGGACTTCTACGCCCAGCAGTTCTTCGACCCGACGGGCCTCGGCATCCCGATGGCGATGGAGGAGCTCTTCTGGGGCGACGCGGGTATCGCGCTGTCCATCGTCGGCACCGGACTCGCGGCCATCGGCGTCGTCGCCAACGGCACCGAGGAGCAGATCGGCACCTGGATCCCGCAGATGTACGGGGACCAGAACGACGTGAAGGTCGCCGCCTTCTGCTCCTCCGAGCCGGACGCGGGCTCCGACGTCGGCTCGATGCGCACCCGCGCGGTCTACGACCAGGCCAAGGACGAGTGGGTGCTCAACGGCACCAAGACCTGGGCCACCAACGGCGGCATCGCCAACGTCCACATCGTCGTCGCGGTCGTCGATCCCGAGCTGGGCACCAAGGGGCACGCCTCCTTCATCGTCCCGCCGAACACCCCCGGCCTGTCCCAGGGTCAGAAGTTCAAGAAGCACGGCATCCGTGCCTCGCACACCGCCGAGGTGGTGCTGGAGGACGCACGGATCCCCGGCTCCTGCCTGCTCGGTGGCAAGGAGAAGCTGGACGAGCGCCTCGCGCGGGCCCACGAGCGGGCGCGCAGCGGTGGCGGCGAGCGGGTGAAGAACGCGGCCATGGCCACCTTCGAGGCCTCGCGGCCCGCGGTCGGCGCGATGGCCGTCGGCACGGCGCGCGCGGCGTACGAGGTCGCCCTCGACTACGCGAAGACCCGCACCCAGTTCGGCCGCCCGATCATCGACAACCAGGGCGTGGCCTTCCAGCTCGCCGATATGCGCACCCAGATCGACGCGGCCCGGCTGCTGGTGTGGCGGGCATCGTGGATGGCCGTCGCGGGCCGGCCGTTCGAGTCGGCGGAGGGCTCAATGTCGAAGCTCTTCGCCAGCGAGGTCGCCAAGAAGGTCACCGCGCAGGCGGTCCAGATCCTCGGCGGCAACGGCTTCACCCGCGAGTACCCGGTGGAGCGGATGCACCGGGACAGTGCCATCTACACGATCTTCGAGGGCACCAGCGAGATCCAGCGCCTGGTGATCGCCCGCACGATCTCCGGTATGCCGATTCGCTAGCAGCCCTGCCGAAGGGGCCCGGACCCGTGCGGGGTTCGGGCCCCTTCGCTCAGCGCAGGGGCGTCAGGCAGTTGAGGGTGCCGTCGGCGCTGTACTCGGGGTGGGCCAGGAAGTCGCCGGGACCGCACGGGCCGCCCGTGGCGGGCGACGGCCGGCGCACCCTGTACTCGGCGGACGCTGAGCCGCAGTCCGCGACGACGAGCTGCCAGTCGCCCGTGTTGCGCACGCACTGCCCGGAGGTCAGCGGCCGAGGGGCGTCGTCCCCGACCACCGCGCCGATCAGGATCAGGACCGGGATCGCGAGGACGAGCAGCAGCAGGGGAACGAGGAGGAGCAGGACCGGGGGCCGGCGCCACAGGGGCCTGCCGGGGTCCAGCGCGGGCCGGTGGCCGCCGGCCGGGGGTGCGAGTTTACGGAAGGCCGCGCGCGGGCCCAGGTTCATCAGCAGGGTCACGGGCGTGATGAACAGGGACAGCGGCCCCCACCAGCCCTGCCACAGGGTGTCCGACGACATCCGGCGGTAGGTCGCGAGCCCGCAGTCGCGGCAGAAGGGGCCGCGCAGGCTCAGGAACCGCATCAGCACGATCATGCCCTGGTGGCCGCGTACGGTCGCGTGTGCGGCCGGCCAGGCCCCGCACAGCCGGCAGCCGTACCGGCCCGGCTCCGGGTGGGCGCCGTACGCGCCGTACGGCTGCGGTCCGGCGTATCCGGGGCCGGACGGGCCGCTCCGGGGCGGGACGGGCGCGGTGTAGGGGTCGTACGGGCCGCCGTGCTGGGGCTGGGGCTGTGGCGGAGTGGCCACGGGGATCTCCTCGATCGGGCAGTGATCACCGGCGCGGTGATCACGGCACCCTAGCCCGCGTCCTCAGGGCCGCAGCAGCCGGGCGAGAGCCCGGCCGAAGAGCAGCCGGCCCGCCGCCGCGACCACCGGGTCCAGGGCGCGGGGGAGGCCGCGCAGCCGCAGGTCCTCGCGCCAGTGGATCTCCGAGCCGCCCGTGGCGAGGGCGTCGATCTCGATCTCTGCCCAGCCCGTCACCGCCCGGCCGCGCTTCTCGAGCCGGACCAATCCTGACAAACCCTCCGCGGGGGGTCGCCAGACGACGACCTCCATGCGGTCGTCGAACGTGATCCTGCTCACGCCCGTGCGGGCCGTGAAGATCGTTCCGACGTGCGTCGGCGGATCCGTCTCGATGATCGTCCGGGTGAGCGGGACCTGCGCGCCGTGGCGCTCCCAGTCCGTGAGCATCGGCCACGCCTCGACCGGCGGGAAAGACGTGCGGTGAATGATCCGGATAGCGGGCATGAGCGCATGGTAATCGGGCATACACACCCTGAACTGGACGGCGAATATGGGTTCCGTCCGGGGGCGGCGATCAGTAATACTCACCGCCACCGTGGATCGCGGATTCGACCGGGTGACCGGCGCTCCCGCCCCACTTCGCGAGGAGGTGCGCCATGTGCTCCCACCAGCCACCCTGCCCTACCGCCGACAGCGCCGATTACGACGCCGCCCGCATTGTGGCCTCTCACCCGGAACAGGGCTGGAGCCTGCTGTGCAACGGAGTCGTGGTGTTCGACGACACCGGTGAACTGCTCCCCGACAGCCGCACGGTGGAACCCCGCCGCCCGGCCCTGGTCTGAGCGAGGAGGCAGCATGCGCCAGCAGCTGATCCGTAAGCCCGTCCCCAAGCCCGCCCCCCGAGACCTGGACCTGCGCACACCGTCGGGCAGAACCCTCCCGTACTGACGGGAGCCCAGGATCCAGGCATTCCAGGCCCACCGGCCGCCGCCACCAGTCAGCCGGTGGGCGCAGCCGCGCCGCCCATGAACGCCGTCTCGTACGCGGTGTCACCGATCGCCGCGCGGGCCTGCTGTTCGCCCTGGTCCCGCAGGGCCGTCAGCGAGGGCGAGCCGCCCATCTGCGGCCGGCCCACCGTGCGCCACCAGGCGTGCCCGGTGCCCAGCAGCCGTGCCGCCAGCTCCCCGTCGCCCATCCCGGCCACCGCCGCGGCCAGCAGGTCCAGGCCCAGCGCGATGCCGAGGCGGTCGCCGAACAGCCGTTTCCCGGAGAGCATGGCCCGAACATGCCGGGCGGCCTCCCCGTGGTCCCCCAGGCCCAGCGCGGCCACCGCCAGGACGTAGTCCGCGTACGCCCGCAGCCAGCGCTCGCCGAGCTCCACGCACGCCTCCCGCAGTGACCGCGCCTCCTCGGTCGCCTCCTCGAAACGCCGCAGGTCGCACAGGGCGTAGCCGGTGGCCAGCTTGCACAGGAGCCAACCGACCCCGCTGGTCCGCCCGCCGCGGCCGGCCCGGGCCCGTGGACCGGCGAGCTGCAGAGCCCGTACGGGGTCGCCGGGCATCATCAGTGAGACCGCGTGCAGATAGCCCGCGCGCTGCTCCCGCTCGGGGTCCGCGAGCCGGGCGGCGTCCCGCGAGCACGCGTCCCCGAGCCGCTGGGCCGCCTCCATGTCGCCCTGGAGCAGCGCGGTGAGCCCGAGAGCCCAGAGGGCCTGGTTGTGCGCGCTGCCCGTACGCGGAGCGGCCCGCAGGGCCCGTTCCAGGAAGCCGCGGCCCTCGTGCACGTGCCCGCACGCGAACCAGTAGAACCACAGCGCCCCGGCCATCTCCAGCGCCGCTGTCGGGTCCGCGGTGAGCAGGTGCTCCAGGGCGGTACGCAGCTGCGCGTGCTCGGCGGTGATCCTGCGGTACCAGTCCACCTGCCCCGGGCCCATCCAGCCCGGGTCGGCGGCCTGGGAGAGGGCCGCGTACCAGTGGGCGTGCCGGTCGGTGACGATTCCCCGCTCGCCGAGCTCGGTCAGCCAGTCCTGCCCGTACTCGCGGATCGTGTCCAGCATCCGGTAGCGGGCCCCGGCGCCGCGTTCCTCGGTGCGCAGGACCACGGACTTGGCGGCCAGGCCCGCGAGTACCCGCTCCACGTGGGCGGCGGGCAGCGGGCCGCCCGAACAGACGGCGCGGGCCGCCGCGATGTCGAAGTCGCCGGTGAAGACCGAGAGCCGGGCCCACAGCAGGCGCTCCAGCGGCTCGCACAGTTCGTGGCTCCAGCCGATGGTGGTGCGCATCGTCCGGTGCCGGAGCGGCAGGGCGGCCCGGGTGTCCGACAGGACCTCGAGGCGTTCGCCGATCCGCTCGGCGATGTGCTCCAGCGTCCACAACCGCACTCGGGCGCCCGCGAGTTCGAGGGCGAGCGGGATGCCGTCCAGGCGCCGGCACACCTCGGCGGCCACCGCGGTCCGTACGGGGTCGGTGAAGACGGCCGCGGCCTGCGGGGCGGCGGCCAGGGCCCGGGCCCGGAACAGGGCGAGGGCGTCGCTGTCGGGGCCCTCGCAGGGAAGCGGCCGGACCTCGACGACCTCCTCGGTCGGCATGCCGAGCGGCTCGCGGGAGGTGACCAGGATCGTCAGTCCCGGTGCGGACTGGAGGAGTTCACCGACGAGGTGGCGGCAGTCGGCCACCAGGTGCTCGCAGGTGTCCAGTACCAGGAGGAGCTCCTTGTCCGCCATCCACGCGCACAACTCCTCGTCGGGCGGGCGCGGGGAGTGCTCGGTGAGACCGACCGTGTGGGCGACGGTGGCGGTGAGGAGGCTCGGATCGCGCAGCGGCGACAGCTCCGTCCACCAGACCCCGTCGGGCCGCGCCGGGCGGGCGGCGGCGACGGCCCGCAGGGCGAGCCGCGACTTGCCGACGCCGCCCACCCCCGTGAGTGTGATCAGTCTTCGATCGCGCAACAGGACCTCGAGCAGTTGGAGTTCACGCTCCCGGCCGATGAAGCTCGCTGGTTCCGGAGGCAGGTTGCCCGGGACCGGGCGGGAGCCCGGCCCGGGGTCGCCGTCCGCGGAGTCTGCCTGATTGTCATTGAACGAGTACTCACCGAACACGGATGTATTGTGCGCGATCTTCCTGTGCGGCAATGCCGTTCAGGCCGGATCGGTACCTTCTTTCACACGACGAGGGTGATCCGCCGCTCCGCGGAGAAGGATCCCCAGTTGCCGTCGGGGAGTCTGGCCCGCAGTTTCACGGTCCATATGGTGCCGGCCGGCTCGGTCACCGTGACCCGGTGCTCCGCCCGGCCGCTGGGCACCGCGCCCGCTCCGAACTGGATGACAGTCGTGGGCAGTCCGTTGACGTACAGCTCGTACTCGGTGGTCTCGCGTCCGGTGGCCGGGGCGTTCCAGGTCAGCGTGACCGCGCCCGGGGAGGCGGTGGCGGCGAATTCGGCGGGGGCGGTGCCCGGGCCGTCGCCGGAGGCGGGCGGGGTCGTCACGTCCACGGCCGGGCCGTCGGGGGAGGAGTTGTCGGCCCCGTCGCGCGCCCGGACGGTGAAGGTGTAGACCGTGTCCGGCTGGAGCCCGGTCAGTGCGGTGCCGCTCTCGCCGGGGCCGGCGGTGTGGATGCGAACACCGCCCTGGTAGACGTCGTAGGCCGTCACGCCGGTGTCGTCGGTGGCCGCCGTCCAGGAAACCTGGGCGGACCGCGGGCCGCTCGCGCGGGCGGTGGTGGCGGCCGGGGTGCTGGGGGCCGTGCGGTCCTCGGCCTTGGCCGCCGGGGTGGTCACCCGGACGGCCTGGCCGGATTCGGAGAGGTTCCCGGCGGCGTCCTTGGCCCGGACCGTGAAGGCGTAACCGGTCTGCGGGGCCAGGCCGGTGACGTCCACCATCGTCTTCTCGGCCGGGAGTTCGCGGACCAGGCGGTCGGCCTCGAAGACCTGGTAGCCGATCACCCCGTCCCGGCCGGCCGCCGCGTCCCACATGACGTGCACGCTGGTGGCGCTGCCGGCCTGGGCGGTCAGTCCGCCGGGGGCGGGCGGGGGCTCGGTGTCGGGCGCGGTGCAGGCCGTGAGGGCGGTGAGGCTCAGGGCGGCCAGGCAGAGGGCGAGCGTGGGGGCGCTGCGTCGCACGGGGTGCCTTCCTCGGCTTCCTTAAAGGTCTAGACATATATGGCACGGCGGGCGGGAGCCCGGCAAGACCCTTGCGGCCGATGGCCCGCGTTGTACCCGGGTCGTGCCCTTGTCCTTGACGCCGGGGGAGGGGACCGCAGGGCCGCCTCTGTGCGGTCGGCCGTACGCTACCGATGCCCCGGACGAGTCCCGGCAGGTCGCCGGGCACTTGGCCCGAGGTGGCCACGGTGCCGCCGTGCTCCGCCAGGTGATCGGCCCGGTCCAACTCTCTTGGCCGGTGGCCGCACTCGCCGCGATCGCCACCGGACAGCACCCCGTTCCGCCTCGCCGACGACCCGCACCGGTTCAGCGGCACAGGGCTGTGTCCACGACCTTCTCCAGATGCCTGATGGGCTCGGCGGTGACCGGAATGCTGGTCACCGCGAGGCTGGCGGCACGGCCGTCATCGGTGACACCGCCCCGGGTCTCGTAACCGGCGATGTCGCCGCCGTGGCCCCAGTAGACGCCGCCGCACGAGAGCGGACGGCTCATCAACCCCAGGCCGTACCCCGCGCCGGTGTCCCCGACGGGGACGGTGGTGCGCATTTGGGCGAGCTGGGCCTCCGGGAGGAGGCGGCCGCCCAGGAGGGCGCCGAAGAACCGGTTGAGGTCGGAGTTGGTGGATATCATCTGGCCCGCCGCCCAGCCCGCGGAGGGGTCGATCTCCGTGAAGTCGCGCAGCGGCTCGTCCGCCGTCTTCCGGTGGTAGCCCTTGGGGTGGGGCTCCCGGATCGTCTTGTCCCCGGGTGCGGGGAAGTATGTGTGACGCAGCCCGATGCGCTGGATGACGCGCTGGTCAATCTGTTCGGCGAGGGGCCGGCCGGTGACCTTCTGGACGATCAGGCCGGCCACCACGTAGTTGGTGTTGCTGTAGGCCCATTTCTTGCCCGGGGCGAAGTCGGCCTTGTGCTGCAGGGCGATGTCGAGGAGATCGCGGGGTTCGAAATACCGGTCCGGAAGGACGTTGTCGTCGATGTGCAGCCCGTAGTCGGGAAGCCCGCTGGTGTGCTGGAGCAGCTGGCGGACGGTGATCCGATTACCGTCGATCTCCTCCCCGCGTACGAGACCGGGCAGGTAGGTGTCGACCATCGTGTCGAGGCCTATCTTTCCTTCGGCGACCAGCTGCAGCACGACCACCGCCGTGAACGTCTTGGTGTTGCTGCCGGCCCGCACCTGACCGTTGGCGGGCACCTTCGCTCCAGTGGCAAGGTCGGCCACCCCCGCCGTATAGGTGCGGGTACGGCCCGCACGGTCCTTGACGCTCCCCAGGGCGGCGGGCTGGCCGTCGGCGCGCACCATGGCGTCCAGGCCCTGCTGGACGGTGTCCCGCCCGGCGGCAGCGGCATACGCCGCGGGCGGGGCCAGGGTGCCCGTCGTGATCACGGCGACGGCCAGAGCGGCCGCTGCCGACACGGCCACGCAGCGGCCGCCGCGCTGCCGCCGGTCCGGGAGAGAGTTCTGCGATGCCTGCTCACGCATGATGCAACTCCTGAGGAGAGGTGGGGAATGAGCCGGCCGCGGTTCCTGTCGGCGACCGGTTGACACGATCATGGGCTCGGAGGACCCGGCCGCACATCGCGGGAAAGCGGGAGAAGTACCTCCCTCGATCGGGGGAGGCCGGCGCCGGGGTGCCCGGCCATACTGGCCGCTTATGATCAAGAAATTCCGGCCGCTGCTGCGCGGCTCCACGTATTCGGGTGCGCTGTTCGCCTATTGCGGAGCGCTGGCGAGCCTCCCCCTGCTTCCCTTCGCGCTGCTGCCGTTGCTGGCGTGGCGATCGGCACCCGAGAACGTGCAGATCATCCTGGTCGTGCTGGTCTGGACGGCGCTGACCGGCGTGCTCGGGCTGGCCCGCATCACGCGCCGGGTACTGATCGCGTCCGCCCGTCGCATGCTGAAGGTGCCGTTGAGCCCGCCCGTCACCGGAGGGGCGACGACCGGGCAGGCTCCTACCGTCCCGTCAGGCGCCGATCGCTGGCGGACTCCGCTCTGGCTGCTGCTGCATGTCGCGCTGGGGTGGGCCGGTGCGCTGGTCAGCGGTGTCCTCCTCCTCGTGGGCCTGACGCTCCCAGGGGGCTGGCTCGGCGCCGAGGCCGAACTGAGCATGTTCGGCCGGTCGTTGCGGGTGACGGGCGGCTGGCAGAGCTGGACGGTCGCCCTCGGATGCCTGCTGCTCGCGGCCGCCACCTGTGCGGTGGTGACGACCGCCCTGCGACGGCTGGCTCCCGGGCTCCTGGGACCGTCCTCGGCCGAGCGGGTCGCTCTGGCGGCCGAGCGCGACCGGCGACTGGCTGAACGCAACCGGCTGGCACACGAGTTGCACGACTCCATTGGACACACGCTGACGGCGACCACGATCCAGGCCGCGGTGGCGGGTGAGGTGCTCGACGCCGACCCGGGAGCGGCGCGGGCCGCCATGCGCAGCATCGAGGAGTCGGCCCGGGCCGCGCTGGAAGACCTGGACTACGTACTGGGCGTGCTCCGCGAGGAGAAGGCCGAGGCGGCGCCCACCCGCAGCCTGTCCGACCTGCCCGAGCTGCTCGACCGGTTGCGGCACGCCGGAGCGACGGTGGAGCCGGAGCTGTCGGGCGACTGGACGCAGGTACAGGGGACACGCTCGCGGGCGGCCTACCGCATACTCCAGGAGGGGCTGACGAACGCATTGCGGCACGGGGCGGGCGGCCCCATAGAGGTCCGGGTGGCGGCCGCAGCGCGCGGACTCGAACTCAGCGTCGTCAACCGGACGGGACCCGACGCCGCCAGAAGTACGGCTGCCTTCCCGACGTCCGGGCACGGCCTGCCCGGCCTGGCCGAGCGCGTACGGCTGCTGCACGGGGAGATCCACGCCGGCCCGGACGGGCCGAAGCACTGGCGGCTGGCGGTCCGGTTGCCCGTACGGTTGTCGCCATGACCAGCTCCGACACGGGCGAAGCCGTGGCCACCGGCGCCGCCACAGGCGCCGGCCCCGTCGGTCCTCCTGTCACCCTCCTGATCGCGGACGACGACGAGGTGACCCGCAGCGGCCTGCGCACGCTGCTCGCGTCCCAGCCGGGGATCACGGTGGCCGGAGAGGCCGCCGACGGCGTCGAGGCGGTCGAGCAGGCGCTGCGGCTGCGGCCGGACGTGGTCCTGATGGACGTGCGGATGCCACGCCGCAACGGCATCGAGGCCACCCGGCTGCTGCTGGCCGAGTCGCCCGATCCGCCGAGGGTCGTGGTCATCACCACCTTCGAGAACGACGACTACGTCACCGCCGCGCTCAGCGCGGGCGCCAGCGGTTTCGTACTGAAACGCCTACCGGTCCGGCAGATCGCTGAGGCGGTGCGCGTGGCGGCGGCGGGGGAGGCGATCCTCTTCCCCGCCACATTGCGCCGGATGGTCACCGCCCGGCCCCTGAGCCCGACCGTGGCGCTACCGAGAGCCGCGCTGACCGGGCGGGAGGAACTGGTCCTGCGGCTGATGGCCACCGGCCTGTCCAACCCCGAAATCGCGCGATCGCTCACGGTGTCCCTGGAGACGGTGAAGACGCATGTCGGCAACGTGCTCACCAAGCTCGGCGCACAGAACCGGACCCACGCCGTGGTCATCGCCTATGAGTCGGGCCTGGTGGTCCCGAGGTTCACCGACTGACGCGACCCGCGACGGACGGGCCCCCTCCCTGAGCGCCTGTTCCGCGATCGTCGTGCACGGGAGAACCGGCGAGATCGGCGGCGCAAGGGCTCACTCGTGTCGGCCGCGGAGAGCCAGCGTGACCCGGGCGACGGAGCGGAGGATTTCCGCGCGGTCGCCGGGCCGGGCTCCACGCAGTGCTCGGCGTACCGTCAAGAGCATGGCGACCGCACGGACCCCCGCGGCCAGGAACGTGCCCGCCGCCTGAACGATGCACAGAATGAACAGGTCGAGCAGCAGGTGCGAGTCGGTCATCATCTTCTCCGAACGTGTGGAGCCGCTAAGTTGACCCCAGTGCAGCTGTCCCAGGTGCTGTCCAACGCCCCCCACACCGCGGAATGGACGAGCGGTGCCCGACACGGCTGGTCGCGGGCACGCACTGACAGCGCGCCGGTGGTGCACCTGTCAACTCGTTGCACAGCGGGAAGGGGAGGGAGCGATGCGATATGACGGACGACGAGACCACCACCGCGCTGGAGAAGAGGCTGTTCGACAACCTCCTTCGCGCGGAGCGGCTCCGTCAGCGATGACCGGCAGCGGTGCGACCCTCACTGAGGGATCTGGCCCGAGGCGCCGGGTGTTCCCACAACACCATTGACAACTGGCTCCGCGGAAGGACCCTTCCAGGGGATGTGGAGATCCTGGTCAGGGTCATCGGCGGTATCCGGCAGGCCGCCGTACGTGCTGCGGTCACCGACCAGGACGCCGCGCTGCTGGACGGCCATCGATGGCGCGAGTGGCACGCCGATGTCAATCGGGCCCGGGTACGGGATGCCGAACGTGAACGGCGGGCACGCAAGGCAATGGCTGACCTCGGCGGCGTCGATACCCGCGCACCTCGCGCTCCGCTCGCCGAGCCGCCCCGACCGGTCAGGCTCTGGACGGCAGCACAGTTGGGCGTGCACCCCTCGATCTCTGGCACCGGCGAGCACACACAGGGCTTCACGGTCCCGCACTACGTCGAGCGACCACACGACCAGGACGTGCGGCAGACCCTGCACCGCGCCCTCACGGGTGGAGAATCGGTGCTGGTCGTAGTGCGCGGGGGCTCCTGCACCGGCAAGACCCGATCCGCCTACGAAGCGCTCAACGCCGTCGGTGGCCTGGCGGACTGGGATCTGGTCCGCCCCCACACCCAGGGCGGCGCCCTGGAAACACTGGCCGACACCCGTTCCGCTCCGCGCACCATTCTGTGGCTCGACGACGCCCATCACTTCCTCTCCGGGCACCAAGGCGAGGAACTGGCTGCACTCCTGTACTCGCGTCTGTCGCGCCCCGGTCCCGCCCTGGTCATCGCCACCATGTGGGACACCTGGTTCGCCGAGCTCACCAGGGACTCGGACGACGCCGCACTCGGGGGCGCGGACCTGCGCCGGCACGTCCGGGCCCTGCTGGGCCACGCCACTGTCACCGTACGCATCCCGCCCCGGTTCGAACCGGACGACCTGCGTCGCCTGGATGCGCTGGGCAACGACCCGGCGCTTGCTGTGGCCAGACAGTCCTCCCGCGACGGGAAGATCACCCAGACCCTCGCAGCCGGACTGCAACTGGCCGACCGCTACGCCGCCGCACACGAACCACCCGCCTGCTACACGCGTGCCCTGGTCACCGCAGCCATGGACGCCTGCCGCCTGGGCTGGAACGCCCCGCTGCCGGACGGCTTCCTGCGCGACGCCGCCCCCGGCTACCTGTCGGACGACCAGCGCACCGCTGCCGGACCGGACTGGTTCGAAACAGCCCTTGCCGCCGCCCGTACCCGGGTGCAGCACGTCGCCGCGGCCCTCGAACCGCTGCCCCGGCCGCACGGAATGGGTGCTCTGCCGGGCGTGTACGCCGTTCTGGCCGAGACACGGGAACGAGCCGGTGACCACCGAGGCGCTGAGCAGATGGCCCGGCTCGCCGCCGAGGCCGAGGACCCCTCGGCCTACGCCATGCTGGCGTGGACGCGGGAGCGCGCCGGAAACCAGGAGAACGCCGTGCGTTTGGCCCGGCTCGCGGCCGCCGCCGGATATCCGCACACACTGCGAGAGCTGGCGGAGTCCCAGGCACGAGCCGGGAATCTGCACGGTGCGGAGCGCCTGGCCCGCTTCGCCGCCCGCGCAGGAGACCACTTCCCCCTCTACCGGCTGGCCGTAGCGCGCGAGAGGGCCGGTGACCTGGAGGGCGCCGAGCGGCTCCACCTTCTGGCGGCCCGGGCAGGCGCAGGAGGCGTGACTGACCACAGGTTCTGTCCAATGAGCCCGGTGACCCACTGGGACGGGGCCGTCAAGGACCGACCGCTCGTCACGGACGGTCAACACCCGTACGGCGGACACGTCTTTCGCCCGAAGGCACCCCCTCCTGCGCCACCATGACGGCGAGCAAGGAGGTTTCTATGGTGATTTCCCTCTCGGTGGTCGTCCTGCTCCTGATCCTGGCGTGGATCTTCCTGCGCAGCGGCGGGCTCAAGTTCTCGCACGCGCTCGTCTGCGCGCTGCTCGGCTTCTACCTCGCGAGCAGCAGTATGGCCGCGACCATCCACGACGGCCTCACGGCCACCGCGAACGTGGTGTCCAGTCTCAATCCTTGATCGACTGTTGCGCCTTCGTGAATCATCCGGACCATCCATGGACTCCTCGGGCAGAGCGATCTAGCGTCTGGCGGCGGCGCGACATCAGACGCAATGTCAACAAGGCTCGAGAGACATGGAGGAAGCCCGGATGTTCCGAAGATCACTGAACTGCGCCGTGCTGCCCGTCGTCGCCGCGTTCACGGTGATGTACGGCGGCTCGCCGGCCCAGGCCGAGGAGATACCCAAGGCCCCCGGCCACCGCCTCGTCACCCACTACGACGGCAGCCCCGCGGCCGCCGCCCCGCTGCCCGGCGAGGCGCCGCCGCAGCATCCCTTCCTCGCGCCCAACGGCCGCAGCGGCATGCACTCCGACGCGGCGGGCAGCGCCACCTCCCCCTGGTCCGGGCCGCTCGGCAGGAACCCGAAGGTGACCAGCGAGAAGATCGCGGCCCTCGGCGGCGAGTGCGCGACCGCCACCTTCGACTCGGGCGGCCGGCTCGTCACCGTGTGCGGCACCTTCTCCGGCTTCAAGGTCAAGCTCCTGGAGCCCCGTACGCTCGCCACGCTCGCGGAGTACCAACTCCCGCAGCGCTCTTCGACGGTCGAGGCGATCACCTCGCTCGACTTCGCGAAGATCTTCAAGGACACCTCGGGCGGCGCCTACTTCTACCTGGACAACCAGGACCGTGCCGTCCTGGCCGACTCCCGCCAGCACATCCTGCGCCTCGCCCACACGCAGAACCCGGACGGCAGCTGGAAGTTCACGGCCGACAACGACTGGGACCTCACCGGGCAGGTCCCGCACGACTGCGTGACCTGGACCAACCTGCGGCCCAGCGGCACCTGTGACCCCGTGACCTCCGTGATGCCCGACTGGGACGGCCGGATCTGGTGGGTCACCCGCCAGGGCCGGGTGGGCACGGTGGATCCGGCGACCTCGCGGATCCGCTCGATCCAGCTGCGCGGCGAGGAGATCCAGAACTCCTTCTCCATCGCCGAGGACGGCGTCTCCATCGTCTCCGACCATGCGCTCTACAGCTTCCGGGCCGGCGCCGACGGCACCCCCGAGGTGCAGTGGCGCCAGACGTACGACCGGGGCACGGCGTCCAAGCCCGGCTCCGTCAACCAGGGTTCGGGCACCACCCCGGACCTCTTCGGCCAGGGGTACGTCGCCATCACCGACAACGCCGACGACCGGATGAACGTCCTGGTCTACAAGCGGGGTGTGGACGTGCCGGCCGACCGGCGGCTGGTCTGCAAGGTGCCGGTGTTCGGCTCGGGTGCCTCGACCACCGACAACTCCCTGATCACCTGGGGCAACAGCATCGTCGTCGAGAACAACTACAATCTAGCCTCTGACCTGCGGAAATGCAGTTCCTAAGAGCCAAAGTTAACGACCCCGGAAAGATGCGTCAAGGCACACTCGAACACCAGATTCGAACACAGTTCCGAATTAACCGGAGCCCGATGATCCGGAATGTGGAAAGGTTGTAAGCGACTTGGAATCCTTCCCCTCTACGTGCGTATACTCGGATTGAACATAGACGCGATGGCACCTGGGCCAGCTTCATTGACAGCTTCCAGGCCTGCGGCTCGCGTCGTGTCCCCCGTCTGAGAGGCAGTACCCATGCCGGCCCCCCGCCAGCTCCCCAGTAGCGACGTCCTTCGGGCGCACCGCAACGCCGCGATGTCCTACGAGGAGATCGCGGCCATGTACGGCGTCACCAAAGGCGCGGTCTACTGGCAGCTCCAGGCGTCGGGGCAGACGAAGACGCGCCCGAACCACAAGCGATACATCCCGTGGACGGTCAAGGCTGAGCACGCTCACGCGCGCCCGGTGATGATGCTTCGCCTTCTGAGCCGCCGGGAAAGCGGAGACGAGACCATCCCGGACGTGAAGTCCCGGATGCTCACGAAGTGGTTGGGTGAGGTCCGGGAAGCCGACGTGGTCGTCTGCTACGACCGGAACATGCCCCCGAACCCGGCTTCGCCGAGCACGGGCGGCTTCTACTACTCGAAGCGTCGCCCCGAGGATGGCGACAACGTCATTCGCTTCGAACCTGAGGGTGAGCAGGAGTCGGCGGGGGACGCACCTAAGGTCTTCGACTTCCCCGGTACTAGCAGTAGTTGACCTGACAAAGGCCGCCCTAACAATCAACATGGGCGGCCTTTCCGTTTCCCTGAAACTAGTATTTGACACCGCCAGGGGCTCAGAGGGACTATGGACCTGTCAGCGAGGGGGCCACAGAGCGACCGGCAATTTGTCGGGGCGTGACCGCACCGAGCGGCCAGAACACCCCGGCAAATTGAGGCGGAATCTTGAGAATTCCTTGCGAGGCGAATCCCGAAGTCTGGTTCTCCGAAAGTACTGCCGACGTCGATCAGGCCAAGGGAGCCTGCGGCTTCTGCCCGGTTCGCGCCGAGTGTGCCGAGTTGGGGGAGAACGAAGAGTTCGGCATTTGGGGTGGACAAACCCCCGAAGATCGCATTGCTACCAAGCGACTCCGGTTGATCATCCTCGAAGAGACGATCAATTCTCGCATAAGGATCATGCAGGCGGAGGGGGAATCCATCTCCGCCATGGCGCGTGAACTCGGCATGCCCCGCAAGACTTTGGCCGACCGACTTCGTCGGCTTGCGCGCCTCGCCGCGTAGCCCATCGGTCAGTGGACTAGGCCACTTGTAGTTACTGACGAGTCACTGAGGATCATCACAAAGCCGTAACAGGTCGGGCAGTCTTCAACCATTTGCCAAGCGGGACTATCCGTTCCGGTTACAGTTACTTATGCCGACCTAACAGCCAGCTCGGGCCCAGGCCGGATTCATGCGAAAGTGAAATGGTCCATGCCGCTGACGGATAGCTCCGCTGAGATCGACCTCAATGATGCTGGGGTGGACCTTCAGGAAATTGATCTTCTTTGGGACATCCCGCAGGTGCTGACTCTAGCGAGAGTCAGGTACGCCAACGGGACCCGGTATGAGTTCTCTTACTGTCGCAACAATGCGGAAGAGTGGGATTTCGAAGTGGCGCGAGAAATGGTTCCGCATGATGCGGTGCCCCTCCGGGGGTGGCCGAGCCGCACCCTTGGATGCGGCCACAAGGACGAGATCACCTCGGCCGCTTGGGCCTACAGCAGATAGTCACAACAACCACATACCTAGCGAAGGGGCGGCTCACCGGCCGCCCCTTCGCTTTGCCCTGAAGCTAGCATTTGGAGACTCGATTGAGTGGACCCGTCACCCATCGGTCCGTGTCGCAGTACAGCAGCTTCGTGCGGTGCGGTGAGGCGTACCGGCTGGAGAAGGTCGCCAAAGCCCCTCAAAATCAGGCGGCTTGGTTCATTCAGGGGACGGCCTACCACGAAGCCGTTGAGAAGTGGGAGAGGTCAAACCGGCGCCACGGGCCCGACAAACTCGCCGAGTGGTTCGAAGAGGCCTGGGAACGCGACATGGCCGCCGCCCTGACAGTCGAGCCCGACATCTCCCGATGGCTCACCGGAGGGACGACGAAACCTGAGACGGACATCAAGAACCGTCGCAAGCGGGGTCGCGATCAGGTGGAGGCGTACTTCGATTACGCCATGGAGGCTCCAGAGCGGATCTGGGAACCAGTCGACGGTATGCCGGCTGTCGAGCTTGGATTTACGCTCAACCTCGGCGGAATCGAGGTCCGCGGGTTCATTGATCAGGTAGTCGAGTATCCCGATGGGCACCTTCGGGTGCGGGACCTGAAGACCGGAACGCGCCTCCCTGATACGGCCTTTCAGCTAGCGATCTACGATCACGCCCTAGACGATCTCTTCGGCGTGAAGCCCGGCTTCGGGGATTACTTCATGGCGAAGAACAACGCCCCCACCGAGCCGAAGAACCTTCAAGACTACTCGCGAGAGAAGGTCACGCGGTGGTTCCGCAACATGGATAAGGCCGTCCGTCTCGGCCTGTTCCTCCCTAGCCCTGGCGACGCTTGCCGAACCTGCACGGTCCGGCGGTGGTGCGACTTCAACGGAGTTGACGCCCGTGAATACCCCTATGAGGAGAGTGTGAATGCCTGAAATCAGCGTGACCATGAAGGCCCACGCAGGTCATGACGCGTCCTGGGTCGTTGTGAAGGCGGGGAGCCTTACCGAACTGGTCGACGTGCTCGACGGTTACGGACGGTCCGGGGTGTCCGCCCTGATCGGCGAGGCCGTGACCGCTCTGCGGGCGGAAGAGATCCTTGGCGCCCAGCTCGGGGCCCGGCCGGTGACTCACCCCGGCCAGTACGACAACGCCCCGCAGAACGGCGCGCAGAGCGCCCCTCAGGCGCCTTCCGGCCCGCCCGCCGAACAGACCCCCTACGGCAACGCCCCGACGTGCCCGCATGGCACGAAGCGCTTCCTGGAGAAGCCCTACAAGAACAAGCCGGGCACCTGGAAGGCGTGGGCATGCCCCGCCCCGCAGGGCACCCCGGACGCGTGCAGCCTCGAATTCATTCGTTAGCTCCGAAACTAGTATTTGGAGCGGCAGGGGCGCGACTGCCAACCAACGCGCACCCCACCCGTTTAAACCCGCCGAGGGAGACACAGTCATGCCCACTCTCACCGCAGCAACCGCCAAGCGAAACAACGCCGTTGCCCAGGTTGACGCGAACGCGGACGGCGAATGGAAGGCCTACGCCCTCGGCTTCATCGCCGAACTCTCGGGCCGAATGGCCCAGTTCACGACCGACGACCTTTGGGACGCCGGACTCATCAAGCCTCGCGAACCTCGGGCCCTCGGGCCGGTGATGCGCCGAGCCGCGAAGCGTGGACTCATCGCAACCACGGGCGAGTTCCGGGCCAGCCGGTACCGCAACTGTGCACCCCTCCCCGTCTGGTCTACCGCTTAACAGCCCTTCGAGGGAGCACCCTTGTACACGATCGTTCGAGCTAAAGGCGACGCCGGGCAGACCGGCGAGCCCCTTCCCACTGTCTTCAAGACCTTTGCAGCGAGCACAGTTCACTTCCGCCGAGGGCAGTTCACCATCATCTCTGCGGCCCCCGGAGTCGGTAAGTCGGCCCTGAGTATGGCGCTTGCCCTGCATGCACGCGTGCCGGCCTTCTACTTCTCGGCCGATACGGACCCTCAAACGATGTTCGTTCGCTGCGCTGCGAACGTCTCAGGATGGTCGACCAGGGACATCGAGAACGCCATGGAACACGGCAGGACAAACGCCGTTGAGGCCCAGCTAGACGGCCTCGATCACCTGCGGTGGGACTTCACCGCATCGCTCACGATCGACGACCTCGAAGGCGAGCTGAAGGCCTTTGCGGCCACATATGGGGCCTGGCCCGAACTCATCATCGTGGACAACATCTCGAACGTCGTTCCCGATGCCGAGAGCGACAGCAGCTCGTACGTAGCCCTTGAAAAGGTCTGCGAATACCTGCATGAACTCGCCCGGACAACGGGCGCGTGCGTCGTCGCCCTGCACCACGTCAAGGGCGACAGCAACGACGGCAATGTCCTTGTGCCCCTGTCTCAGATCAAAGGGCAGATCGGCCGCGTACCGGAAATGATCCTCACCCTTCACCGGATCGGCGACGACTCCTCTCGGCAGATGGGCGTCTCCGTGGTGAAGAACCGAACCGGTAAGGCCGACGCGTCGGGCGCGATGATCCTCTATCTCGATGCGGACATGGAACGAATGCGGATCACCGGATGATCGAGATAGACGTGATCGGCACCCCTGCCCCGCAGGGGAGTAAAAGGCATGTTGGCGGGGGCCGGATGGTGGAGTCCTCGAAGAAGGTCAAGCCGTGGCGTATCGCGGTATCGACCGAAGCCCTGAACCGTACCTTCGACCCGTGGCCGTTCGTCGGCGTGTCCGTGTGGTTCCGCCTGAAGAGACCCAAGAGCCATTACCGCGCCGGCCGGTTCGCCGATCGGCTCCGGCCTGACTCTCCCACGTACCCGGCGAAGTATCCCGACGTTGACAAGCTCTGTCGCTCGACCCTCGACGGCCTGAAGGCCGGCCAGGCCTTCGCGGATGACGCCCAGGTGGTGAGGCTCTACGCGCACAAGGTCTACGCCTCGCGCGATGAAGAGCCCGGCGCACTGATTCGGATCTATCCCGTCCTTTGATTCCGCCACCCGCGCGAACCTAGTATTTGTAGCGTAAGGGAGGGCGGATGGAAAAGCCCCCAATCGCGGAAGTTCTGGAGCACTACGGAGCGGCTGACGTTCCGGAAGGTAGCCGCTTCCGAAAGATGAAGTGCCCGTTCCATGAAGACCGAAATGCCTCGGCTTCCGTATGCACCGAAGAGAACCGATTCCGGTGCTTCGCTTGCGATATCTCGGGCGACAGCTTCGACGTGATCGCAGACCAGGAAGGATGCCGTGACTTCTCTTGTACCCGAGCCTGCACTGAAAAGCTTCTTGGAGGAAGCTACGGCGCGGTATCAGGTGGCGCTAAAGAGCAGTACCGCCGCCGTGGCGTATTTGAAGAAGCGCGGCCTGTCCGAGGACAGCGCAGCATCCTTCAGGCTGGGATACGTCGAAAGCCCCTTGCCGGGGCATGAGGTAGCCCGCGGAATGCTCGCGGTTCCGTATCTCACCCGCGCCGGAGTCGTCTCCGTGCGCTTCCGGCGCTTGGGCGACGGGGACGGCCCGAAGTACCGCAGCGTCCCCGGTGACCCACCTCGAATCTTCAACGCGAACGCCCTCCTGGTGCCATCGGACCATATCGCCATCTGTGAAGGCGAGTTCGACGCGTTGGCCGCCAACGAGGCAGGCATACCGGCTGTGGGCATTGCCGGGGTGAGCGCATGGAAGGGCTACTTCGCGCGGTGCTTCAAGGGGTATCGGGCCGTCTACATCCTCGCCGACCAGGACGACAAGGGCCAGGGGTTGGAGTTCGCCGAGAAGGTCGCCGAGCAGATCAAGAACGCCCGAATATCTCCGATGCCTTCGGGCCATGACGTGAACTCGTACGTCCTCGAAAACGGCGCCGACGCGCTTCTAAACCGACTGGAGATCAAGCGATGACTTCGGAAGAACTGGCTGACTACGTAACCGACTTCATCGGCGAGTGCCGTTCGCGAATCCTCGGGGTCGGGGCTGAGCAGTACTCATGCGGAGAAATGCAGAAGTTCGAACTTCTCCCGCTGGTCGACCTGATCCGATACGCCCGGGAAGAGGCGCAAGACCTGGCCGTATACGCGGCCATGGTCGATATTCGCCTGTCTCGCCTCGAAGCCGCACTTCGAGCCCACCCGTCTACCGCCTGAAAGGCGCCAGTTGAAGCGCATTGTCGTCCTCTCGGACATGCAGATTCCCTACCACGACAAGCGGGCCGTACGGAACGTCCTCGGCTTTCTGGCCGAGTACAAGCCGGACGAGATAGCGAGCGTGGGCGATGAAGTGGACTTCCCGCAGATCAGCCGATGGACGCGCGGAATGGCTGGTGAGTACAAGGGTGATCTTCAGGCGCACTGCGATGCGGGCAAGCGCGTCTTGGCCGGCCTCCGGGCCGTACACGACGGACCGATTCACGTAAGCCGCTCCAATCACATGGATAGGCCACTTACCTACGTCCGAACACGCGCGCCCGGCCTTATGGGCCTGAAGGCCCTCGAAGTTCCCGCTCTCCTCGACTTCGAGAAGTACGGCGTCACCTACCACGAAGAGCCGTACGAGATTGCCCCCGGTTGGCTTCTCGCCCACGGTGACGAAGGTGCAAGCTCCCGGCTTCCCGGCGGCACCGCCCTAGCCCTGGCCCGCAAGTGGGGTTACTCGGTCGTGTGCGGCCACACGCACAAGCTCGGAATCCAGCACGAACACATGAGCGTGAACGGCCGGATTACTAAGGAGCGTTGGGGCTTTGAAGTCGGAAATCTCATGGATTTCAAGTCCGCCGGATACCTGAAGGCGGGGTCTGGCAACTGGAATCAGGGCTTCGGAATCCTCTACGTCGACAAGGGCCGCGTGACCCCGGCCCCCATCTTCATCAAGCCGAACGGCTCCTTCGTGGTCGAAGGCCGAACGTACGGCGCCAAGACTGCCTAGGAGACTCGCAGTGATTGACTGGACGAAGTACACGAAGATCGCCGAGGCCGTGGCCCGTAAGCTCGCAGACGAGTACCCGGGAATCGATGCCGAGGACATCCGGCAGCAGATTCTTCTTCACGTCTGGGAGAAGCGCAGTACGTACGAGGCCGCCGGCTATCCGGATGGTCAGCTTCGGAACAACTTCCGGAAGATCGGCGTGAGTTATTCCGGTCGTGAGCGCTACGCATATATCTACCACTCGGCAGAGTACGTTTACACGTCCTCGGAGATTCGACAGCTCTTCGACAGGGCTTTCTTTCAGCCCGAGTTGTGGGAGAAGGCCCCTACGCGGGATGACGGGGTTTCCATCGCGGCGGGGGGAATCGTCGTAGCCCTGTGGGACCTCGACCGCGCTTACAGCGCTCTCGCTCCTCTCGATGCTGCCGTGATCGCGAAGCGGTACGAGCTTGGGCATGCCCTTTCCCCTGCCGAGACGATGCGGCTTTCCCGCGCTATCGACAAGATCGCCCGAAGCCTGAACAACGGCGTGGTGAAGCGCCAGAACGAAGCGAAGGCGCACGGCTCCAACAACCGGGGCCAGACGATGAACGCCGACTTCGCGCCGGCCTGAAGCTAGTATTTGATCCCGCCACCCCGGGCGCCAGATACTACGAACGAAAGCGGGCGGGGGTCGGTGAATTGGCCCGGCCCCCGCCGTCCACGTCCCGAGGAGCCACTTTTGAAGCACACCGTTTCGGTACTTCTACTCACTGCCCTTCTGTCCATCGTTCTGGTTGCGGGCGCCCCGAATGCGGCTTGCGCGGTCCCCTCCGGCCGGCCCGCCCTGGCGAAGCCGGACGCGCCCCAGTCTTGAAAATCCTCGTCACCGGGTCCCGTGATTGGGTCGACGTCGAAGCGATCGAGCGTGAGATCTTCCGAGTCCTGTACGAGACCAAGACCGTGTACGGCGAAGCCGTCCTGATCCACGGGGCATGTCCAACCGGGGCCGATGCCATGGCCGCCCGATACGCAACGACCATGGGCATGCACGTACTTGCGTTCCCTGCACAGTGGGACCGGTGGGGGAAGAGCGCGGGATTCATCCGCAACACCGAAATGGTCGACCTCGACCCCGACGTATGCCTTGCCTTCATCCGCAGCAAAAGCCGCGGTGCATCCATGACCGCCGATCTCGCCGAGAGGGCGAGTATCGAGACCCGGAGGATCCTCGCATGAGCCCGTACCGCAAGGCCGCCGCCCAGACGGCAAACCTGATCACCGCCGCCGAACTGCTGCACACCTACTTTTCGGCCCTGACGGTCGCAGGGTTCACCGACGCCCAGGCCCTCACCCTCGTACGCGACGCCCAGGCCCACGCGCTCGGGGCCGGGGAGAGCCGGTGATCAGAGCGATCGTTGACAACCCGTACGCCTGTTGGCCGAAGTTCCCCCGCGTGATCGAGGCCGAGACCGAAGAGAGCCTCGATGGGCAGATCACCCGCTGCCTTAGGGGCATGAGAGCCTGGTACGCCGCAGAGAAGTACGCGAAGACCACGGTCGTCCGCGTCGTTGGGACGCGAGACGAGACCGCCGCCTACGTCCTGGGCGAGCATTGCTAGCGGCGTCTGGCTACCTCAGCCACTGACCGCCGCCCATCTCGTCTAGCCAGTCTTGATGATTCTGCTTGTAGAAGTGGGCGGCGAGTCCCTTGGTGGCGATGCAGTCCGGGCAGGTCACAGGAACGTCCCGGAGTTCCTGCTTTTGCTGCGACCAGGTTTTAGGCGCGGTGTCCGCCGGGCGGCTCGCGCCGCATTCGGCAGTTGTAGGGTCGGCGAACTTCCAACTGTGGGCGAAGGGGTCGGGCATGCGTGACTCTCCTCTGGTTGCGGCGAGTGGCATCGTAGCGACAGAGGGCTTCCCCCGATCGGCAAGTGCACCCGTATGTGGGCCCTTCGAGCCGTACCGCCCGAAGGGGGCCCGCCGGGCCAGCCCTGGTAGTCTCGAACGCGTTCCTTCCCCTTCTCTCGCTGACACGGTGAAGGATGGAACAGACGGCCCCCGCTTCGGCGGGGGCCGTTTTCGTATGCCCTGATACTCGCATTGAACACGCAGCGTTTAAACGTTGCGCCTCGTTCCAAATACTAGTAACGTCTTCCTTGTCAGCGAGACGGGGGCCGGATCAGCCGGCCGCCGAAGCGAGGGGAAGAGAAACAGATGAACGTCATCTCGGTCATGGGCGGCAAGGTTCACAAGCGTCAGGAGTTCGAGGGCTCCGAAGGCTCCTTCTTTCCGCTCTGCCGCACGGGCGGTATGACCAGCCAGGGCACGAAGTACAAGGGGACGGCCGCCGAGGTCACCTGTTCGGTCTGCCTCTCCTATGACGCCCCTGAGCCCGAGGGGAAGGAAGAGCCGAAGCGCGTCATCACCCGCGAAGAGTGGCTTCACCAGGCGATCGACGCCCTTCGCCCGAAGTTCGAAGAGATCGGCTTCCCGCTGCCGGAGAAGATCCACATCTCCGTCGGATTCGGCTACGGCGCGAAGCGCGAAAGCTCTGTCATCCTCGGCCAGTGCTGGCCGACCCCGCTTTCCGAGGACGGCGTGAACCATATCTTCCTGTCCCCCGAGATGGACGACTCGGCCCGCGTCCTCGACGTCCTGATTCATGAGCTGGTGCACGCGGCGGACAACTGCAAGAGCGGCCACAAGGGCGACTTCGCGAAGTATGCGAAGCTGCTCGGCCTCACCGGCAAGATGACCGCGACCGTGGCCACTCCGGAACTCGCCGAGACGCTGAAAGAGTTGGCGAACACCATCGGGCCCTACTCTCACGCGAAGCTCTACACCCGTGGCCGCCCGGTGAAGCCGGAGGAGCCGAAGCAGCCCGAGGCCCCCGAGGAGCCCGAAGAGCCCGCCGCGCCTTCCGGTCCGAAGAAGCAGGGAACCCGCATGATCAAGGTCCAGTGCTCTGCCGAGTGCAAGTGTGGCGGATATGTGGTCCGCACCACGGCGAAGTGGATTGAGGTTGGATTGCCGATCTGCCCCGCCGGAACGGTCATGGCGATTGCCTGATAGCAGGGAAAGCGGCCCCTTCGGGGCCGCTTTTCGTTCCCCGAAGCTAGTATTTGGAATCGCTGTTTAAACGTGCTAGGTTTCCCTTATCAGCGAGAGAAACCCGCCAGGGAGCAACAGTGAACACCGACCTTCGCCACTTCCCCCTCACTTTCCGTACCTATCGCATGTGCCGGATCATCATCGACCACTTCTTTGCGGTCGGCGCCCCTGCCGGCCTGGTCTACGGCAATTACCCCTTTGCTCACCGCGTGATGGATGATCTTTCCGCCGAGCTGGGCGAAGTTGGAGAGTATGAGACGGACGGGGCTCGCCGTTTCGGCGCCCTCTTGTTTGCGGTTGATGCAATGAAGGCGTACTACCCCGACCCGCGCGACCTCGGGTTCTTCATGCCGAAGTGCTGAATCGGCGAGCAGGGCGGCCCCCTCGGGGGCCGTTCTTTTTTCCAGTGCGTTTACACGTTGCATCGCACTCCAAATGCTAGTAACGTTCCCCTTGTCAGCGAGACGGGCTGGAAACTCCGGTCCGGCGAAAGGGGAAGCCATGCTTCACAAGTTCATCATCCTCGACGGTGGCGCCGATATCGAGTGCCAGAAGTGCGGAAAGGCCGCCGATCGGGGGCCTTTCGAGCTGATCGAAGAATGCCCGGCGCGGCTTGTGTGCGCGTGGCATGCGGCTTGCAACCAGGACCCGAAGGAGACGCACCGCTTCAAGTGGGTGCAGGTCGCGAGGTAGCGGGAAGGGCGCCCCGGATGGGGCGCCTCTTTTTGTACCCAATCTCAAGCTATAACTTGAAAGCGATCCGCTCCCAGTGCTAGGTTCCCAATGTCAGCGAGAAACGGCCTTCGGGCCGGAAGGGGAACCATGCACAGAACTGATAGGGCCGCTGCCGCCGTAGTCGCCGGAATCGCGGCGGGCGCCTTCACGCTCTCCTATGAGGCCCTCAGGGGCGTTTACCTGGGCAGCGATGGAGCCCGCAGCCTGAGCCCCATATACCCGCTCATCGTGGAGGGTTTCGTCACGGTGGCCGTGTGGGTCGCCTACCGACTTCGGGACTTCGGGTGGAAGGCCACGGCCTACCCGTGGACCCTGGCCGGAGTGTTCTTCGCCTACAGCCTTTGGTCCAACTCTTTGCCGGACACGGTCCCGGGCCCCGTAATCCGCGGTGTGCCCTCCCTCGCCGTCCCGTTGGCGGTCCACCTGTTCACGCACCTTTTGAAGAAGCGCGAGCGCGTGCCGGCCGAGGTGGTCGAGCTGGTCGCCGAAGACGACGAAGAGACGCTGTCTGATGAGCCCTGGGCGTTCTGGGAACTCCCGCCCGTCCAGTCTCCGACCTACGCCGCCCAGGGGGCGAAAGCCCGGTCCATCACGGCGGCCACGGACTCCAGCTCACTCGTACGTTCCTGGGCGCGACAGAACGGCCACGCGGTGAAAGACACGGGGCGTATCCCGGACGCCGTCCTGAAGGCGTACGCGAAGGCGCACGGCGGGAAGCTGGTCACCCCGTGAAGCTCGGTTGGTGCATGACGGGTCACCATGACAGTTGCCCCGCCCTCACCCCGAACAGAATCGCTTGTGACTGCCGCTGCCACGCTGGTAAGAAGTCTGAAGTAATCGAACTTGACTCGAAGGAAAACACCATGGCCCAGAAGGTCGAAGTAACGCTCATTGATGACCTGGACGGTTCCGAGGCCACTCAGACCGTCCTGTTCGCCCTCGACGGAAAGACGTACGAGATCGACCTGAGCGATCCGAACGCCGAGAAGCTGCGTGGAGGCCTGGCCCCGTACCTCGGGGCGGCCCGCAAGATGTCTGGGGGCCGCACTACGGCGCGCCGCATGGGGTTGGGCAAGCCTGCCGACGACACGGCCGCTATCCGGGCGTGGGCGAAGGAGAGGGGCTACGACGTGAACGACCGTGGCCGTGTCCCCGCGAACATCAAGGCCGCGTACACGGACGCTCACGCCGCCTAGCCAGACCCCCAGTCAGACCCCAGGCCCCCGCTTCGGCGGGGGCCTTCGTGTTTCCCCGTCAGCCGTTCTGTCGGCCGTCCGGCCAGGCAATGCCGTCAAGCTCCGCGTCCAGCTCCGCCACGTCGTCTCGGTCGAGCAACCGGGCCGCCTTCTCGTTCTCCGTCAATTCGTCGCGTACGGCCTCCTGGATGTCCTCGACGGACACGCCGAGGGCGACCGCCAGCTTGCGTGTGTCGACTACGCCGACGCCGCTTGTACGGATCAGCGCTGCGGTGAGCCGGAGCGTGCTCCGGGCCTCCTCGTCGCCGTCCACATCCCAACCCGCCGTGCGCGCCTGCCCTAACAGCCAATGCGTGAACGGGGTGTCTCGAATCTTGTAATCGCGGTCCATGCCGACAGGCTAGGGCCGCTCTGCCGGCCGCATGGTGGCACTCGCGAGAACACGCCACGGACGGGGCTCGTACCGCCCCGCCGAGCCGCCTCGAAGGCGCCAACCCGCGCGCCCCGAACCTGACATTGGGAAGCTGTGTAAACGGGTGGCCTTGATCACTCCAAGTCTAGGTTGCGCATCTAGTTTCAATACTAGTAACGTCGCGTCCCTCGGCTTCGGCCGGGAGTCGCAGCTAGACGGCCTCGCGGGTGGCACCGGGGGGAGACGACATGCCAAGGGAGAGCGCCCCCGGAAAGCGCTCCTGCGGCCCCAGGTTGACGCCCTGGGGAGTCCAGACCAGTTGGGAGTAAGAGAACGGCTCTCCCTCACCAAAAGCCGACTCCGGATTCAGCCCCCGGAAGGTAGAGAAACCCGAGAGGGAACGGCATACCGAGTAGACAGGCATGTCGGGTGAAGGTGGACCCGGACCGGCGCCCCCGCAGAGGGGGCGAGTAAGCGACGCTCTGACCTTCTACGCATCCCGGTCCCACGGCGCGGCTAATTCCCGCAATGCCGGTCCTGAAGCGAGAGCCCCGACGGGCGTACCGAGTACGCAAGTCATCTCCTAGGTCCCCTCTTGAAGTGAGCAACCTCCAGCAATGGGGGGCCTATTGCTTACTTCAAGGGGGGGGTCCAACCCTCCCACCCGCTCAGGGCACCCGAGGCATGAGGTAAGGCAAAGGCGAAAGACAACAGCAACAACCGGGCGCAGGAGCGGTTAGACAGGGATTCCAAATACTAGTAACGTCTCCCTTGTCAGCGAGAGAACAGCGAAAGGGCGACATGATGGCAAAGGTAAAGCGGACTCCAGAAGGCTTGGCGCAGGCAATCGCAGCCCAGGGCTTCAGGATCGAGCGCCGGAAGCACGGCTGGCTCTGCTGGCCGACCGACCCACTGAAGCCCGCCGAATGGATTAGCCGCAACACCGGGAGCAAAAAGCAGCGCAACAATGAAGCCGTAGCAAAGAGGTTCGGGGCTCTGTAGCCTCGACGGGGGGCCGGGAGACCGGCCCCCTTCACCGTGTCAGCGAGAGAGAAGGTTTAAACCATGCAGGAATACCAGGCCATCGTCCGCGTGCGCCATGAAGGCCTCGACCTGGCCGTGACGGATGAAGCGCTCGACACGGTCACCGGCGCGCTGGTCGGCTATGGCGCCACGGCCCAACTCTGGCCCGGCGTGAGTGAGTGGACCATGACCGTTCGAGTGCCGACCCTGTGGGACGTGGCGGCCCATGCCGGCCGAGCCGTCCGGACTGCCTACTTCGAGGCCGGTCACGGGGTTCAAGTCGTGCGAGTGGACGCGTGGAACGTGAGCGAATGGGAGCAAGCCAAGGGGCTGAGCGAGTAGGGCAGGGGCCGGGAGACCGGCCCTTTCGCTTTCCCGGAACCTAGTATTTGGAATCTCGTTTAAACGCTGCTACTGTCTTCCTTGTCAGCGAGAAACGGTCCCGACTTCGGGGCCGGGTGAAGGGGGAGAGATGAACGGCATCGACTACACGGCCGCCCGCGAAATCGGCTACACCCACGGGAGCACCGCCGCTTACGTAGCCCGCCTAATGCTCGAAGGCGGCGAATCGCAAGCTCGCGAATGGGCCGAGCAGGCCCCCGGCGCCTACTCGCGCCGAGGGCGTCACGAACTGGTGGAATTGGTAAGCGCGAAGCTCGCCGCCTAGCCGCTCGGCCGGACACGCCAAAGGGGCGCCCCACGGGGCGCCCCTTCTCCGTCTCAGGCCGTACCACGCGCCTTACGTCCGGGCGTACCCTGCGAACATGAGCACTGTCGGGGATCGGGTGAGGGAACTCCGGAAACGGGCCGACCTCACGCAACGTGAGCTAGCTAAGGCATCCGGAGTGTCGTTCCGGACCATCGAGAACCTAGAGCAGGAGAGGGGCGGCACGCCCCGCCTTGAGACGCTGCGCAAACTGGCGGCCCCCCTGCGGTCAACTACCAGTGAGCTACAGGGCGACCACTCCGAGGCCGGCAACCCAGACCGCGGAACCGTGGACCGCTGGAAGGGCGTACGCGGGGCCATCCTCGGCCCGCCGCCCGCCCTAGGCGCCGAGGAATCGCCGCCAACCCTGGGGGGCGTCAAGGCCCTTATCAGGGACACGGAACCTCTCTTCTCCGGGGACAAGTTCGCGGACCTGGCCGTGATGCTCCCTCCGCTCCTCCGTGAAGCCGAGCTGCTGGGCACAGAGGGCCGGAGGGTGCGCGTGCGGCTCTTGCAGCTGTCCGGGTGGCTCATGGTCCAGACACGGCAATTCGAGGCCGCTGAAGTGGCCCTGGCGCGGGCACTGGACGACTCGGCCGACAAGCTGGAAGGCGCGGCCACGGTCAATACACAATGCTGGCTCCTGCTGCGGCAGGGACGCTTGTCCGCCGCCCGTGACCTTGCCGTGAAGTGGTCGGATGCACTGGAACCCCGCCTGTCTCGGGCGACCCCCGATGAGCTGTCGGCCTGGGGCTGGGCCCTGCTGCGGGTGTCCGCCGCTAGCGTCCGGGATGAGCGGCCCGGCGACGCCGAGGACGCCCTTCGGATGGCTCATGCGGCGGCCGTTGCACTCGGCAGGGAGCATGCGCCCGGAGGGGACTTCCTGAGGACCTTCGGACCTACCACGGTGGCCATAAAGCGGGCCGAGAACGCATCAGTACAGGCCAAGCCAGACAAGGTGTTGGAACTCGCCCGCGATGTACCGGGCGGGGGCATCCGCCCCACGTCGAACAACTGGAACCGTCACCTGCTGGACGTAGCGCACGCTCACGTTGAGCTACGGAACCTCTCCGGCGCTGTCGAGAAGCTGACTGAGATTCGCCAGAACAGCCCGGAATGGCTGCCCAACCAGAGGTTCGCCCGCGACATCATGGGCACCGTGGTCCGTCGACGCAGACGGCTTACACCGGAGATCCGCGCTCTCGCCGATGCGGTGCATCTACCAGCAGATATGTGACTTGGCATCAGGCAGCCCCCAAACACCCAATTGTTTGGGGGCTGTTCACGTCCCAAGGTCGTCACCAGGACGACGCGACGAGGGACGGTGACCGATGGCCCCGCGAGAGGCTCAACAGGGCATTGCGCTTGACGACACGTACGACTACGTGACGTACACCGGGGACCGTCCCGAGTGCGCCTCCTGCGGCGGCTCACTCCCGAACAACGAGCTGGCCCTTCGCGGGATGATCGCGCCGAAGGAGGGCCCGCCGACGGTCGGGTACTGGCACACCCGATGCAAGCGGCCGGAGCGGCCGTAATGGTCACCTCCGAGGACATCGGCCGTCGGGTCGAAGACGAGTTCGGACGCGTCGGCATCCTCAGGGACTTGGATCCCGCCTGGGAAAACCCCTCCGACCCCCCGAATCATCGCCGGAGAGTTCCCACGGCTTTCCTGTCGCCCGAGCGTGGCGGGCGTGAGTGGCACGCCGACCCCGACAAGGTGAGTCGAGCGTGAGCAACTGGAATCGTGAGCCGATGGGCTTATCCGGGTGGTTCGCGCTCCTCGCGTGGGTTGCTGCCGTCGCCGCCATCGTCGCCAAGGTCAGGGCGGCCTAACAGACTCCCGCCCCCGCCAGGGCGGGCAAGCAAACACCCCCACACCCATCTAGCGAAGGAGAACAGCCATGAGCGGCGGACAGCACGGCGGAGGCACCGGCTCGGGCCAGGGCGGGAGCCAGCAGGACGACAGCAGCAGCGGCGCCGGGCACGGCGGCGGCGGCTCCGACGAGGGCGGCAACACCTCGGACGGCTCCGGCCCCGCGACGGGCGAGTAGGCGCCAGGTGACCGAACGCACAGAAGAGGCGGGCCCCCAGGGGCTCGCCTCCGCGCTCGTTACTGCGGGCGCTCTGCACTCTGATTGGCTGCCGACGTACAGGGCAGTCCCCAGGGACCTGTTCGTGCCCGATCGCATTTGGCCCGGCATCGCGGACGGCACCCGGCAGAACCCTTTGGTGGACCGCACCGCGGATCCTGAAGCGTGGTTCCGAGCGGTGTTCTCCGACATCCCCCTGACGACACAGTGGGACGACGGCGACCACTTCGATGACGGCCTCGGCGCGACCCCGAGTAGCTCCAGTTCCCAACCCCGCATGGTGTTCTCGATGTTGGCCGATCTCGACGTGAGGGACGGCCATCGGGTTCTTGAGATCGGTACGGGTACAGGGTGGAACGCGGGTCTCCTCTCACATCGGCTCGGGTCCGGAAACGTTGCCACCATCGAATACGACCCCGACGTGGCACATGGTGCGGCCGAGAACCTGCGGGGCGCGGGCCTGTCTCCCCTGGTGATCGCGGGAGACGGCCGGCTGGGCTACGTGGGTGGGGCGTCCTATGACCGTGTCATCGCGACGTGCTCAATCGGGGAGGTTCCCCCCGCGTGGATCGAGCAGACCGTTGCGGGCGGGGTCATCGTTGCCCCCTGGGGAACGGGGTACGGGGGCGAAGCCATTGCCCGGCTGATCGTGAACGGTGATGGCACGGCCAGCGGTCACTTCACCCGCTCCAGCGCCTTCATGCGTCTGCGACAGCAGAGGACGGAACGGCCCCCGTTCGATGCGTACATGAAGGGCCGGGCCTGGCCGGCCGACGGAATCGAGAGCACGACCACACTCTCACCGCGCCAGATCGGCGGGTGGCTCGAACAGTTCGTGATCGGCCTGCACGTACCAGGGGCATTCTGGCGTGCCGAGCGGTACGACAACGGCTCATACACGCTGTGGACTTACAGCACCGACACGCAGTCGTGGGCATCGGCCGACTACGAACCCGATCGGCACGAATACGCGGTGGTCCAGTCAGGCCCCCGACAGTTGTGGGACGAGACTGAAGCCGCCTACCGGTGGTGGGAACAGCAGGGGCGCCCTGGATTCGATCGCTTCGGCCTCACCGCAGACAGCAGCGGCGCAAGGGCCTGGCTCGACTCACCGAACAACCCCGTGCCGATCTACCACCCGGCGTAGCGCGAGCGTGCCCAGCAACCCCCGCCCTGGGAAATCTCTTGGCCGAGTGCCCCCAGGGCGGGCCCCATCCGAGCTGCAAGGAGTCAACCAATGCCCATCGCTGCGGTTCCCAGCCTCGCACCCGGGCACCCAATGACGGCTGGCGTACTGATCACCGATCCCACCGACCGCCTTCTGATCGTCCACTCCGCAAGTGGCGGGCCGTGGCATCTCCCCGGCGGGATCGTTGAACAGGGCGAATCCCCCCTCGACGCCGCCCGCAGGGAGGCCCGCGAAGAACTCGGCATCGCCATAGACATCCGCGAATACGATCTGTTCGCCGTTGAGTGGCTACAGGCCACCCGTCCAGGCCGCCGCGACCGTGTCGTCTTCCTGTTCGCCGGCCCAGTCCTCGACGCCGACAGCCCCTTTTCGTTGCAGCCTGACGAACTGGACATGTGGCGTTGGGCTGCACGCGGCGAACTCGACGGCCTCTTACATCCAACAGTCGCACGGCGCATCGTAGGGCCGCTCCAAACCCCCGGTGCCGCGACATACCTCGAAACCAGAACGCAGAGGACGCTATGACTGACTTCCCCGCCCGGACCCTGAGCATCGGGACGCGCAGCTCCCCGATGGCCCTTGCGCAAGTGGATTTTGTCTCCGACCTGCTCCGCAAGATCGAGCCGGAGCTGAACATCGAAGTCGTGCCCGTCACGACCGAGGCCGACCTTTGGCAAGGTGACTTGGCCCAACTCGGCGGGAAGGGCCTGTTCGTCCGCGAGATCGACACCATGTTGCAGCGCGGACAGGTCGACATGGCCGTTCACTGCATCAAGGACGTGCCCGGCGACGTACCCATGCCCAGGGGCCTGATCTTCGCCGCGTACCTTCCCCGTGACGACGTCCGCGACGTCCTACTGTTCCCCGAGGGTTCCGACATGCAGACCCTTGACGATCTACCCGCAGGCGCGTCTGTCGCCACCTCGGCCGTGCGCCGCAAGGCGCAGATCGGCCGCGTTCGCCCGGACCTCAATGTCGTGCGGGTTCGCGGCCTGGTCGGTACCCGCGTCGACAAGCTCGACGGTAAGAAGCCGATGGACCACAAGCTTGACGCGATGATTCTCGCCATGTCCGGACTCGAACGACTCGGCATCGTGGACCGCGCGCGCCAGGTCTTCACGGTGGACGAGATGCTTCCCGCTGTCGGCGCGGGCGCCCTCGGCCTCGAATGCCGCAAGGATGACGACGCCGTTGCCTACCTGCTCCAGCAGCTCAACCACGAAAAGACGATGACTGAGATCACGGCTGAGCGCGTGATGCTGCATGGCCTGCGGGGCCACTGCAACAGTCCGATCGCCGGATACTGCGTCACCGAACCCGACGGACAACTCAGCCTCAGGGGAATGGTGTTCTCTCGGGACGGCTCCAAGTTCGTCAACGCCCACGACTGGGGTGAGAGCAGGAACGACCCCGCCGTGTTGGGTAGCCGTGTCTGCGCCGAGCTGCTGCGCCAGGGCGCCCGCGACATCATTGAGGGCATCCCCCACTAGCGCGCCGCGATTCCCTGGGGCAACCCGCGGTGGCGTGTAAACGCGCCGCTGAACGACGAAAGCCCCCCGCGCCCAGAGGGCGCGGGGGTTCGTTGTGTGGTGCTACTGGTCAGCGAGGTTGCGGTGAAGCGGCGACGGGGTCAGGAGTGCGTCACGGGTCTTCGCGTCCTCGACGCGCTGAACGACCTCACCGCCAACCAGGCCGAGGACGGCCGCCACCACGGCCAGGAGCTGAGGTTGCGGTACCTCGATGCCGTACGCGGCGACCAGGCCGAGGACGGCGACGGCCAGGGCGTAGACGCGGGCCGGCTGAGACTTGAGGGACTTCATGGTGATCCTTACTTGCCGTAGGCGAGGGTGAGCAGGTAGGCGTAGCCCTTCGGGCCGATCGCCACATCCCAGGTCGAGCCCTGGGCGCCGAATCGCGGAAACTTCCGGTGAAACAGGCCGACGCTCTCCTGAGTCTTCGGGCCGTAGTTGTCGGACTCGGCGACGCTCTTGTTCATGAACCCGGCCGCCTTCAGGGCGCGCTGAAGCGGCTTCGCCGAGGGAGTCGAGCTGTTCGGCTTCAGGCCCTGCGGGAAGGCCGGACGGGGGTTCGGCTGCACCGGGTCCGGGGCCTTGCCCATGAGCGCGTTTACACGCGACAGGAAGTAGTCCCACGGGAAGTTCGGGCCAGGGTCGGAGTGGTCGGTCTGGCCGTACGCGGCGGACACGTCGCGGTGACCGACGATGCCCTTCTTACCCGCCTTCAGCTCATCCGTGGTGAGCTTGACCGCCGGAATGCCGTGCTTCTGGCACCAGCCGGCCACGACCTGAGCGGCCTGTTCGAGGACGCCCTTCGAGTACTGGTCGAGCCACTCGGCGCGGGTCTGCCGCGCGTACCCGGCCAGCTCGATGCCGAGGCCGTCGCTATTGGCGCCGGGCGCGTGCCATGCGCGGTCGCCGTCGGCGACGCATCGCACTGCACTGTTGTTGTCCACGCAAACGTGTGCGCTCGCCTTACTCGACGCGTCCATGGTCGAGAACCAGTGAGCGACGTTCTCGGCGGTGTTCGGGCCCTCGGGGGCCTCCATGTCGTGAATGACGACCACACGGATGGGGACGGTACGGCCGGGGCCGAACCACTTTGCCTGAACGAATTCCATTGCGGGTGTCCTTACTCCGCCACCGGGGCGGTTCGAATGAGAGAAACAAGTTCCTGATGCTGGGCCGTGACGATGGCCTTCAGGTCTGCGATAGCGGCCTGTCCAGTGACAAGCTCGGAAAGGTGCCGGTTCTCGGCTTCCAGACGCGCGACACGGCCGCTAAGTTCTTCGAGTTGCGCTTCGAGCCGATCGGCTCGGGCCTTCTGGGCTTCGGCTTCGCCCTTCCAAATCTCGGCCGTTGCGTTGTCGACCGAGGAGCGGACTCGCACGTATGCGGCGCCGAGGGCGCCGACTGCTGCAAGAGCGCCGAAGACCCATCCGGCAATGCCGACGAGGTCCACGGATGTTTCCTTACGTGATCAGTTGCCAAGCCAGCGGAATTCCATCCCCGTAACGCGCTGGCCAGGGTCGAGCGTCAATGACACTCCACTGTTCTGGGTGGCGAATAGCTCGAAATACTCGCCTGACATGCAATTGAGTTCGAAGGTACGAGTGACGAATGTCTGGGAGCCGTTCACGGCAGCAAGAGCAATTGTGCTCATGGTGCTACCTCCGGACGGATTCCCGTTCGAGTTTTTCCGAAAGTTCAGCTGTCGATAGCCAGTGGCGTTCGAGGGGAACCGCCCATAGAAAGTTACGAGGTACTGGCCCGACGTGTTGATAGTGATTCGGCTGGTGTCCGTGGCGGTCGAGTGCATCGCATCGGTATCCCAGCTTTCGGAATCGAAAGTGATCAGTGTCGAAGTGCCGTTTGCGCAAGGGATACCGGTTGCGGCAAAGACACCGCATCGCGGGGGGTTCATGAGGAAGTCGAGCGGGGTCTTCGTCGCGGCCGTCAGCTTTGACGCCGTGACCTTCTCGCCCGCAAGAAAGCTTTGAGTAGCGGGAACCGCACCCATACCGGCCATCTCTCCAAAGGGGTAGGCACACCAAAAGGGCGCCCCGCTGGGGCGCCCTCAGGTGTCGTCGTTAGTAGGCCAGTACCGAGGTTCGGTCGAGTCGGCCCAGCGTGGCGTCTTCGAGAACCCAGACATCCGAGTTCTCGGCCGGAGATAGGGAAAGCGTCGTGACCCAATCCAGCGTTCCGCCGTCCACGGAAACATCGGTTGCCACAGCCTCGACGTAGTAGTCGAGACTGGAATCCGGGGCCTGCGAAGGCAGATCAGACAGCGTGATCCGATCGCCGATCTCGACACCCAGGACCGGAAGGAACAGGCCCGGCGCGGCCGTCGCCTTAAGCGTCACCGAGTCGCACCGCACCACGGGCGCCGAGTAGTGGCCCAAGAGGGTGTAAGCCGCGTCCTGGACAGCGCTGTCCTTCGTCACCCGCAGCTCGATACTCTTGGACTTGCGCCCGTACGCGTCGATCGAGGCCTGATCCTTCAGGACACCTTCGATGCCGTTGGTCCGCTTGTACGTGACCTCATTAATGATGCGGTCTTCGTCCATCTCGAACTGCAAGCCAGGCTCATACGGGAGTCCGAGGCTGTCACTCAACACGTACCGCACAACGGCACCTTGGCGCCTATCGCGGCTGTGGTAGGTGAGCCGACCATCACCATCCATGAAGATGTACCCAGAAGCGTCCTCCGCGGCTCTCTGAAGCTCTTCGAGCGCGCTTGCGCCCGTAGACCAGTCGGGCCCCTGAAGAGAACTCTTGGCCGCGTCATAGGACGTGTCGCCCTGATAGTTCGCCATGGTGGCGATTCGATCGATGCGGGCCTTCTCGTCCTCGACGAAGACGGCACCGTTATAGTCGCCGATCTTCCAGAACGCGGAAACCTCACTTGTCGACAACTGCCTGTTCCACAGCGCCAGATGCCCGTAACGGCCGTTCGCATACTCCGCATAGATGCTGCCGGACTGGGCGCCCGCGAGGGACGCCCAACGCATGTCGCGCACACCGGCATCCATGACTGATCCGAGAGTGCTCTTTATATCGAGCGCACCGTTAAGCCAGATCGACGTATAGCCGTCCTTCACGGTGACGACGACGAACGTCGGGCCCGAGGACGACACAGAGGCGTTCGACGTGGCAGAGGAGACGCCTTCCGCGAAGCGCATGCTCGCAACGACCTTGCCGGACGAATTCAGTTGGACCTTCAACCCGTCAGAACTGTTATCCGCCCATGACCGAAACATCGTCGTCATGAGTCCTGACGACGGGTAGACCGGATGGCACCAGAAGGCGACCGACAGTTCGTCGCCGAGAGGATAGATCCTCGACCCGCTGTCGCAGATATCAACGACCGTGCCCTGATCGCTGGCCACGTTCGCCAGGCTGTAGCACGTCGTTGAATCCCTCCGAACCAGGGAATCAGCGCCAAGCAGCGGAGTGCCCGCGCCATACTTCGACGCAACCAGCTTCGCAGGTTGGAGGTCATTGGCCAGATTCTCCAGCCTGGTCGAACCAACGGGATCGCCCAGGGTCCAATACCCGAGAGGGTTCGTGGTGAGAATCTGAGACTGCATCGCGGCCCGGATATCGGTATTCGACAACACGGAGAATCCGTCAACGGCCGAAACTTCCACAGAGGCGGTAAGACCCTCGGAGATAACCGGCCATTTCTCTATGTACCCGTGGAAGATCGAGCCTCCGGGGTTCCACTCCGCCAGAGTGTTGCCCGCTTCGATCTGAATCTCATCGAGATAGAACGCGGCACCGGAGTCGCCGCCCTGCGACCCCACCGAGAGGCCAGCCCACACGGCTGTAGCGGGTGCTACAGCCGTAAGGGGCGGGAGGGCTTCCCAGGCGCCCGCAAGACTGTCGTCCACCGCAGGGCCCGAAGCCGACGCGCTCGTTGCGCCAGTCCAGCGCCACCCGCTCGAAGAGCCATCCCTGTAGTCGGGCACCACATCGCCGATGACCGCGTGACAGGCGTCCGCGTACCACTTCGTTCCGTTGGCCCCGACGAAGGACACACCAACCCGGTCGATGGCCTGGCCGGCGGCGGCGGTGTAGGAACCAGTAAGACGAACCCAGGTATTCGGCGCGGGGAGCGCGCTGATGGGGTTGACCTTCAGCGTTGTGGTGCCACTTCGCCAAGCGATCTGACCCCCGGTGATTCCCGAAGCGGGAATCTTCACCCACACGCCGAACGACACCGTCTGTCCCGGCGCGGCAGGCTCGATGCTCCAAGTCGTGCCGGCCGACCCGCCGTCGGTGATGTGCGTGTGCTCGACGCACGCCCCACCCGCGAAGAAGTCCGAAGTGACCCGCAAGCGGGCCAGGTTGGATGCTGAGCCGTAGAGCTGCGTGTCACCTAGGCCGGCCTCCAACCCGGGGTTGAGAGTCAGGTTCCCCCTGGCCCCCATCAGGGCCAGGGGCGCACTGTTGCCGCTCTGCTGGATGAACCCGCCGTCGGCGTCGTACCAGCGGAAGGTACTGATCAGATTCACGTCTCGGGAGGTGCCTGCCAGGCGGACGGACCCTGACGCCGTGTAGGTGCTGCCCGCGTTCACGCGGGCCAGGCCGACGGACGACCCGCCGGAGACGTAGCCGCAGCGAACGCCACTGGCGTAGTCCGCCGTCCCATTGGTGCCTGTCGTGACACAGACGGCACCGGCACCGCTCTTCGCCACCGGTACCCACGCGTTGGAGGTGCCGGGGCTGTGCGAGGTCGAGAAGAAGGCCGACGTACGGCTGATGTCGCCGCCCGTGCTGATGTCCTTCGGCGACAAGTTCGAGGTACGCACGCGCACCCGGCGACGGGGAACAACGTTCGGGTAGTACGGCTGTGCCTTGTACCACTCCGCCTTCTCCGCCGACGCGATGAGCGGCCCGGCTCCCTGCCCCTCGGGGTAGGTGTCCGCGTAGATGTAGAGCACGGCCGTAGCCGTGCCGGCCGGAGGCGTCTCTTCGTGCGTGTAAACGGCCGGAGAGGCGTCAGCGACGAAGCGCGTACCGGCGAGGAACCGAAGCGTCACCCCGCCCGCGTCCAACCACTTGACCGCGAAATAGCAGGACACGGGCCTACCGTTCGTGTAAACGGTCCGGGACATGACCCTTCGCTGTCCATCGTCGTCAACCGCGCCGAGGCCGATTTGAGACATGACTGTGTTGTTGTTTCGGCCCGTCAGATCGAACGTGTAAAGGCCGGAGAAAACGGTAAGGAGGTTCCTTCCCGCCTTCTGCTTGCCGGGCGTGAAACGCCCGTCCGAGTTGTCGAGCAACAGCGAAAGGGTTCCAGCCTCGATGCGGTCGAGTTCAGTGTTGCGCCCGCGTTTGACCTGGAGCCCCTTCACGTATTCGCTGATGTCCGTCCACGAATAGGACGAAGAGAAGGGGCCACCATCAAAGGCCACCTCGACGGTGACCCTGGGAATCGTCGCCACGCTTAGAAACCCGTCCTTCCCCCGTTGCGCTTTCCGCTGCGAACGATTTCGTCTCGAATGGTGGTGGCAATGGACCGGGCTAGAGCCTTCTCGGCTGTCACGTTGCCCTGAACCGTCACATGGACGGTTGGGGCGCCCTGCGGCCTTGCATTGGATATAGACCTGTTAGCGAGGCTCCCCGTGGGGGTGGGGCGGCCCACGCCGAAGTAATCCCGGGGCCAGTTGAAGCCAGGGCCCGGACCCCAGGCGCCCTTTACGGCCCCGACCCCGATGATTCGGCCCATGAAAGTGACGTACTTGCCCGAGCCGATAATCTTCATCGCCTTGTCGAGTTCGTCCTTCATGGTCTTCGCCATGGACTGAATCGCACCAGCCAGGCGACTGTTCTGGGCCTTCAAGCCCGCGACCACGCTCGAAGCCACTTCGATTCCGGCGTCGAAGTAGTTTCCGGAAACCATCTTGCCCAGGCTCTTCGACTGATTGCCTATCGCCGAGTAGGTCGAGTTCAGCTCCGTAATCTGACCCGCGCCCGCATTGAGGAGGGCCTGTGCCATGTGGCCGCCCTCTTCAGGGCCGGCCTGGGCAATCTCGCTGATGATGCCTGGCCCGAGGCCACGCTTTGCGAGGGTCTGAAGGTTCTTCCGGAAGCCGGTGATCGCCTTCAGTTTGCCCTTCAGCCGGGCGATAACGGCATTCGCCGAGTTGTCCCCGTACTGCCCGCCATCGAGAACACCCATGAAGGCGCCGAAGCCGCTCGCCTTGTCGGCGACGGACGAGGCCATGTCGGCCTTCGCCTTCTTCAGGTTTGCCAGCTTCTCGTTAGCCGCGGTGATGCGCTCCTGGATATCCTCCCGCGCCTTCGCGAGGAACAAGAGGCTCTTGTTCTGCCGCGAGATGTAGTCATGCAGAACGTCCGATGCGCCCTTGGTCATCTCCTTGGCATTGAAAGCCTTCGTGACGAGCTGATGCAGCTTCTTCGCCGTCTCCTCGACACTCTTCGAGCCGCTGGTCATGCCCTTGATGAGACCCTCGGTAATCCATTTACCGATCTCCGCCATGACGCGGGAGGGCGAGTGAATTCCCAGGGCCTTCTTAATCGGCCCGGGAATCTGATCCACGATGGCGCGTGCCGCACTCATGACCGCGCCGAGGCTTCCACGGATGCCATTGACGAGACCCTGGATGATGTTCCGACCAATGCCCGTGAGAGTGCCGGCCAGGCCCGACAGGGCGCCCGAGACCTTTCCCGGGATCTCGCGGACCGCGCTTACGACAGAAACGATTCTGCTACTGACGGCAGAGGCCAGGGCCTGAAAGCCGGAGACGAAAAAAGTCTTCACCGAATTCACCGCAGATGAAGCTGCGGAGCGAAGATTTCCCATGGCTCCGGAGAAGAATCCGACGATTCCACTCACGATGGAGCTGAAAACGGATTTGATCAAATTCCACTGGAAACGCCAAAGTCCCGTGAGGGCGTCGAGGGCCAGCTTCAGGACGACCTTCAGCGTATTCATGACGGCGCTGAAAAGTCCGGAAATCACATTCCAAACACCGGAAAAGATCTGCTTCACGCCGGTCCAGGCTCTCGACCAATTTCCGGTGAAAATGCC
The DNA here is from genome assembly GCF_044761485.1 of Streptomyces sp. NPDC097617. Classification (NCBI taxonomy): domain Bacteria; kingdom Bacillati; phylum Actinomycetota; class Actinomycetes; order Kitasatosporales; family Streptomycetaceae; genus Streptomyces; species Streptomyces sp. NPDC097617. The sequence goes on from NZ_JBIWCL010000014.1 coordinate 163,443, forward strand.
GATGAAGACGTTGTAAAGACCCTGGATGACAGACAGGACGCCAGAAATGACCTGCCAAATGGCGGACCAGGCACCCCGAACATATTGGAGGATTGTGGCGCCGAAAGTCTGCCAAAGGAATTGCACCACGACGACAAAGCCCTGGATCGCGACCTTGATAAAGTCGAGATACGTCATAAAGGTCTGCCAGAGCTGAACCAGAACGGGCTGCGCTTTCAGCCACAGTTCTTGGAAGACCGGCATCAGATTCGTCCGGAAGAACAAGACGAACTGCTGAAGGGAAGGCCCGACGATCGCCCAAATCCCCGCGAGCTTCGCGGTGAGCTGGTCGAGTGCCGCCCGCACCGCCCCGGTTTCGAAGCTCGTCCGGATTTTCTGGCCGACAATTTGCAGGCCCTGCACGAACGGGCTGATCGCGGTTCCGACCGCCTGAAAGGCTGAGGCGAGCCTCTGGCCGAGGCCCTCGAACGAGGTAATCGCAGAAGCGGCAGCTTTCGTGAAGCCCATTTCGAGCTTCCGTTTAAACCCGTCGACTTTCGCCGCCGCATTATTGTGCATGGTGTCGGCCATCTGCTGGGCCGCGCCCTTGACGTTGCCGAGGGACTGCACGGCCGTGGTCGTATTCAGGGCGAAGAGCGAATCTCCGAGATCCTCGGCCTTCGTTCCGAATAGCGCGACAGCAGCAGCATTGCGCTTTACCGGATCCTCGACGTTCCGCAGTTTCTCAAGCACAAGCCCGAGACCCTGTTCCGCGTCGGTGCCACCCTTGGCAATCTTCGCGGTCATCTCCTCGGCGTTAAGGCCGAGTTCCTTGTAGCCCGCCGCTGCAACAGTCGAGCCGTCAATAGCGCGGATGCTGAATTCCTTCAACGCATCGGCGACGAAATCCGCATCTCTCGCGCCGGCCCTCAGGCCCTGGGAAAGAAGACCTACGGCCTTCGGTCCGTCGAGACCGAGGCGATGCAGGGGGGCGCCATACTCGTTCAGGGTGTCAAGGAAGTCTTCGCCCTTGTCGACACCGGCTGTGAAACCCGCGGCGACCACATCGAGCGCTTCATCAGCACTCTTAGCGAGGCCGTTACGCATCAGGTTCGAGACGGCCTTAGTCGTACCGCCTATCTCCTGATCCATCACCTCAGAGATAGTCGCGACCTTGGCCGCAATAGGCTTGAAGTCAACGGAATTGACGCCCATGTTCAGGTCTTGCGAGACGCGACGAACAATCTCGCCGGTTTCGGCTGTCGACTCGCCGAAGCCACCTACGTAAAGGTCACCTGCCAGCTTTCCGGCCTGGGCCGCATCCTTGCCAGTCAGGCCCATGGAAGCGGCCAGCTTGGATCGGTTGTGGATCTCGTCCAGGCCCTTGGAGAATGCCAGAAGACCGGCCAGGGGAAGGGCGGCCAGGACGGCCGCCCCCATACCGGCCATGGCGCCCTTAAAGCGCCCCATCTTTCCGCCCATGGCGTCGAGCTGGCCGCCCGCATCCTGGGAAGCGTCGGCGAGTCCGTCAATTGCCTGTTCCGCCGAGGACGCGTTACCTGTGATGACGACGCGGAGCGTTCTCGAATCGCCCATCAGTAAGACTCCCGGCTAGCAGTATTGAATTCGTTCATGTAGTCGCAGAAGGCGCGGTACTCGGCCGCCGTCATGCTTCGGACTTCGCGGGGAGTCATTCGATAAAAACGACAGAACGCGGCTCGATCCCTTAGGCGTTCTGCTTTTCGTCGTTTCCCGGGCCATCCTGGGAACCGACCAGTTCGAGGGCGGATACGCGCACGTTGCGCGCGTCTTCCAGGGAGAAGCCAGGCTTTTCGGATCGCTGAGTGATCCAGATGAGAGCCTTCAGGGCCTTCGTGGGTATCTTGGTTTCGAGTTCGGGCCGGCCCTTCTCGTCCAGAACCTTCTTTCCGTCCGGCCCGATCACCGGTCGAGGGGAAAGAACGTCATAGATCGCGGCACCCACGACCTCTTCGAAGTCTTCGAGATCACCGATCGTCAGAACGTCGGGATCAACGCGAAGGGAAATGGTTTCGGTAGAGTTGCTCATTCGGGAAATGCCTCCGACATTAGGCGGTCGATTTTGTCCATGTACTCTTGGATGAGCTGGGGGCCCTTCTCCCGAATGGAGGGGTGAAGGAAATACCCGGGGCCGCCGTCCCAGCCATCGAATGCGTTTCCTCGCCATGGGCGGAAACCTCGGGCGACATTGCCCTTCCGGGTGAGCCTCTTTGCGCCGAACTCGGCGCCGAGGGCATACGGCTTGCGCGCGCTTCCCATTCGGACAGCCGAATAGTTTTGCGTCTTCGTAGCTCGAAGGGATTCGGCTGCGGATCGCTGTTGGCGGGTAAGCCCGGCGGCCTTCGATTTGGCCGCACGCATCAGCTTGTCGGCGACATCAAAGTTCGCCTGCTTAACTTCCTCGCGAACGCCGGACTCACCAGCACGCGCGAGAGCGCGGGTGAACTGGGCCAGGCCCTCGACATTCCCGTAAATGCCTTCAGTGGGCACAGCCCAGCCATCCCAAATAACAGATTCCAAATACTAGGTTCAGGGCAAAAAAAGGGGCCCTTACTGAAGGGCCTTGTAAGTAATGGTCACTGCGGAAGCCACCCCATCGGTCAAGGCGAGACCGGACAGGTCGTGTTCCACCACTTCGAGGCCGCCGACATTGACCGGACCCTCATCGAAGCGGGAAAGAGGCATCTGCACCTTGAACTGAGAACCGTCCGGCCCATCCCAAAGAACCGTGATGTCAGCAACCGCCCCACTCGCGATGGCCGACGCGACACGGTTGATCTGAGTGGTTCCGCTGAATTCTCCCTTCAGGCTCCATTCGTACTTGCGAAGATCGGACTCCAGCGGCTCGCTCTTCTTGCCGCCGCGAATGAAGTACCGGTCATCCTTCAGGCCGTTAGTGGCCTTCAGGGAGAAGTCGGAGATCTCGAAGGCAGACCCGCCAACGGTGACGGTGCCACCGCCGAAGCTGAAGAGCTTCGTATTGGCGACGTAGGTAGGCGTTGCCAGGGCGTACGCGCCGCTGCCTGCCCCGATCGTCTCCTTCGCGAAGTCCAGGCCGACAGAGAGCTTCAGAAGCTCGTCAACCGCGTTCGAGAGCTCCCATTCCTTGACCTTTCCACCTTCGTACGTGAAGGGGACCTTCGTGCCGGTGTTGTCGACGCGGCCAACCTGAGCCGTGAAGCTCTTACCGTTCAGGTCGCCCACGGTCGCGGTGTGCGTGATGAAACCGCCCGCAGGGGCGCCCGACACAAGGCCGCCCATCGCGTGCTTAAGCCAGAAGTCGAAGCCGCCCGAGAGGACTTCCAGCTTCACGTCACCTTCGGCTCCCTTCGCATTGGGTGCGAAGCGGTCGCTGCGAAGGACGCGGGTACCGGCGCGGATCGCTTCGGAATCGATCCTCTCGTACTTGCCTTCAATGCCTTCGTCGGTGAACTCGAAGAACTTCGCGGGAGCTACGGCCGTACCGTAAGTGCTCTCGTCCGCAACACCGAAGTAGGAATCATGAATGGTGGGCATTACTTAGCTGTCTCCTTCTTCGCCTTGACTTCCTGCCACCCCTGGCGAAGAAGCGCCTGGGCTACATCCTCGGCAACCTCGATCGGGTCGCCCTTCTCGGCGGTAACTCCCAGCGAGGGAACATCAACCGCCGAATACGGGCCGTTATATGCAACGGTCTTCACTAGAGCCTCGCCTTCACGCGAACAACCGCCTCGAACTGGCCTTCATAGACCTGATCCGACGGGAAGCTAGAGAGCTTCTTAGGGATGAAGTCCGACGTGACGACGGACTGAATGCCGAGAGTCGGCGCAGCCTTCATGCCGTCCTCGATCCCGGCGGCCATGCGCTGAAGCTCTGACTCGACCTCCTCGGCCGTCCCGGCCGAGAGTTGGCAGTTCACAATCACGCTGACCTCGAAGACCTCATCCCGGCTTCGGGTGGTCACCCACTGGGAATCGGGCCACTGAACCTCGCCCACGAAGACCCACCGACGTTCGGGGTTCCGCATCGGGTAGCCCCAGGTGACCTGGTAGCCGGCCAGGGCGGGAAGTGCCTTGATCATGTCCCGCAATGCAGCCTTCACCGCGAAGGCTTGAGTGCTCACCTCGAAGCCCCCAACACGTCATAGAAGATGCGGTACTTGTAGCGGCTGAGGGTCGCGTCGACTTCGGGGATTCCCGTCTCGTAGCCATTCCTGCCCGGGGTCGCCAACGTAAAATTTCCGCCCTCGGCCGCGACGAAGGCCGTGGCCCGGTCCGGAATGCCGGACCGCTCGGCCGTCAGGACCGAGCGAAGCCGCAGCAGACCCGCACGCTTGGCGTCCTCGGGGGCCTGGGCGAAGCCGTAGGTGAAGGTCACCTTGTACCGGTCCCGGTCTGCCAGCTCGTACGGGGCCCGCAGGGACCCCGACGGGTCCACGGTCCAACCGGTCACGTCCACGGGCCCCGAGGGGCCGTCGACGGCCTTCAGTGCGATCACGTCGAAGTGCCCCAGGAAGAGAGTCGGGGTGTCGTCCGCCTCGACCTCGACGCGTGCTGTACGCGGCACGAAACTCCGGCCGGTGATCCGCTCGAACTCGTCTTCAACTACCTCCCGGTAGTGCCGTAGTTCAGCTGTGGGGAAGCGCGCCGGGTCGGCTAGGTCCATGTCGGATCCGCGGGCTTCGGGAAGGGTGAACAGGAAGCCGCCAACCACCTCGAAACTGGTTCGGTCCGTGGCCGTGGCGCCAGCCACCCATGCCACCGTGTAAACGCCCTCGGGCAAGGCCGGAAGGCTGGCCGTCCACTCGCTCCCCGAGCTGGTCGCGTCGCCCGTGTAAACGGTCGCGCCCGTGGCGTCCCGCACGGTCACCGACACAGCAGGGACAACCATCACGGACTCGTCGTCCAGGAAGGTGTGCCGCAGAGTGACGGCCCTGCCAGTCAGAAACCGCACGATGCCGCCTTACGTCTTCCGCGGCCTACCGGGGCCGCGCTTCTCGGGGGCCGCAACGGCGGCCGTCTCGCGCGTCTCTGTGGCCTGCTCGGCCACGGCTTCCGCGCGCTTGTCATTGATCAGCGAGATAGCGAGTCCCGCAGGAAGCTCGACCTCTTCGCCGATGATGGGAAAGGGCCGGTTGTCGAGAAGTCCCGAACCAGCCTCGGTAATGCGAACCCTCATGACCTCTCCGGAGTGGGGAATAACTAAGGGGCCGCCCCGCAGGGCGGCCCCTTATGGCGCTTACGCGGTGACGGTCAGAGCCTTGACGGAAGCCAGGTCGAAGAGGTCGCCGGAACCGCGCCAGGTCACCTTGAACGCGACCACGTCACGGTCATAGCCGTACTCGTCCGAGCGGACGACACGGAGGGACTTCGCCTGTCGGATCAGGTACTTCGACGGGTCGCCATAGACCAGGACCTTCGCGCCCGCGCCCGCCGTGACCACGTTCGGATCGGTCATGATCGGAGTGCCGAGAATGGTGTCCGGGGCGCCCGCAGTGAGGGCCGGCTGCCAGATGTAGTTGCCGGTGGTGTCCTTCAGCTTGCGAAGGCCCTGAACGGCCTGGTCCGAGGTCATGAAGACCGCGTTCCGGCGGTACGGCCTCAGGATCGAGTGCTGAAGGTCAATCAGGTTGTCGGTCGTGACGCCCGCCAGGTTGGCGGCGTTCACACCACCGGTAGCGCGGGTGATCCAGCCCCACGGCTTACCGGCGCCGGTGCCCACCAGAAGGTCAGCCATGACCTTGTCGGCGACCGCCTCGCCCGCGTCCTCGGCGAGAATGCCGAGAATGTCGAGCTGCGAATCATCGACAATCTCCTGAGTGGCCTCGACGATCACGCCGTACTTGTAGGCGCCGATGTTCGTCTTGGTCCAGGAGCCGTCGCTCTTGCCGTAGGCCGCGTTCTCCGCGACCTGGGCGGCGGTCGGCCGGCCGTTCTTCACCGGGTACTCGATCGTCTCGCCGGACCCCGTGGTGAGGGTCCGCGCCTTCGAGAAGAAGTCGCTTCGTACGCGCATCGCCTCGATGACCTGGGCGACAAACGACGTCGCGAACGTGTTGCCCGCGTTGGCGGCGGTGCCGCTGGTCGCGGTACGAATGTCGAAGTCGACGCCCGGCATGTCGCCACGCGCGACCGCGCGCAGCTCCGCCGCCTCGTCGCGCTCGCCTTGGCGGGCTTCCGGAGTACCGGGCACCACCAGGCCGCCCGCACGCGCGGCCAGGGAACGAGCCTCCGCCTCACGCTCACCCCGCTCGACAGCCTCTCGGGCCTCGGCCTCCAGGCCGCGAACATCCACGTCGATCCGCTCAACGCGGGTCCGCTTCTCGGCCTCGGAAAGAGACGTGTCAGCCTCGACAGAGCGAAGCTCATTGATCAGGCCTGCACGCTTCTCCAGCGCGGCCTTCGCCGCAATGGCGAAATCCATATTGGGAACTCCAAATACTAGTATCGAGGCAAAAAAAGAGGCGACAGGGCCGCCAAGGCCGCGACCGGATCGGTCGGGAGGCCGTACCTGGGGGAAGGAGTCCGCGCTTCACTGCTGAGCGCCGGAATCTCGATCTCGCCCCGAATGGCGGCCCGGATCGCATCCGGCGAATCCAGCCGCGCTACGGAAAGCCCGCGCCGCTCGGCCAGCAACTCAAGAGCACGGGCGCCGACCCCCGAAGTGGAGTCGGCGTAAGCCGGGTAGGTCACCGGCGAGACGTCGAAGAGAGCGACCTTCTGAAGGGTGCGGAGCGGGAACCCGTCGTCATCCTCGGCCCACGAATCGCCCTCGGGCCCGGCGGTCTTGAAGCCGAAGCTCGACTGGCTTACGTCCCCGCGTTCCATGGCCGTGGCCAGGTCCCGGGCGTAAGACGTGTCGGGCATGTCGACTTCGTAGTGAAGGCCGTCTGAATCCTCGGAAAGCCGCATCGTGCCGCTGCGATTCCGGCCGAGGATCAGATTCGGGTCATGATTGAAAAGTGCGCGAATGTCGTCCCGGCCGATGCTGTCCGAGGTGGCGCCCTGGGCGACTCGTTCACGGAAGCCGCCGAGGTTTTGAGACCGCGCGCCCCACTTCAGCGCGTAGCCATAGAAGCCGAACGTGCTTCCCTCGGAGCGAACTTCGAATTCGGTAGGTACCGACCTACGTTCCATCTGCATTCTGTGGGTCCTTCTGATCCGTAGCGTTCGGGGCCTCTTGTGCGTTCGGGTCCGTGCTCGGATCAGGGGCAGCCGGCAGAGTCGGCATGGCCGGAGGCTCGGCCTGCTTGGCTTCCTTCTCGTCGTCACCGACGACGCCCAAGTTCAAAGGCCGGTAGTAGCGCTGGCCGAGTTTCTTCGGGAGCGGCGCAAGATCTTCCATTGCGCGGATCTCATCCGCGTTCAAGAAGCCGTTGTTCAGCGCCGTCTGATACGACTCGTACCGGTCCTTCGTCTTGGCTCTAAGTCGGGCATCCACGTTGAAGCGGATGTACTGAAGGCCAGGCAGGAGGAACGTTGAAACGGCCTGCTCGATCCGCACGATCCAGGGCATGAGCGTCTGGTCTACGAAGAACTTGTTCTGTTCTTCAATGCCGGTTCCCCAGGTCGAGCTAACCGAGCTGTCGACCAGGTACGCCGGTACGCGATACAGAAGGGCAATCTCCGCCTTCTGGAACCGACGGGTTTCCAGGAATTGGGCTTGTTCCGGAGATAGCGTGATCGGCTTGAACTGGGCTCCGCCGGTAAGCACGCCGACCGAGTGAGAGTTCTTCACTCCAGCGTGCGTCTTCCGGAACATGTCGCGCAAAAGCCTGGCCTCGTCCGGCCGGGGTGTCCCGGGGTGCTCGATGACGCCGGCCATCGTCGTGCCCTGCTCGAAGAAGCGGGATCCGAATTCCTCTGCTGTCAGCCCGAGGCCGATGGCCTCTCGGGCCATGTCGACAGGCGACAGTCCACGGCTCGACCCCGGCAGGGTGAAGGCGGGAATGTGCAGGATCTCGGTCCGGTCAAAGACGCCCTGAATAGCGCCTTGGCCGTCCGACACCTCATAGCGGTTGTCCCCAAGGGGGCCGTCGAGAATGGTCACGTACTGCGGATGAACGCAGTACAGGGCCGCCACTTCGCCCCGCTCATTCCGCAGCGTGGCTATGAAGGCATTGCCGTCTGTCAGAAGGCTGATGATCACCCGATGCCAGAAGTCATAGGAAGTCTGGAACGGGTTCGGCTGGCGAATCCAGCGCGGGGACCGGATCGGGTCGAAGGATTCCTTTCGGCCGCCGATCTTCGTGTAGTGATCCAGGGGGAGGGATGCGACCGCATCGCCGATCAGCGACTGACAGGCGTAAACGGCAACCATTTGAAGGCTGCTCCGGCGAGATACCTTCCGGCCCGAAGCGGTCCGGACGCTAGAGACCTCGACATCGCGTTCCCAACTGGCCGCAAGGCCGGAAACAGCAGCCCGAATCTCACCGATGCGTGTAAACAGGGTCACAGCCGCTTGCCCCCGTCCGCCGCGTAACCGATCAGCCCGAGGCACAGGGCCACCGCGAAATGCCCGAGAGGGCGCGCAACGTCGTAGGCAGCCACGGCAACGAAGCCGAGACTGCCCACCTGGAAGACGTTCGGGACAAGCGAGTTAGCGACCGACCGGAGGGAGCGGCCCAGGTTGGGCCGATCCATGAATCTCCTAATCGTCGTCCTCTAGGAAGAAGTCCCTCTGCCGATTGGCAGGGGTAAGAAGCGATTCCAAGTCGGAATCCGAGTACTCTTCGTTGAAGTTCACGAAGGTCACATGAACCACTTCATCGGCCGGTAGGGCCGTGAGGAAGAAGGCGTTGGCCAAAGCCGCGATACCGTCGATCTTTTCGCCAGACTTCGCCTTAGAGGGCTTCACCAGGCCATCGCCAGTAACGTCTAGTTCGACGTTGTCCGCCATCCAGCGAAGCACCGGATGCCCGCCGTGGTGCAGCTCCCGGCCTGCTAGAGCCGACTCGATGGCCTTCGAGGGATCGTTCAGTCGGGCAGCAGACTGGGGAACCTTCACGGCCGAAAGGCCGTGCTCCTCAAGCTCGTTCACAAGCTGCGTGGCGTTCCACGGGTCATAGCCCATGAACCGAATACGGAACTCTTCGGCATCCTTCGCGATATGCCGGAAGATGGCTTTGAAATCGGTCGTCGGACCCTCGGTCACCGAAAGGAAGCCTTCGCGCTCCCACACCTCGAAGTGACTCTTCATGTTCGACCGCTTCTCGACAGCCGGCCGAGGCACCCAGAAGTGCGGAAGCACCGTCCAGCCCTCGGCATCCGGGTCCGTAGGACTGCCGGGGAACAGAAGCACCCATGCGTTGAAGTCGCCCGTCGCCGCCAGGTCGATACCGGCGTAACAGGGGCGTTCTCGAAGTGCTTCGCGGGTCACCTTCAACGAACCGTTCTCGTCCCAAAGGTGCATGTCCAACCAGCGATTGGCCTGCGACACCCACTGATTCAGGCGGAACACGCGGAAGCTGTTCTGAGCCGTCGGCTTCTCCGCCGCCTCCATGGCTTCGGCCCGAAGATTGTTGATGTTCAGGAACGAACCGAGGGCGGGATTCGCCAGGTACCAGCCCGTACCCTTCGGGTTGTCCTTCGAGGGCGGGCGGCCTTCGTTCTTCCAGTCCCAGTCATCCGGAACGTTCCGCGCGAACACGAAACGGGCGGGATCAAGGTTCTGATCCTCGCGAACACGAAGAGAGTGCTCATGCTCTTCGAGAGCGAAGGCCGCGGTGCGATATGCGGCCGTTGTCGCCGCAATCATGACGGGCTGTCGACGGGTACCGAACCCCTGACGCATCGAGTCCCAAAGATGCCGGTCCTTCTGCGTCAGGACCTCATCGAACAGAACCATCGACGGGTTGGTACCGAGGGCGCCCGCAGCATCACCAGGAAGAACCTGATAGAAGCTGTTCGTCTTGCGGTCGATAATCCGCTTCTTCGAGTCGATGATTTCGAGCCGCTTGTTCAGGATCGGGTTCAGCTCGACCATGCGCTTCGCCGTGTTGTAAACCAGGCCAGCCTGATCGCGGTCAACTGCGACGGAATAGACCTCGGCAGACTCTTCGAAGTCACCCACCAGGCCGAGAAGCGCGAACGCAGAAAGAAGCTCACTCTTACCGTTCTTGCGCGCCATCTCCAGCCACGCAATCCGGTACTGACGAACGTACTCTTCGTACTGGTCGTCAAACATCATCGTGCCGAAGAGCGGGCGAACGATCTCGTTCTTCTGCCACTCATCGAGAATGAAAGGGGCGCCTGCGTGGCGGCCCTTTGTGTGCACGATCAGCTTTTCAATGAAGTTGATCGCGTGAGTCGCGCGCTCCTCGTCGTAGGAGAAGAAGCCTTCACGCGGATCGATCGGCCCGAAGGGGGAGCGGATAATCTCGCTCACGCTTGCCCCCCTCGTTACCGGTCTTTACAAGAGAGAAAGACCGGTTACCTGAGGCGGAAACTCACACGCGATTGCCCTTCGAAGAATTGCATCCGAGGTGTGCGGCCTGGCAGTTGCTGAGGACGTGCCCCGGCGTGCCGGGGCCGTGCGACAGCGGAACGATGTGGTCGAGCGACCTACTGAGTGGCTTCGGAAACCGAATCATTCGATCAATGGGCTGGTTGCAGAGCTGGCACACCCAACCATCGCGATTGAAGACCTTCGCTCGACTCACCGTCTCGTACGGGACGCCCCATTCATCGCAGCGACGCTTTACCGCATACTCGCGACGGGAAAGCCACCCTGCCGGCCGCCGTCGGCGGCGCTTCTTGATGCCAGAAGGCGCGTTTCCCATCGGGGCACTCCTGCTAAATCTCGGTTGGGTAGAGCCGGGCATTCTCGGCAGTGGTCTGGCTCACCACGACAGATCCCGCATAGTCGAGAGTCCGCGAGTTCAGAATTCGCCCCGGGTTGAGAGCGGCATAAAGGGCCACCTTGGCGTTCATGTACGCGCGGGCCACGTCGTCAACGTGTGACGTGCGTTCAACGTCTTCGGAGAACACGAAATTCTCGCTCTGGATGTCCTCGGCGAAGGTGAACGTGTAAGACCGGGAAGCGGCTGTTACCTGAGTCAAGACGAACCCCATTCGAAGAAGACGTGTAAACGTATTGGGCGCGCTACGGGATTCGAACCCGCGTTGCCTCCGGGCAGGAGGAGTTCTAGGCCGCTGAACTAAGCGCGCGTCTCCTCCGTCCCCTGATCAGGGGGAGATTCGGAGACAGGGGAGCTACCCCTTCGCTGGTGTGGAAGGAATCGAACCTTCGGCGCGCGGGCTTGGAAGCCGCTGCTCTGCCATTGAGCTACACACCACCGGGCACCAGCGCGTCAGGGAGAGGCTGACTGGCGCAAGACGTTCGGGGGAGCCACCGCGGATCGCGACCGCCCTGCGCCGATCTACGCGAAGGCTCAACCCCAACGCGGGCGAGAGGCCGCGTGGTTGCCCCGCCTAGCTGAGGAGAGACAGAACCTGGGTATCGGGGCCGTCTTCGGATTCCGGCGCCACAGATAGGCGCGTACGGTCCGAGGGAGACAGACCGAATCGAGAACCGAACTTGATCATCATGTCTGCCGCATCCCGCATGACCTGGGCCGCCGGGTTTTTGACCAACCCGCCATCTCTGCCTGCCACCAGAGCGCCGTACTCGGCCATTGCGGCCCGAGCCTGGTCGAAGGTTGCCCACGACTCGCAGTAGGCGACGAGATAGGCCCTGTCGACCTTCGTCAGAAGGCCGAGGCGGTCCAGCTCGGGCACGATACGGCCCCACTCGGCCAGAGCCTCGCCCCTCAGGTCTGCGGGCGGCCGAGGGGCGCCCCTGCTGGGCGTCGGTTCCATGCCGGTGAGCTTCTTCTTCGAAGGATTCCCCTTCAGCTCGACCAGCCTCGACGGAGTAGGCGGAGGACCAGGCACTACGGCAACCCTCTTTCGGTTCGGGATTCCCCTTTCTGGGAAACAAGCTCTTCTGCGCGCGGAGTAATCCGCGCGCATGCGGACCCCTGGCGGTTGCACGCTCCGCTATCCGGGGTGACCCGCATTCCCACCAACCCGGGCGAACCCCCGCGCGCTCACAGAGAGGGAAGGCGGCGGGTGCGGGGAAGGCGCCCGGATCCTTTCGGATCCCCCCTTCCCCCTGTCGGCGAGCGGTGAGAGCTGATCCAGCGGGCTTCACAGCGGTTCGTCTGGTGTGCTCTGGGCTTCGCCGTTCACGGAATGGTGATCGCGGCCCGTGGGGGCCGTACAGGGATCCCGTGAAGCGCGGGGGGCTGGAGAGGGGGTGCACCCTTTAGGAATGGGAAGCGATTAGTACCGCTTACCCTGCCGGTAATCGTTCTCTCTGCGTGTATTGCATTGACGACAGAGAACGCGAACGTTATCGATTACGTTCAATCCACCTTCCTTCAATGGAAGGATGTGGTCTCCGGTAAGGTCATTGGTTGTACCGCAGAAAGAACAGTAGGGCTGAAGTCTTATTGCTTCTGCCCTTACCTTCTGCCACCGGTAGTCATAGCGTCCGGGTGTGCGTGTGTTCTTGCTCGGGTATTTACGCTTACCCCTGCTACTGCCTGCGTTATTGGCAGTGCTGGCACATAGAGTGCAGGGCACCCCGAGGGGGTGCAGTCTCTTGTGACGGGGGCACATGCTGTAGGGCACGGGTACCCCCTTTCAGAGGGGGGCACCCTCTAGTAGATGGGCGCCGGTGGGCGCCCTTCTCAGTAGAGATAGACCTGTTAGAAGCCATGGCCCGTAAGCCATGGCAGTGAAGTAGTACCTCTATATAGGGGCGCCCTGAGAGGGGCGCCCTTCTGCTGTTCGCTCTTATCGCTCACAGCTCTACAGCGGCCTTGGCCGCTGCTGTGATCCCCCGATCCCCCCGGCTCTCGCTCGCTCCGCTCCCTCAAGCCGACCCCCTTACCCCCTTCAGTGCGATGGATAGACCTGTTGCCCTGGCCGATCCCTCACGGGACGGCCCTCGACCTGCGAGAACTTGAACCCGCCAGGGCAGCGAAGCTAGGTTTTGGAGCACCAGCAGGACGGCGCCAAGGGGCGCCTTTTCTTAGGCTGGAATCTAGCATTCGGAATGCCTGGGAAAGGTGCCGCTGTGACTCTGCTTAGGGCCCTTCAGATGATTTCCCCGTTCGAGGGGATGCCCTACTACGAAACTGCGGTGGCGCAACTGCACGTAGCGGGCTGCAAGGGGAAGCGGGAGCTTCACGGGGCCGCCTACCGCATCCGCAATGCGTTCTCCGCCTATCAGTACGCCATCGACTACGGAAAGACTGAAGCCGCATGAATTTCCTAGCGCTGCTCTTCTACACGTTCTACTACATGGGGCTCTTCGCCTTCGTCTACTGCCTGACTCGAATCCTCATGAGTTCGGCGTATGACCGGAAGGAGAAGGGGCGATTCGGTGGCGAACTCTGATCCGAAGCCTTGAGGGCCTCGGCGACGCTGCCTAGCGAGGAGATGGCTAGGGCCGTCTACAACGCCCATGCGTTCCTGCCTGCCCGGTCCATGGTGCATACCGCGCGGCTTGAGCTGTCCCCTGCCGGCCTACGGGCCACCGGAACGGACGGGTACGCCATAGGCCAGGACACGGCCCCTCTGGAGGACTACGACGGGCCCCCTGAAGGTGTCACGCTTCATGTCGGACGTGAGGCTCTGGCGGATCTCGACACCGCAGGCAGGAAGGACAAGAAGGGGTACGGGCGCTTCGAGTTGACCACCGGTGACGGTCTGATCTTCCGCCCCGGCAACAACGACATCCCGACGGCCGCCCAGGACGCTTCGGCCCAGGCCGACGAACGAGTTTGGGAGATGCTCGACAGCCTGTTTACACGCCTCGAAGGGCGGCCCTTGGCCGTGCCTGAACTGGTCGCTTTCGATCCGGCCCTACTGGCCCGCTTCTCGAAGGTGAAGGCACCGAAGGGGAAGGGCGGCCTGGGACGCGCACTAGACGTACTGATCTTCGACTCGAAGGAACCGATTCTCTGTCGGATCGGCCCTACCTTCCGTGGCGTGATCATGCCGATAGACCGGGACGTGCATACCGAGAACGTCGGCCCGGACGGCCTTTGGTGAGGCTCCCCGAGCGGCACGCAAGAACCCCCCACCCTTTTGGGCGGGGGGTTCTTCTGTCGCGTGGCCGTGGGTTACTCGTCGCCCTGGTGGTGCGCCACGTAGGCGGCCAGGGCTTCGCGGAACCTCTGGCCTTCCGCGTCGTTCGGGACCTTGATGCGCTGCGGATTCAGGGCCAGAACGGCCGCTCGGGCCTGCTCCTCACCCTTGCCCGCTTCAACCGCACGGATGAGATCGGCCAGGGCCACGACCACCTTCGCCGACAGCTCCGTTGTGCCGATCAGCGGCCGGGCAGCCTCGATCAGCGCGGCTTCGGCGTCCGGGCGGCCCTCGGGAACCTCGACATTCTCGGGGGCCTTGGTCGGTTCCGCAGAGGTTTTGAGAAGCGCGGGATTCCAGTCCTCAATAGGGACAACCGCGTGAGCCGACCGGCCTCCGCTCGTACGGGCCGGAGGCGTGGACGGCTTGTCCGTTCCAAGCTCGAAGAGCGCGATGGCCGGCCCGCCATGCTCGGGGCACGCGTCAACTTCCCGCGTCCTGCCCCTGTAGGTGATCGTGATTTCCTCGACACCTTCCGACGTGCCGCACTCGTCACACCGGGAGATAACTTCCTTAGCCACGGCCCGCCGCCCTTCTCTCGCTCAGATCAACCACCTTACCGGGGTCGAGATCGGCGGTCAGGAACGGTCGACCCTTCAGCATCTGCCGGAACTGCTTGTGTTCAGAGGTCAGGCCTAGATACAACTCGGTTGTGTTGACCGACTTGTGCCCTAGGGCTGCCTGGACGATACGCAAGGCAGCGTCGTGGCCCTGGTGCACGGCGTCGTCATACAGGAGTCGCGCGAAGCTGCGCCGGATGGTGTGCCACCCGTCGCCGGGCTCCAGCTCGATACCGGCCCGTACGGCTATCGGGCGCAACACCTGGTTGGGGCTCACTAGGACGCCAACGGGGTTGTACTGTCCGGCCGGAGCTTGAATCCCCTTCGATACGAACTCCCGGCGGAAGTACGTCGGGAAGAGCCGGTAAGAGCGCTTCAGCTCCCCAATCTGTCCGGCGTACGACGTCAGCCACGCGCGAAGGGCTATCTCCAGATCGCTTGACAGGGGATAGGTGACCTCCTGATGCGTTTTGGGAATCGTGACGTACAGCTCCGCCTTCTGGAACGACACGTCGCCAATCTGCATTCCCAGTGCCTCGCTGATGCGCACTCCCGTACAGGCCGCGAAGGTGATGAGTGCCTGGTCTCTTGGGTCATCCGCGCAGGCGATCAAACGAAGCATCTCGGCGCGAGTCATGCGGTAGCGGTTGCGATTGGTATGTGTGCTCTTGTCTCGAATGCCCTCTACTAGCTGCTCCGCGCTCATGGAGCACCAGCCGCGACGATGGCAGAAGCCGAGGAACTGCTTTAGGTCGTTCCTGTACTTGCCGAGGGTGACCCGGGCGCAGGAGTCGGACAGCCCGCCCGGGGTATAGAAGAAGTCTTCGACATCCAGGGGCCGCAGGGACCCGATGTGTCTGTCTCGCACTGCGACGCAGAAGCGTCGAAGGATGCTGCGGTAGCCCCGAAGAACGGCGTCGGATTGGGTCTGCCGGGATCGCTGCGCCATGAAGTGCTCTGCCGCTTCGCTTACGCGTGGCGTGCTCTGTCGGGGCATTTGGAACCTCTCATTTGGAAGACGCTGCATGGAACATCTCCGCAGGCCAGCGAGAGGATACTAGCATTGAAACTATGATTGAGAACAACTACGGCTACGAGAACCCCACCACCCTGCTGCTGGGCAAGTCCGTCGTGGGCGGCGTGGCCCGCATCGACGTCCGCTCCGACGGCAGCGGCTGCGACACGGTCTGGGAGAGCGCGATCCGCGCTCCCTCCGTGGTCCCGAAGCTCTCCACCGCGAACGGGCTGCTCTACTTCTACGAGAAGGAGCCCAACGTCTGGGGCATCGACGCCTGGTACCTCACGGCGGTGGACTTCCGTACGGGCGAACGCCGCTGGCGGCAGCTGACCGGAACCGGTCCGCTCTACGACAACAACTGGGCCCCGATCACCCTCGGCCCCGACGGCACCGCCTACGTCGGCGTGTTCAACGGCATCGTCGCGGTGCGCGACAGCTGACGGACCGGCCGCCCCGAAGAACGTGTCCTCCTCCGCCGGGCCGTGACCCGGGCGGAGGAGGCGACGTGCACGAGGTCCCTACTGCTTCTTGAAGGACCGGATCTGGTAGTTGCCCATCAGGTTGCCGCCCTGACCGCCGGGGGTCGATCCGACACGGGAATTGTAATTGGTCTGCGTGTAGTACTGGACGCGGTTGTTCTTTCCGTTCCACACGGAGCGGACGTTTATCTGGCGCTGAATGAAACCGCAGTTGTCGGCGGTGTTCGCCCGCTGGGCGTCCGGGAACTCGCAGCGTTCTCCGCCACCGTTCCAGTCGCTGTAGATACAGAAGTTTCCGGAATTGCACGTGTAAGCGGCAGCCCGGCTCTCATCTGCTTCGGCAAGGGAGGAGGAGCCCAGAACGATGGCGAGAGAGAATCCGGCAGCAGTCAGTGATTTCATGCGGCGCATGGCAGAGTAAGCCCCTTTCGAAATCATGCGACGGGGCAGGGCCCCGAAGGAGATGGGGACGAACAATGGTGTCGCCGGGGCGCGCGAAACACGAGCCGTCGTCCACCCCGACCCAATAAGGATGTGGGGTGAAACTGTCTCCGCGTGAGAGGATTTTTCGTCAGCGGGCCACGGATACTCGCCATCGGGCTGGGGGAGGGCCGGCGCGGGTGCGTCCGCTCCGGAATCTGTCCGCGACTTCGTCAACTCGCGCCGCGACGGCGCCACTCCTCGGCGAGCAGACGGTAGGACCGCACCCGCTCCTCGTGGCCGTGCGTGATCGTGGTGATCAGCAGCTCGTCCGCGCCCGTCGCCTCCTGGAGCCGCTCCAGCCGGTCGGCGACGGTCCGCGCCGAGCCGACGAACCGGGTCTCCACCCGGTCGGCCACCAGCTGCCGGTCCGCGTCGGTCCACGGCAGGGCCCGCGCCTGGGCCGGGGTGGGACAGGCGACGGCCCCCTCGGCCGTCCGAATGCTGCGCACCCAGGGCCCGTACCCCGTGGCCAGCTCGCGCGCCGTCGCCTCGTCCTCGGCCACCACCACGTCGGCGGACACCGTCAGATACGGCCGCTCCAGTTCGTCCGACGGCTTGAAGGCGGCCCGGTACCCCTCGGCCGCCTCCAGCACCGAAGCGGGACTGACGTGGTAGTTGGCCGCGAACCGCAGCCCGTTGCGTCCCGCGGTCTGCGCGCTCACCCCGCCGCTGCTGCCCAGGATCCACACCTGTACGTCGGCCCCCTCGCCGGGGACGGCGTGCGCCTCCACCCCCTCCGGTGAGCGGTACTCGCCCCGGAGCAGCGCGAGTACGTCGTCGACCTGCTCGGCGTAGTCCTGCGGCCGGGCTCCCGGCAGGTTCAGCAGCTTCTGCTGGAGGGCCACCCGCGGGTGACCCTCCAGGTGGGCGAAGGAGAAGGGCTGCGGGATCAGCAACCCGTTCGGGGCGTGGCCGTCCACCACCGGGGTGACGGGCGGCGCGGCCGGACCGTCCGACGGCTGCGGACGCCCCGCCGAACGGCCCAGCCCCAGGTCCAGGCGCCCGGGATGCAGCGCGTCGATCAGGCCGAACTCCTCGACCGTCGACAATGCGGTGCGGTGCCCGAGCTGGACGGCGCCGGAGCCGAGCCGGATCGTCGAGGTCGCGGAGGCGGTCAGGGCGAGCACGACCGCCGGGGAGGTCCCGGCGACCCCGGGGTTCAGGTGGTGCTCGGCGAACCAGTAGCGGGCGTAGCCGAACTCCTCGGTCCGCCGGGCGAGGTCGATGCTGTGACGCAGGGCCTCGGCGGGGGTGGAGCCGCAGGACACGGGAACGAGGTCGAGGACCCCGAGGGGGATGCCGGGCACGGCCGGACTCCTTGCAGGTCGTGGGGGAGCGGAGGAGGTCACGGGGCCGGAACGGCAGTCGCGGCCGCGGATGCGGCCGAGGGCCGCCGGGCAGGTTCCGCGCCGGGCACCGCGAGACCGAGGTGGTCGCGCAGGGTGGTGCCCTCGTACGCGGAGCGGAAGACCCCCCGCTCCTGGAGCAGTGGCACGACGGAGTCGGCGAAGCCGTCCAGGCCGCCCGGGGTGATGTGCGGGACCAGGATGAAACCGTCGGCCGCGTCCGCCTGCACCAGTTCGTTGATCGACCCGGCGACCGTGGCGGCCGAGCCGACGAAGGTCTGGTCGGCGGTGGTCGCGATGACGAGCTCGCGGATCGAGAGGTTCCTGGCCCGGGCCAGCTCGCGCCACTGCCGGGCGGTGGCGAGCGGGTCCCGGAACTGCCGGACGCTCGCCCGCCCGAGGGCGATGGTGTTCTCCCCGACCTCGGGGTCGATCTCGGGCAGCGGACCGTCCGGGTCGTAGGCGGACAGATCGCGGTTCCAGACGTGCTCCAGGAACGTGATCGCGGTCTGCCCGCTGACCTGGAGGCGGCGTACTTCGTGGGCGATCTCGTGCGCCTCGGCGTCGGTGTCCCCGAGGACGAAGGTGGCCGCCGGCAGGATCAACAACTCGCTCTGCGACCGGCCGTACTTGGCGAGCCGGCCCTTGACGTCCGCGTAGAACGCCCGCCCCGCGTCGAGGGTCCCGTCCCGTCCGAAGATCGCGTCGGCGCGCGCGGCGGCGAACTCCCGGCCCTCCTCGGAGTCGCCCGCTTGGAAGATCACCGGCCGGCCCTGCGGGCTGCGCGGCACGTTGAAGCGGCCCTCGATGTCGAAATGCCGCCCGTGGTGGGCGAAGGCCCCGGCCCGCGGATTCCGCAGGAAGACGCCCGAATCGGCCTCGGCGGCGATCTCGGATCCGTCCCAGGAGTCGAACAGCTCGGTCGCGGTGGCCAGGAACTCCTCGGCGCGGGAGTACCGCTCCTCGCGTGGCAGGAATCCGCCGCGCCGGAAGTTCTCGCCGGTGAAGGCGTCCCAGGAGGTGACCACGTTCCAGGCGGCCCGGCCCTGCGAGAGGTGGTCGAGCGTGGCGAACTGGCGGGCCACCTCGTAGGGCTCGTTGAAGGTGGAGTTGATGGTGCCGGTCAGACCGAGGCGCTCGGTCACGGCGGCCAGCGCGGCGAGCACCGTGAAGGTGTCCGGACGGCCGACCACGTCCAGGTCGTATATGCGCCCGCCCTGTTCGCGCAGCCGCAGTCCCTCCGCGAGGAAGAGGAAGTCGAACCGGGCGCGCTCCGCGGTCCGCGCGAAGTGGATGAACGAGTCGAAGTCGATATGGCTGCCTGCTGCCGGGTCGCTCCACACAGTGGTGTTGTTGACGCCCGGGAAGTGGGCCGCGAGATGGATCTGCTTGAGCGGCTTGCTCGTCATGGCGGTTCCTTACGGGTCCGGGATCAGGCGGCGGCGCGGGCGGCGTAGCGGTTGGCCGGGCGGTCCAGCCCGAGCAGGCCGCGCAGGGTGTCCGCCTCGTACGCCCGGCGGAAGGCCCCGCGCCGCTGGAGTTCCGGCACCAGCCGCCGGGTGATCGCGGGCAGGTCGTGGGCGATCACGCCCGGCCGCAGCAGGAAGCCCGACAGGCCCGCCGCCCGCCGCTCCAGGAGCAGGTCCGCCAGCTGTCCGGCGCTGCCGGTGAAGGCGGCGCGGTTGCCGTCGTACGGGAGGCCCGCGAGCGCGTCGAGGCGCTCCAGGCGTGCGACGGCGGCAGGGGCGTCCTCGTCCAGGTACACCGTGAGGTCCCCGAAGAGGTGCAGCGGATCCGCCGCGAGCGCGGTCGCCTCCCGGGCCCGCCGGATCGCCGCGACGGCGGCGCGCGTACCGGCTCCGTCGTGCGCGGGCACGTGGCCGACGTCGGTGGAGCGGGCGATGAGCGCGTACGAGGTCTCGCCGTCGCCGCAGGCGCCGACCACGGGCTGCCCCTGCGGCGGGCGCGGGGTGATGGACGGCCCCCGGACGCTGAAGTGACGGCCCTGGAAGTCGATGGGGTGCAGCTTGTCGCGGTCGACGAACCGGCCGGTGGCCACGTCCCGGATCGCCGCGTCGTCCTCCCAGCTGTCCCACAGCCGCCGGATCACCTCGACGTGGTCGGCGGCCTCGGCATGCAGCTCGGCGTCATCAAGGGGACCGGTGCGCCGTCCGAAGTGCCGTGCCTCGTGGGGGAGTCCGGAGACCTGGATCCACAGACCGGCGCGGCCGCGGCTCACATGGTCGAGGGTGGCGATCGCCTTGGAGGTGTGGAAGGGCTCGGTGTGGGTGGCCGTCACGGCCGGAACCAGTCCGATGTGCCGGGTCAGGGGTGCGACACGGGCGGCGGTGAGCACCGCGTCAAGCCGCCCCCGGACCCGGTCGGTGCGTTCGTCGGATCCGGTGGGGGAGGCGCACTGGAGGGTGAGCCCATCCTCGAAGGAGACGAAGTCGAGCAGCCCCGCCTCGGCCTCGGCGGCGAGGCCGGCCCAGTAGCGGGCGGTGAGGAGCTCGGCGGCCCGGGCACCCGGCTCGCGCCAGGCGGCCGGGTGCCGGCCGGCCCCGTCGAGAGCGACGGCGAGGTGCAGGAGTGCCGGGGGCGATGAGGAATCGGACACGTGGAATAGCGCCTTCCTGCTCGGCGTTCGGGAAGGAAGCCGATGCGGGGCCACGAACAGACCGCCATCGATTTCTACCGAAAACGCTGCGCCCGGCACCTGTGCCATACAATGACCGGAATATTAAGAGAACTTGGCAGTGGTGTTGCGCCGCCTCAGAGCCAGGGGAACTGCTCGGAGGCGTACCGGTAGGCGCGGAAGACCGAGTTCTGGGCGCCGGCCGAGGACTCCAGGCCCACGCCCTCGCCGAAGGACCGGAACTGCGGGACCACGAATTCCCAGACGACGTCCCCGCCGGGAGTCACCTCGAAGAGCCGCCCGAAGGAGCCCTCCGCCACGAAGGTGTTCCCATTGGGCAGGCGCTGTGCGCTGGACATGTACGGGCTGAAGAAGTTCTGCGGCGGGTTGTCCTCGTAGGACCACACCTCCTTGCCGGTGCGCGGGTCGAGCTCCAGCACCCGCGAGTACGGCACCGAGGTGGTGTCGCGGTAGGTGCCGTTGTCGAAGACCAGCACGGTGCCGCCGGGCAGTTCGTGCGGATGGTGCTGCTGGGCCAGCACGTCCGGGCCGATGCGCCACTGCACCGATCCGTCGGCGCGGTCGACCGACACGGTGGTGGACGCGCTGCGGAAGCCCACCACGATCGAGCCGTCGGCGCTCTCGTTGACGGTGTTGGCCATCGGCCAGTGGTTGCGGGCGAAGTGCCGGTTCAGCGGCACCTGCCGCGGGTCCAGGTGCTCGATGGCGGCCCAGCGCCACACGATCTCCCCGTCCCAGGTCAGTTCGTACACCACGTCCCCGAAGATCACCCCGCCGGGCGCCTCGGAACCCGGGATGCCGCCCCGGATCCGGGCCGCGTCGGCCGGGTCCAGAGGCTCGACCGCCCCGATGAGCAGGTTGCCGTTGCGCAGAACCGAGGCGTCGTGGTGGTGGAAGGGGTGCCGCACCTCGCGGAGCACCGTGGAGTCGGGGGCCAGCTCCTGGAAGATGCCGCCGTGGTAGACGTCCCAGATGGGGAAGAGGGTCGGACCGGTGGTGTCCTTGGCCGCGTAGAAGAGGTTCCCGCCCGGCAAGAGCTGCGCCTGACGGCCCGGCGGGTGCGGGGAGTCCCAGGTGTGCACCGGGCGGCCCTCGATGTCGACGAGGTGGATCTCACCGGCGCTGGTGATCGGCGTGTAGAGGGTGAGGCCGCCGTAGCTGCGCTCGCGATCGTGGGCGATCAGGCCGACGCCGCGGCGGCGCAGGGTGTTCTGGTCGACGGTCATGGGGTTCTCCTGGGAGTGGCGGGGCGGGAGGGGCGGGAAGGACGGGGCGGGGCGGCGTGGCTCAGCGCACGGTGACGGCGGCCGGGTCGACGGCCGTCAGGGGGCCGGGGTCCAGGTACCGCAGCAGTGCGGCGCGATCGGCGGCGCCCGGCAGGTTCTGGGCGGCCTTGGCCCAGGCCGCCTCGTCCTCCAACTGGGCCAGCAGCTCGGGGGAGAGGGCGGCGCCGTAGGTGTAGCGCGGCTGGTAGGTGTCGACGTAGCCCGTCTGGAGGGCGCCCTTGGACTGGGTGAGCACGGCCTTGCGCGCGCCCGCCGGGTCGGCGACGAGCTCGCGCTGCGCGCGCAGCAGCGTGCGCAGCACAGCGGTGGTGCTCTCCTCGTTCGCGGAGGGCCCGGCGACGAGGAGGGTCCTGGCCGTGTACCCGGTGAAGGGCAGCTCGGCATAGGAGCCGCCCAGGGCCGTGCGCGCGGCGTCGTAGAAGCTGGGAAAGGTGACCCCGGCGTCGATGTCCCCGCGGGCCAGTGCCGAAGTGACCTGGTTCGGGGCTAGGTTGACCACGGTCACGTCCGCCGCGCTCAGCTGAGCCGAGGCGAGCATCCGCGACAGTGCGTACTCGACGTTCGTGCCCTGCGGGACTCCGACCTTGCGGCCCTTCAGCGCGCCGAAGGCGGCGCTCGGCGCGCGGCAGGCCGAGGCGCTTGAGGGCGAACTCGACGTTGCCGCGGGCCGTGCGCCACGGGAACAGCGCGTAGTGCTGGAAGACCACGCCCCGCTCCGGGCCCGGCCCGCGCACCGGCTCGGACCCCGCCGTCACCCGTCCCGCCGTGGGCCGTACGAAGCCCGCCACCAGGTTGAGGACCGTGGACTTGCCGCAGCCGCTGGGCCCCAGCAGCGCCGTGAAGGAGCCCGCCGGGAACTCCAGGTCCGTGCGCTCCAGTACGGGCGCCGCGGCCCCGTACCCCGCCGACAGCCCCTCCAGTCGTACCTCCAGGCTCATGACGCGCTCCAGTGCACGAACCGGCGGCCCACAGCTGCGAGTACCAGGTCGACGGCCACCCCGAGCAGTCCGAGCACGAGCAGCCCCGCGAACATTTGTTCCACCCGCAGGAACTGGCCGTCCACCTGGAGCCGGTACGCCAATCCGCTGTCCGCGCCGCCCAGTTCGGCCGCCACCAGTGCGAGCAGCGCCATCGAGGCCCCGTACCGCAGCGCCGCGAGCAGGGCGGGAGCGGCGGCGGGCAGCAGCACCTCGGCGAACCGCCGGTGCAGCGGGGCCCCCAGCGACCGGGCCGCCCGCAGATGCGAGACCGGCACCCGGGACACCCCGTCGTGGACGTACAGCCAGACGGCGAGCAGGACGGCATACGCGATGAGCAGGCGCTTGGCGCTCTCGCCGATGCCGAACCAGGCGGTCGCGAGGGGTACCAGCGCGATGGCCGGGATCGGCCGCAGGAAGGAGACCACCGGGGTGACGGCGGCGGACACCCCCGGCAGGTAGCCGGTGGTGAAGCCGAGCGCGCTGCCGATGACGGCGCCCAGTGCGAAGCCCTGCCCGGCCCGGGCCAGGCTGGCGCCGAGGTCGGCGGCCAGAGTGCCGCTGCGGGCGCTGTCCGCGAGGGCGGCCGCGGTCTGGCCGGGCGTGGGCAGCAGCCCCGGCGCCACGCTGCCGGAGCGGGCGAGCAGGTACCAGAGCGCGAGGACGACGCCGGCCGCGCCCAGGGCCGGGCCGAGCCCGGCGAGGCCCCGGCCGGGGGGTGAGGGGGTGGCGTGCACGGGGCGGCTCCTCGTTCATTCCGGACGCGTTGATAAGTGAGGTCAATAATTGACCACGCTTATGACGGGAGTGTTGCGGCAGTGCGAAACCTGCCGCGGCCCCCCGGTGCCACATGCCCGATGAGGTACGTTCACCTGCGTGTCTCGCCCCGAACCCACGCCCGAAGCGATCGAGGTCGGACGGGTGATCCGCGGCTGCCGCAAACAGCGCGGCGTCTCCATGGCCGTACTCGCCACCCGATCGGGCCTCTCCCAGCCCTTCCTCAGCCAGCTGGAACGCGGACTCGCCACGCCCAGCCTCAGCTCGATCTACCGGATCGCCGAGGCCCTGGACGTCACCCCGGGCACCTTCCTGCGGCCGCCCGACCGGCCCGGCGCCGTCAGCCACGAGAGCGACCCCCAGGTCATCCGGGTCGAGGAGGCCGCGGGCCAGATCGCCCACGTGCTCATCCCCGGCGGGCGCAGCACCCTGATGGAGGCCTACGAGCACCACTTCGAGCCCGGCCGCGGCGAGCGCTGCTGGTTCGAACACCCCGGCGAGGACTTCCTCTACGTCCTGGAGGGCGAGATCGTCCTGGAGGTCGAGGGCGAGGAACCACTGACCCTGCGCGCGGGCCAGAGCGCCCACCACCGCGGCGAACTCCCGCACCGCTGCCGCCTGTCGGGCCCGGCCGCCGCCCGCACCCTGCTCGTCATCGCGAACGCCTGACCCCGAGGGACGGACCCCCGTCCCCTCCCTCGGGGCCCGAGGCGTCCCGCAGCCGGCCGATGGCCGCCAGCCGCGCCCCGACATCCAGGTCCCACAGCCGCACGGTGCCGTCCGTACTGCTGCTGGCCACCGTCCGCCCGTCCGGGGCGAACACGACTCCCCACACCGCATTCGCGTGACCCGACAGCACGGCCACCGTCCGGCGCCCGGCCACGTCCCACAGCCGGACCGTGCGGTCGTTGCCGCTGCTGGCGAGCGTCCGGCCGTCGGGGGAGAAGGCGATCCCGCGCGCCGAGCCCGTGTGCCCGGCCAGCTCCGCCTCGAAGCGGTGCCGCCGCGCGTCCCACAGTCGTACATTCCCGTCGTTGCCGCTGCTCGCCAGCTCCCGCCCGTCCGGGCTGAAGGCCACACCGCGCACCGCACCCCGGTGGCCGGTCAGGACGGTCAGCGGACGGCGCTCCGCCACGTCCCACAGCCGGACCGTCAGATCGTCCCCGGCGCTCGCCAGTGTCCGCCCGTCGGGGCTGAACACCACGTCGTTGGCGAAGTCCGTATGCCCGGCGAGGACGGCGAGCGGACGGCGCCCCGCGACGTCCCACAGCCGAACGGCGCCGTCCGAACCGGCCGAGGCCAGCGTCCGGCCGTCCGGGGAGAAGGCCACCGCGAACACGGTGCCGCCCTGGCCGGTGAGTTCGGCGGACCGGCCGCGGGCCGCGGTGTCCCAGAGCCGGATGGTGCCGTCCGAACCGGCCGAGGCCAGGGTCCGCCCGTCGGGGGAGAAGGCCACCGAGAACACCGTCTCGCTGTGCCCCTCGAACGTGGCCACGACCCGGCGCCCCGCGACGTCCCACAGCCGTACCGCGTGATCGGCCTCCGCGGTCGCCAGCCACTTCCCGTCGGGGCTGTACGCGGCGTGCCAGATCTCCGTGAACGGCCGTGAGGTCAGCGCCGCGCCCCGCAGGTCCCACAGCACCACCGACTGGTCGAAGCCGGCGGTGGCCAGCACCGAGCCACCGCTGTCCACCGCCACCCCGAGGACGTAGTCGGTGTGCCCGGCGAGCGTCGCCGTCGCCCGGCCCCCGGCCACGTCCCACAGCCGGGTCGTGCCGTCGCCGCCCGCGCTGACGACCGTCGTCCCGTCCGGCGTGTAGGCGACACCGTTGACGTCGTCGCTGTGCCCGGTCAGCGTGGCCGTCGTCCGGCGGCCCGCCACGTCCCACAGCCGTACGGTGCGGTCGACGCCCCCGGTGGCGACCGTACGGCCGTCCGGGGCGAAGGCGGCGCCCAGCACCTCGTCGCTGTGGCCGGTGAGGACGGCCAGCGCACTCGCCTCCACCGGATCCCACAGCCGTACGGTCCGGTCGGCGCCGGCCGACACCAGCGTCCGGCCGTCCGCGGCGTACGCCAGGGCGTTGACCCGCCCGGTGTGCCCGGTGAGTGACCCGAGGGCCCTGTGGTCCCCGCCGGTGTCCCACAACCCGATCGTCCCGTCGGCGCCGGCGACGGCCAGGCTCCGCCCGTCGGGCGCGAAGGCCACGGCCCGGGCGCCCGCCGTACTCGCGGGCAGGGACGCCCCGCCGCCACCGGCGGCAATGTCCCAGAGCCGGGCCGGGCCGTCCGTCGAAGTGGCCGCGAGCGACTTGCCGTCGGGGCTGAAGGCCACCGCGCGCACCCGGCCGGGCAGGGTGAAGGTCGCGATCGTCCGGCGGTCGGCCACCCGCCGCAGGATCACCGTCCCGTCGGAACCGGCCGTCGCCAGCACGCCGTTGCCCGGGGCGAAGGCCACCGCGTTGACCGGTCCGCCGTGCCCGCCCAGGCGGGCGATGAAGGGCTGGGCCTGGGTGCTCAGCAGGGCGCCGCGCGCCTCGCTCGTCGCGGAGGTCCGGTACGCCTGCCCGGCGAGCAGCATCGAGGCCTCGGGCTGGCCCGCGGCCAGCGCCGCGGACTGCAGGGCGAGCGCCCGCGACCGCGCGACGCGCTCCTGGCCCACGGCGCCCGCGCGCTGCTGGTAGGCGAGGCCCCCGCCGGCCACGGCGAGGACCAGCAGGACGACGAGCGTGGCCAGCATCCACTGCCGCAGCCGCACCTGGCGCCCGGTCTGGCGCTCACGGCTGTCGTGCGCCTCCTGGCTCGCCCGCAGGAAGGCGGCCTCCAGGGGGCCGAGCCGGCTCCGGCCGTCGTGCTCGTCGGCCCAGGCCCGGGCGGTGTCCAGCCGGGTCCCGCGGTGCAGTGCCGACGGATCGCGGCCCTCGCGCTCCCATTCCGAGGCGGCGTGGGCCAGTTGCTGGTGGATCAGGAGGCCGGCCCGGTCCGCGCGGATCCAGCCGCGCAGCCGCGGCCAGGCGTGCAGCAGGGCCTCGTGGGTGATCTCGACGCTGTCGCTGTCCATGGTGATCAGGCGGGCCCGGACGAAGGTGTCGAGCGCGGCCGCGGCGGGCCCGGCGTCGGCCAGTTGCTCCATCAGAACGGTCCGGCTCATCCGGCGCCGGGTGGCCCCCGTACCGTCGGCGACGTGCACCAGCCGCACCAGGACCCGCCGGAGCGTGTTCTGCTCGGCCGGGTACAGACGGGTGAACACCTCCTCGGCGGTACGGGCGATCGCCCCCTGGATGCCGCCGGTCCGCTCGTACCCGGCGACGGTCAGGGTCGCGCCCTCGCGCTGGCCCCACGTCGCCAGCAGAGCGTGGGAGACCAGCGGCAGCACCCCGGAGGCGGTCCGGTCGCCCGGGTCGTCGCGCAGGCCGACATCGCGCAGCAGCAGCGGGAACAGGCCCGGTTCGAGGGTGAGGCCGGCGAGTTCGGCCGGGCGGGTGATCGATTCCCGCAGCTCCGCCAGGGACATCGGGGGCAGGACGAACAGCCCTCCGGTGAAGACCGGGGCCAGTTCCGGCAGGTCCAGGCAGTTGCCGGAGAAGTCGGCCCGTACGCCGAGCACCACGACGGCGGGGTCGAGACCGTTCTGTGCGGGACCGCCCCGCTCGAGGCCGTCCGGCTCGGGGCGCGCCGCCGCCAGCGCGCAGAGCACCCGGACGAACGCGCGCCGCTCGTCCTCGTCGCAGCAGAGGGTGAACAGCTCCTCGAACTGGTCGACGAGCAGCACCGGACGCGGGGGAGGGGGCGTCCGGTCCGGGCCGTCCGCAGGGGGACGGCCGGCGAGCCGCCGGACGGCCTCGAGCAGCGCGTCCGGCCGGTCCCGCAGCTCGTCCGCGGTGAGCCCCGGATCGCCGCCGAGGACCTTCGCGGCGCAGTCCAGCAGCTCCTCCAGCGGATGCGCGGTGGGCGTGAACCGCAGTACCGGCCAGGTGTCGGAGCCCGGCATCGGGAAGCCGCCGCGCCGCAGCGCCGGTACGAGACCGGCGTTCAGCAGGGAGGACTTGCCCGCGCCCGACGGGGCGAGGAGCATCAGCGGCCCGCTGCCGATCCGCTCGAAGACCCGTTCGGTCAGCTCGGCCGTCGCCCGCTCCCGCCCGAAGAACCACCTGGCCTCCCGCGCGGTGAAGGCGGGCAGGCCGCGGTAGGGGCACTCGCCGTCCGCCTGCTGCTCGGTGCGCACACCGGCGTCGCCCGGTCGGCCCCCGTCACCGTCGTTGCCGCGCGGACCCGTTTCCCGGACCATCCGCAGAAGTTCACCGCCCGCCCGCAGTACGTCGTCGCAGCGCCGCGCGACGTCGACGGTGACGCGCTTCGAGCCGGTCTCGATCTTGCTGAGGTAGCCCTTGCTGTAGTGCGTCTGCCGTGCGAGGTCCGCGAGGGACAGGCCGCGTTGCACCCGCAGACGTCTCAGCTGAGCGGGAAAGGGCATCGCGGCGTCGTCGGACTCGTGCTGGTGACCGGTCTTGCGCCGGTGGTCCGGATCCCCCAAGACATCCCCCATGGCCATACGTGCCCAGGCTGCGGTTCGGCAGTGTCCAGGCTACAGCGGGGGTGGGGTGGACGGCCGCGCATTCAGGCCGATATGACCAGCACACGAGCTCGTGGAGCCACCCCTCCGGGGGCTCCACGAGCTGCCGTGACAAGGGTGTCGCTAGGGGTTGAGCCGGACCGAGTTGACGGGCGTGAGGTTGGCGTACACACCGGTACTTGCGGCGATGGGGCTGCCGCAGCCCGAGCCTCCGGAGCCTGTGCACAGATTTGCGGTCGCACCGCCGTACTGGTTGTTGAGCACCCAGTGGTTCCCGTACTGGTTGCTCAGGTTGTGTGCCCCGTAGGAGTAGAAGACGTGCGTCGGCTTGACGGCCGGGTTCTGGTTCTGAGGGTAGATGCAGACGGCCCCGTCCGGGCATCCGGCCCACGCGTCGGCCGGCTTCGCCTCGACCGTGCCGCTGAGCGCGATCACGGCGACGACGGCGGTGGCGAGCGCGGCGGCGCCGCGGAACATCTTGCGCATGATTTCCCCTTGAGGTGCTTGCCTCGTGCTGACGTGAATCAGCCTGCCCCGGCCTCGCACGGGGGTCGACGGGTTGCCCGTTGCCCAGCCGGTACGCGCCCGGGAAACCACCCGCCACCAGGGCGGACGCCGAGCAGTGGGCAACGCCCCGGTCCGGACGTAAGACTTTCGTCATCGGAGCGGGCATGGCGCACGGCGGGGCGACCGCGTTGAATCGGCGAGGACACCACGAGTGGGGAAGAGGGATCGGCAGTGACAGGGACAAGGCGACGCGGACGACTGTGGGCCGGAGCGGCGATCGTGGCGGCGGTGGTGCTGGCGGCGGGGCTGTACTGGCTGCAGCCGTGGAAGCTGTGGCAGGACGAGACCGTTCGCGAGGCCCTCCCGGTCGTCGTCGCGCCGTCGGGCAGCGGCGCGCCCTCGGCGGTACCGGGCGGCGCCCCGGCGGCCCCGGTGACGGTCGCCCGCGGGACGCTCATCAGTCACGAGCACAGCACCACGGGCGAGGTGGAGCTCATCCGGCTGCCCGACGGGTCCCACACGCTGCGCCTGACGAACCTCGACACCAGCAACGGCCCTGATCTGCGGGTGTGGCTGACCGATGCCCCGGTGAAGGAGGGCGTGGCGGGCTGGCGCGTCTTCGACGACGGCAAGTACGCGAGCCTCGGCAAGCTCAAGGGCAACAAGGGGGACCAGAACTACCCGGTTCCCGCCGACGTGAAGGTGGCCGATTTCAGCAGCGTCACCATCTGGTGCGACCGCTTCGACGTCTCCTTCGGCGCGGCGAGCCTCGCCGGCGTGTGACGGGTCCGCGGGGTCCGTCCGGGCCGGGCGACACGCCGTGGGGCCGGAGCTGATCGGGCGTCACCCCGTTCGGCCGTCGCCCGGAGTACGACTATCCACTCCTCCGGACGTCAAAATGCGGCCATTTGCCCACAGGATGTATCCAACCGCTCATACAGTGTGGCGACAGGTCGTAATCGCCCATAACTTCGGCATCGTGACGAACCGACAAATCAAGTCCCTCACGTGCATCGCAGTCGTCATGGCAGCAGGTCTCGGGGTGCTCGCGCCCTCCGCCTCCGCCGCCGGCCGCCGCGTGCTCCCGGGCGACTCGATCCAGGAAGCGGTGAACTTCGCCAGACCGGGCGACACCATCACCGTGATGCCCGGCACCTACTACGAGAACGTGCTGATCACCAAGAGCGTGACCCTGCGGGGTTTCGGCAGCCGGACGGTGATCAAGCCGCCGGTCGCAGCCACCACACCGGTCACGCCCGTCGCCCCCGGGGCCACCGGTGCCCCGGGCACCACGCCCGCGGCGCCGTCGGCACCCGGAGCGTCGGGGGCGCCGGTGGCCCCCGGGGCCGCGGCGGCGACCGGACGGGCGCTCACCTGCTCGCAGGCCGACACCGGTATCTGCGTCATGGGAACGGCCGAGCGGCCCGTCGTCGACGTGAACATCCGGTCGCTGACGGTCTCGGGGTTCAAGCGCAACGGCATCTGGGCCTCCTACACCGACCGGCTGAGCGTCCAGCGGGTGATCGCCGAGAAGAACGGCACCTGGGGCATCGCCCAGGAGAGGTCCACCCGAGGGCTCTTCCGCGACAACACCGCGCGGGACAACGCCGAGTCGGGCCTCTTCATCGCCAACACCGTCGACCGCGAGGGCGGAGCCACCGACACCCTGGGCGCCGTGGTCCGCAGGAACACGCTGACCGGCAACCGCATCGGCGTCACGGTCAGGCGGGTCCGCAACCTGTCGGTCTACGGCAACACCGTCACCGGCAACTGCGGCGGCATCTTCGTCGTCGGCGACGAGGGTGAGCCCGGCGCCGGAGACCTGACCATCCGCGGCAACCGGATCCACGAGAACAACAAGTTCTGCAAGGGCAACAGCCGCCTCCCCGACATCCAGGGCGTCGGCATCGTCCTCACCGGGGCGGAGGAGACGATCGTGCGTTCGAACTCCATCCGCGGCAACGTCGGAGCGTCGCCGCTGTCGGGCGGAATCCTGCTGTTCAAGAGCTTCGTTGGCGCGACGAACACCGACAACGTCATCCAGGACAACGTGGTGAGGGACAACAAGCCGGCGGACCTGGCCAACCAGGGCACCGGAACGGGCAACCGGTTCCTCAACAACCGGTGCGGAACCTCCGTACCGGCCGGGATGTGCTGACGCGTGACCCCCCTGATCAGCGAAATCGAGGCCTCATGACCACGGTAAGCCCCACCTCCACGCCCATCCCCGCCCCCCAGCACACCCCCCAGCCGGCCATGCGCATGCGCGAGCTCGTCTTCGGCGCCGCCTGCGCGGCCGCCGTACGGGCGGCGGCCCGCCTGGGAGTCGCCGACGCCCTCGGGGAGTCGCCCGCCACCGCGGCCGAGCTCGCGACCGCGGTGAACGCCGAACAGCTGCCCCTGCAACGCCTGCTCCGCGCCCTGTCTTGCTACGGGATCTTCGCGGAGACGGAGGACGGGCGGTTCGTCCACACCGAGATGTCGCACCTGCTGCGGGAGGACGACCCGCACAGCCTGCGCTACATCGCCCTGTGGTGCACCGAGCCCTGGACCTGGCAGGCCTGGCCGCGGCTCGACGACGCCGTCCGGTCCGGCGACAGCGTCTTCCAGGAGCTGTACGGCAAGGGGTTCTTCGACTACCTGCACCAGGACGCGCACGAGTCGGCCCACGTGTTCAACCGGGCCATGACCACCTCCAGCATGCAGTCGGCGCTGGACGTCGCGGAGCTCCTCGACCTCACCGGGATCTCGGTCGTCGCCGACATCGGCGGCGGCCAGGGACACGTCCTGGCGAGCCTGCTGGAGAAGCACCCGACGGTACGGGGCGTCCTGCTCGACCTGCCGGGCGTGGCGGCCAAGGCGGACCCCCGGCTGCGGGAGGGCGGTCAGCTCGCCGCACGGGCCGACATCGTTCCCGGGGACTGCCGAGAGGCCATCCCGGTCGACGCCGACATGTACATCATCAAGAACATCCTGGAATGGGACGACGAGAGCACCCGCCGGACCCTGCGCAACGTCGTCGACGCGGCCCGTCCCGGATCCAGGGTCGTCATCATCGAGAACCTGGTCGACGACACCCCGTCGATGAAGTTCACCACGGCCATGGACCTGCTGCTGCTGCTCAACGTCGGCGGCGCGAAGCACACCAAGGCCAGCCTCTGCGCCCGTATGCAGGACGCCGGGCTGGTGATCGGCGAGATCCGGCCGGTCAACGCGTACCTGCACGCGTTCGAGTGCACCGTGCCCGCGTGACGCCGTCCGGCATAGGACGGCCGGCAGGGCGGTGGGCCCGCACACGCCTCGAGACCGGCACGGAGCCGGTCTCGGGGACGTGTCGGGTGCGCCCGGTACGGCCGGTGCGCCCGGTGCGCGCCGGCCTCAGGCCGCCAGGGCGTTGTTGACGAGGTCGAGGAACTCGCGCGGCGACTTGCACCGGTCCGCGTCGGCCGGCAGTGGACGGCTGTGCCGGTTCTCGAGTTCACCGACGATGCCGAGGAGTCCCAGGGAGTCGAGCCCCCACTCGTCGAAGCCCGAGTCGGGGCGGCTCGCCATCGCCGCGGGGTCGACGGTCACGCCGGCCCCCTTCTTCATCAGGGCGGCCAGTTCTTCCATGGTCAGTCGAGCGGTCATGACGGGACAACTCCTCAGGCTTGGACCGGCGTGCGCCGGTCGGTGATCAGGCGCATTTCAGAGCGCGCGAGGAAGCGTGAGATCTCCTGGTCGGTGGTGGGGACGCCGTCCTTGGCGCTGTCGAGCAGCCTGGCGAGCACAGCCGCCTTGTGGCCGCCCTCGACGCCGAGGGCCAGAGCGGGGCGCGCGTCGAGCGGGCCGCGCAGGTCGAGGAGCCGCACGACGATGTCGTCGCGCTGGAAGACGGTGCTGCCCTCGATGGGGCTCGTCGGGTCGTCCACGGCCGCCTCGTCCTGCCCGGCCAGCAGACGGGCGAGCGCCATGCCGCACCCGTCCTTCGCGGGGTAGAAGAGGGCGTGCCGCCGGACGTCCGCGCTCGCGCGGCCACCCGCCGCCACATGGTGCACCGCCGGGAGCGCCGCCCGGGTGAAGAACATCCGGGCCGATCCGGGGTCGCTGAGGTCCCGGTCCTGCTCCAGGTACGGGTTGATGGCCTCCTCCAGCGCCTGCACCTCGGGCTGCTGGGCCACGTGGCGCAGCGCCGCGAGGAGATCGCCCTCCACCTCGACCGCCCGCACGACCCGGTTGCCGTGCATGAACAGCGAGGTGCGGCGCAGCCGGGTCGTGTCGTCGACCCGGGCCTGCGGGGAGGTGTACCCGGCCAGCAGCTCCGCCACCACGGGCTCGCTGCCCGGCTTGACGGTGAAGGTGAGCGCGTGGCGGACCACGCCGTCCCCGCGCCGCGGAGCCACCTGGAGATGCCCTGGGGCCCGGCCGGCGACGCCCGGGGAGGCGGAGGGGAAGGCCGAGAGCGGGACGGTGACGGAGGGGGATTCGGACCCCGGGCCCTTGCCGGTCTCCCGCAGCACACTGAAGCGCAGCGAGCGGGTGTCCCGTACGCAGCCGTGCAGCGGCTGCACCGACGCGACGTGTTCCTCGCTGTTGACCCAGGCCAAGAACCGCGGCGCGCTCTCCCACTCACTGGTGATGAGCCACTGCGACGGATTCTCGATCGACTGGCACAACTCGTCGCTGATGTGTCCGGGGACGGAGGACACCTGCTTGCGGAGATGCTCGTACACCTCCAGAAACTGGTTCTGCGCACCGTCGTACAGATCCAGCAGCAGCACGACCCGAAGCCTCGAGCCGTCGAAGGCGGACTGGGATATCCGTTCCGACAAGGTTGTCATCGTTCACACTCCTTCGAGACCACACGGTCGCCACAGGGCGGCGCCACCCGAACCCGATCGTTGTCCCGTAATCCCTGCGGCGCGAGAGGAGAGAACCAACCGGGTGAACGCGCGAGGGAACCGGCCTCGTACAGGGCATGGAAGAGCCATGAAGGAAAACGTCGACCACCACGTCCCGGTCCTCATCGTGGGCGGCTCGCTGGTGGGTCTGTGCACCTCGCTCTTCCTCGGCCGGCACGGCATCAAGCACATGCTGGTCGAGAAGCACGCGGGTACCTCGATGCACCCACGCGGACGCGGTATCAACGTTCGGACGATGGAGCTGTTCCGGGTCGCCGACGTCGAGGACCGGATCCGGGAGGCCGCCTCGGTCCTGGCGGACAACCACGGCATCCTCCAGGGCGGCTCGCTGACCGGAGACGATCAGGAGTGGCTCTTCGAGGAGATCGACCCGGGCGGCGCGCTCGCGCGCTTCAGCCCGTCGTCCTGGTGCCTGTGCAGCCAGAACGACATCGAGCCGGTCCTGATGTCCGTAACCCCCTCGCTCGGGGCCGACCTGCGGTTCTCCACCGAACTCCTCTCCTTCGACCAGGACCCGGGCGGGGTCACCGCGATCGTGAAGAACCGGGACACCGGGGAGCACAGCACGGTGCGCGCGGACTACCTCGTCGCCGCCGACGGGCCGCGCAGCCCGGTCCGCGAGGAGCTCCGGATCGGCCAGAGCGGCTCCGGTGACCTGTTCCACAACGTGAGCATCACCTTCCGGTCCCGGATGCTCCCCCACGTGGTCGGTGACCGGCGCTTCATCGTTTGCTACCTGACCAAGCCCGAAGCCGACGGGGCCCTGCTGCCGGTCGACAACGACGAGCGGTGGGTCTTCCACGCGCCCTGGCACCCGGACCGGGGCGAGACACTGGAGGACTTCACCGACGAGCGCTGCGCCGAGCACATCCGCCGGGCCGTCGGCGCACCCGACCTGGACGTCGAGATCACCGGGAAGGCCCCGTGGCACGCGGCCGAGCGGGTCGCCGAGCGGTACGGGGCCGGCCGGGTCTTCCTGGCCGGCGACGCCGCCCACGAGATGTCCCCCACCGGGGCCTTCGGCTCCAACACCGGCATCCAGGACGCCCACAACCTCGCCTGGAAGCTCGCCGCGGTGCTCAGCGGTTCGGCCGGGCCGGGGCTCCTGGAGACCTACGAGGCCGAGCGGCTGCCGGTGGCCCGGGCGACGAGCGAGCGGGCCTCGGCCCGCTCCGCGGAGCACAGCCACCCGGGGTACGAGCCCGACCCCGAGATCCCTCCCGCGGGCGACCCCGGGGCCGAGGCCGCGCCGCGCGGTGGCGGTGGCGGTGGCGGTGGCCGGCAGGGCGGTGTCCTCTCCGTGGCCATGGGCTACCGCTACAACCGGGGCGCGGTCCTGGGAACCGACCCGGACCAGCCCGTGGTGCCGGAGCGGATGCGGCTCGGCGGCGAGCCGGGCAGCCGCGCACCGCACATGTGGCTCTGCGGGCCGGGGGAGCCGGAGCCGAAGTCCACGGTGGACCTCTACGAGCAATCCTTCGTCCTGCTCAGCTCCGAGGACACGCCGTGGCGCGCCGCGGCCCGGTCCGTCGCGGAACAACTGGGCCTGCCGCTGGACGCGTACGCGATCGGCGCCGGACCGGAGGCCGACCTGATCCCCGCGAACGGCGGCGACTGGACCGAGGTGCACGGCACGACCCCGCAGGGCGCGGTCCTCGTCCGCCCGGACGGCTTCGTTGCCTGGCGCTCACCGCAGGCCGTGGCCGACCCCGAGGCGGTCCTCCACGAGGTCCTGACCACCCTGTTGCACCGCGCCTGACACCACGCCGGAGGGCGCCGCCCCGTGGATCGCTCCACGCGGCGGCGCCCTTCGCCTTCGAGGCAGGATCAGGCTATGGCTGGATCTGATCCCTCGTCGACGAGGCCGGTGACGTGGTCGGTGATCATGTCGAGGATGTCCGCCGCGATCCTGTCGTCGCCCAGGACGAGGTGGTGCAGCGTGAGCCCGTCGGTCATCGCGGCCAAATAGCGGGCCAGCGCGGTCACGGGGACGCGGAGTTCGAAGGCCATGTGGTGGCGGAGCTGTTCGATCAGCTCGGTGTAGGTGTCGCAGTACCGCTCGTACTGGCGGCGCGCCAGGTGCTCGAAGCCCGGTCGGCGCAGGGCGTACTGGGTGAGTTCGTACGTCAGCATGTGCTCGCCGGGGTGGGCGGACACGTGGTCCCAGTAGGCCTGGAAGCCCGCCCGGATCGTCTCCCGGAGGGTGGCCTTCGGCTGGATCGCCTCCCTGACCAGGGTCACGCTGTGATCGGTGATGGCCGCGATGACGGATTCGAGCAGCGCCTGCTTGGAGTCGAAGCAGTAGTGGAAGACGCTCAGGGACACTCCCGCCTCGGCGGAGATCGACCTGGTCGTCGTCGCGGCGACGCCGTCGCGGGTCATGGCGCGGATCGCGGCTTCGGTCAGCTGTCTGCGCCGCTCGGCCGAGGGCATCCGTGCCATGGGCGTTCCTTTCGGTCGTGCTGTGCGGTGTGCGGTGTGCGTGGATCCGTGGGCGGGGCAGGGGAAGGCGGCCGGGGCCGGCCGGATCCGCAGATCCGGCCGGCCCCGGCCCGTGTGCTCCCCTCGGCGGTGTCAGCCGCTGTAGACACCGACCTCGTGGAGCGAGTAACCCCACTGGGTGGCGCGCTGGAGCCCCTGGACGCGGACGTAGCGCGCCGGCACCCCGGAGAAGCGGGCCGTGTCCAGTCCGCCGTCACTGGCCGTCGTGGACCAGACGGTCTGCCAGTTCGTGTCGTCCGTGGAGACCTCGATGCGGTACGCCTTCCCGTACGCGGCCTCCCAGTCGAGGGTGATGCGCCCCACCCGGTTCGCGGACCCGAGGTCGATGCGCAGCCACTGGTTGTCGTTCCACTCGCTCGCCCAGCGCGAGCCCGAGTCCCCGTCCACGGCCCGGCCGGGGGAGAAGTTCACGAAGGGGTTCCACCACTCCGCGCTCGACGCCGACGCCGAGGAGCCGGCGGCGAGGTTCACCCCGGACTTGTGCTTCTCGGAGTTGCCCCAGGTGGTCAGGTAGGACTCGGCGCCCTTGAAGAGGTCGTCCACCACGCCCTGGCCGCCGACGAGGCGGATGTCCTCGATCCAGTCGGGGACCAGGCCGTAGTGCGCGGCGCCGTCGGTGTTGAGGTCCCACGTGCGCGAACCGGTGGTCTGCTTGTCGATGACGGAGCCGCCGTCGGTGCTGCGGAACGGGTAGCGCACCGGGTTGGGGGTGTCGGCCCCGCGCGGTCCGGGCCAGCCGCCGACGCCGTTCATGTCGGTGCCGTACCCGTAGCCGACGTTGTACTTGTCGCGCAGCGCGTCCGTCCGCTTCGCCTCGGCGCTGAAGCCCTCGGCGCCGCTCATGTACGAGGCGATGAAACCGCCGAGCTTGTAGACCCGCTCGGTCCAGTCCATGTCCATCCAGCTGTGCGAGGAGATCACACCCGGGTACGACTCGGACTCCAGGATGTCGAAGGCCCGGCCCGCGGCCTTCACGCTCATGTGGTCGACCTCGAGCATCATCTTGCGTTTCATCATGCCGCGCACCGCGTACTCACCGAGTTCCGTGAGCCCGCGCGTATTGCACTGGGCGTCGCCGGCGTAGGACGGCAGGGCCACCCCCGCGGGGAGTTTGCTCTGCGCCGAGGGCGCGGCCGCCAGCCCGATGGGGTTGTCGTGCTGCGGGCCGGTGCACTTCTCCGTCTTCCAGAAGGTCCCGGTCGACAGGAACTGGCCCACATTGATGGCCGTACCGAGGGCGCCCTCGTCGAAGCGCACCCCGCACAGGGCGTTGTCGAACTTGTGGCACAGGAACATGCTGCGCACGCCGAGCCGGTACAGCTCGTCCAGGCCGCGGTCGATGTCCTGCTTGCTGCACTGGGAGATGTCCAGGATCTGCTTGCAGCCGAAGGGCTCGGAGGTCTCGACCCCGAGGACCACGGCCAGCTTGCCCTGCTGGACGACGTCGCGGGCCTGCGCGGAGTCGGTGACGATCCGGAACCAGCCCTTGCCCGGCCCGCCGTACATCTTGTCGATGTAGGCCTGCATGTCGTACGTCTTCTGGGCTTCGAGCCGGATGGCGGTCATCTCGTCGCAGCCGCGGTCCTTGAAGAAGTAGACCGAGCAGATGACCCCGTTGGTGACGAGGTCGTTCACGAGCACCCGCTGGCCGCCGCGCCAGGCCCGCTCGACCCAGGCGTAGTAGTTCTGCTGGTGGGTCAGCGAGTCGTGGGCGGGCCAGTCCTTGAAGGTCGGCCAGCCGTTGGGGTCGTGCTTGCCGTCTCCGCCCTTGGTGATGAAGTCGAAGATGGCGAGCGTGCCGTCGGGGTAGTGCTCGGGGCAGTCCTTGAGCGCGTCGGCCACCCCCGCCTCGGAGAACGGCTTGCCGCAGATGAGGCGGCCGCCGAAGCCCTCGTTGGACATCAGGTGGTCGTGCGCGTCGACGAAGCCCCGGACCCGTCCCTGGGAGTCGGTCCCCTTGAAGGGCTCGCCCGTGACGTTGATGTCGGAGTCGGGTGCGGGGCGCGCGACCGGGTTCCACCAGCCGGGATCGGCGGCGGAAGCGGGTACGGGGCCGAGCACCATGGCCACCACGGCGAGGAGCAATGACAGGACCGCCAGGGGAGGCCTACGCCTGTGGTGCGTGTGTCGAGAAATGGTCATCACTCACGTCTTAGGTCAGCCGGATGGCGCGGTCGAGGAGCCGGATCCGTCGGGGGTCCATGACAAGCCACGGCCACAGGCGTGGCTTGTCATGGACCTCGCAACGGTGGGACGAGAATCGCGACTGCCATCGACGGAGTCAATAGTCCGGGACAGATGACCTGATGATTCGTCAGACGGGGTTCTCTCGGCCCCCGCCCCGTGACGTCAGCGGGAGTTGTGTTCCGGCAGGTCCATCTCGGCCGGGGCGATGCCGAACCCGCGCGCCGTGGCCTTCGGGGCCGGCTTCCCGCAGAAGGCGGCTTCCAGGGTGCCGCCGAGGGCGGTGTTGGCCTGCCCCCGGTTCGAGGTGTTCGCCATCGCGGCGAGGCTGCGGCGCCCGTCGCGGGTGGAGAAGGCGTAGGTGTAGAAGCCCTGCACGGTGCCCGTGTGCCCGTAGACCGAGGTGCCGCACGACAGGTCGTAGCGGCGCAGGCCGAGCCCGTAGAACCGGGTGTTCGTGGTGTCGGTGGGGGTCACGGTGAGCATGGCGTCCAGCAGGCCGGCGGGCAGCAGCCGGCCGCCGAGCAGCGCGGACGTGAAGGTGTTCAGGTCGGCCGGGTTGGAGATGACCGCCCCCGCGGACTGGGCCCACGACACCGTCTGCTCGGTGGAGTCGACCAGCGGGGAACCCTCCTCGTCGGGGTGGAGGTAGCCGTTCGCGTGCAGCCCGCTGATCTGCGTGGCGGGGTGCACGTAGGAGGTGTTGCGCAGCTTCAGCGGCTTGAAGATGCGCCGCTCGTACTGCTTGGCCACGGTGCTGCCCGTGGCCTTCTCGATGAGCATGCCGAGGACGACGAAGTTGGTGTTCGAGTACGCGTACGCCGCGCCGGGCTGGTTCGTCCGCGGCTCGGCGAGCGAGAGGTTCACCAGCTCCTGGTAGCTGAACACCCGGTTGCGCACGGACTCGAAGCCCGGCACGGTGTGCTCGAACATGGCATTGGTGTAGTCCGACAGCCCACTGCGGTGGCTCAGCAGGTGACGCACCGTGATCCGGTCGTCGGGGAGCAGGCCGGGCAGGTACCGGTTGACGGAGGCGTCCAGTTCGATCTTGCCCTC
This sequence comes from Streptomyces sp. NPDC097617, assembly GCF_044761485.1. Taxonomy (NCBI): domain Bacteria; kingdom Bacillati; phylum Actinomycetota; class Actinomycetes; order Kitasatosporales; family Streptomycetaceae; genus Streptomyces; species Streptomyces sp. NPDC097617. The sequence continues at coordinate 202,901 of NZ_JBIWCL010000014.1, forward strand.
GTCCACCAGCTGCAGCAGGACGACGGAGGTGAACGTCTTGGTGACGCTCCCGATCCGGAAGCGGGCCTGCGCGTCCATCGCCGAGCCCGTGACCTTGTCGCGGACGCCCACCGTACGGACGCTGACCCCGCCGGGGCTGCTGAAACGGGCCATGGCGCCCGGCGCTCCGGCCGTGGTCGTGTTGCGCAACGCCTGGGACAGTGCTTCGAGGTCCGGGGTGGTCGGGGCGGCCTGGGCGGCCTGGGCGGTGGTCGCCGGCGCCACGGCGGCCATCACCGCCAGCAGGGCTGCGCCGAGGGCCAGGCGTCGGTTCATGGGCTGGGGCACGATGCTCCTCCGGTGGGGGCGGGGTCGGGTCGTTCGGTTGCGAACGGGTCGATCGGGTCGATCAGGTCGTTCGGTCGGTCGATCCCGAGCGTACGCAAGATCATCGGACCGGACGGGTGACGCGGGGATCGGGAACGCGCCAATCGGGAAGGGCAGTTCGGCCACCGGGCGCCGCCTTTAACCTGAAGGTGTGACCAGCACCGATCTCGGAGACTTCCTGCGCGCCCGGCGCGCACACCTGCGGCCCGGCGACGTGGGACTCGTCTCCTACGGGCGCCGCCGCGTGGCGGGGCTGCGCCGCGAGGAGGTCGCCGTTCTGGCCGGAATGAACAGCGACTACTACGCCCGGCTGGAACAGGGACGCGAGCGCGGCCCCTCCCCGCAGGTCCTCGACGCGATCAGCGGCGCCCTGCGCATGGACGAGGCCGCGCGGGAACACCTGTTCAGGCTGGCGGGTACGGCGCCCGAGGGTGACCGGCCGCAGCCGCGGGAGGCGGTCGGGGCCCGGCTGAGGCACCTGCTGGACGGGTACACGGAGGCCCCGGCCTTCGTCCTGAACCCCGCCACCGACCTGCTGGCGGCCAACGCGACGGCCGACGCCCTGTTCTCCCCCTTCGCGCAGCGGGACAACCTCGCCCGGATGACCTTCCTCGACCCCGCGGCCGGGCGGTTCTTCGTACACCGCGACCGTGCGGCCGAGGCGGTGGTGGCCGGCCTGCGCCACGCGAGCGGCCTCGACCCGCACTACCCGCGCCTGCGCGAGCTGGTACGTGAACTCACGGCGGCCAGCACGGACTTCACTGCCCTGTGGTCCGCGCACACCGTCCGGGGCAAGACCTACGCCGCCAAAGAGCTCGACCACCCCGGCGTCGGCCCGCTCTCGCTCACCTTCCAGTCCTTCGACGTGCGCGGGGCGCCGGGCCAGCAGCTGGTCGTCTACCACGCCGAACCGGGCAGCCCGAGCGCCCGCGCCCTCGCCCTTCTCTCCCGCGGCGGGTCATGAACCCCCGGTGACCGGTCCGCCGACGGCGCCGGGTACGGCTCGGGCTGCGGCCGGCGCCGCCCATGCGCCGAGGGCCGCGTCGCGACCGGCGTGCCGCAGGCCGGCGTCGTCGCTCCGGGTGGCCCAGGCGATGTGCCCGTCGGGGCGGACCAGGACCTCGCGCACGCCGCCGAGTTCCGGGTGCTCCTCATGGGAGCGGGCCGTGACGGCGGTGAGGTGCGGGCGCCGGACGCAGGCCTCGTACGGCTGCGGGTACGGGTCCCGCGCACCGGCGAGGCGGAGCAGGAGGAAGCCGCCCCGGTGCAGGAGCTCGTAGACCCGGGTCGCGTCCGAGCCGGTGGCGCTCAGCGCGATGTCGGGCATCCTGCGGCCGACCAGGGGGTCGGCGCCGGGGGCGGTGGCCGGGTAGGCGGTGCCGAGTGCGGAGACCTGCTCGGCGAGCCGGCGGTTGACCTCGGGGATCCTCAGCAGTTCCTCGAAGAGCCCGCGCAGCGCGGCGGCCGGCCGGCGATAGCGGTCCACGAGCGGCAGTTCCGCCAGCAGCGTCTGCACCTCGGTGTTCTCGGTGACGGCCCGGCCGACGGGGTGGCGCTCGGCGTGATAGGTGTCGAGGAGGCCGGGCGGGGCCCAGCCGTTCACCTCCGCGGCGAGTTTCCAGCCGAGATTCATGGCGTCCTGGAGCCCGGTGTTGAGGCCCTGGCCCGCGGCCGGGAAGTGGATGTGAGCGGCGTCGCCGGCCAGGAGGACGCGGCCGGAGCGGTAGGCCGCCGCCAGCCGGGTGGCATTGCCGAAGCGCGAGAGCCAGCGCGGCCGGTCGACCCCGAAGTCGGAGCCGCAGATGCGCGCCAGCGCCCCGCGGAACTCCTCCAGGGTCACCGGCTCCCGCGCCGGCGTCCGCATCCGCTCCGGGTCGATGTACACGAAGCGGGTGAGCCCGCCCTCCAGGGGGACGGCGAGTATGCCCGCCTCGCGCGCGGCGGCCAGGTCGTCGGGGCCGGCGGTGACGGTGGCGAAGTCCCCGAGCACCCCGGTCAGGGTCTCGTCCGTGCCCGGGAAGTCGATTCGGGCCGCCTCCCGGACGGCGCTGCGCCCGCCGTCGCATCCCACCAGGTACGCGCAGCGACGGGTGCGCGCAGTCCCGCCCGGCCCGTCCCGCGGCCCGAGCACCTCCGCCTCGACCCCGTCCTCGCCCTGCCGCAGGCCGGTGAGCGTGTGCCCGCGGTGTATCTCCACGCCCAGCTCGTGCGCGCGCTGCGCCAGCAGGGCCTCGGTACGCGCCTGGGCCAGGAACAAGGTGTGAGCCTGACGGCTGTCCAGCGCGGAGAAGTCCAGCGGGGTGTCGAGGGCGGCGAAGTGCCAGCCGGGCACGGTCCGGCCGAGCCCGAGGAAGCGCGGGGAGAGGCCACGCAGGTCCATCAGTTCCAGGCTGCGCGGATGCAGGGTCAGCGCCCGGGAGTCCTGCTGGGGCTCGGTGTGCCGCTCGAGGACCAGGGTCCGTACGCCGGCCAGTGCCAGCTCGCAGGCGAGCAGCAGCCCGGTCGGCCCCGCGCCCACGACGATCACGTCGGTATCCATCGGTGATGCCTCCCACAATTAGTGAACAGCGTTCACGTGAACGCTGTTCACTATAGTGAGGGCCATGAGCTCCCCGTCAACCCCCGCCCGGGGCCGCCCGGCCCGCCTCGACCGCACCCGGACGGTCGACACGGCCCTGCGGCTCCTCGACGAGGTCGGCCTCGACGCGCTGACCATGCGTCGCCTCGCCGACGCGATGGGCGTCCAGGCGGGCGCGCTGTACCGGTACTTCGCGACCAAGGGCGACCTGCTGACCGCGATGGCGGAATGCATGCTGGCCGACCTCGCGGCGACGAAGGCCGACGGCGACTGGAGCGAGCAGCTGTCCTCGCTCGCCCGCGGCATGCGCACGGCCCTGCTCGCCCGCCGGGACGGCGCGCGGGTCTACGCCGGCACCCATGCGACCGGGCCCCACACCCTCGGCTTCGCCGAGGCGGTCATCGGCGTGCTGCGTACCGCGGGCTTCGGCGAGCAGGACGCGGCGCGCACGCTCATGGCGCTGGCCCACCTGACCCTCGGCCACACGCTGGAGGAGCAGGCCGTGCTCCAGTCGTCCGAGGGCGACGGGGCGGCGGATCCCGAGCGCCTGCGCCTCGCGGCCGATCCCGAGCGGTACCCACAGCTCGCCGCCGTGCTGCCCACGCTCACGAGCGAGGACTTCGCGGCGCACTTCGAGTTCGGGCTGTCCCTGCTCGTACAGGGGCTCAAGGCCCTGGATCGGGCGCCGACCTGCGGCGATGGCCCTGAAATATACTGTCGGGGTGACTGAGAACCCCTTGCCTCCCTGCCCCGAATGCGCGGGCGCGTACACCTACGAGATGGGAGCGCTCCTGGTCTGCCCCGAGTGCGGGCACGAGTGGCCGCACGGCTCCGGCGGGGCCGGCGCGTCCGCCGGCGCCGCCGAGGAGCGGGTGATCAAGGACTCGGTGGGCAATGTGCTGGCCGACGGCGACACCGTGACGGTGGTCAAGGGCCTGAAGGTCAAGGGCAGCCCGAGCGGGATCAAGGCGGGCACCAAGGTGCGCAACATCCGCCTGGTGGCGGGTGTCGACGGCCATGACATCGACTGCAGGATCGAGGGCTTCGGTGCCATGCAGCTGAAGTCCAGCGTGGTCAGGAAGGTCTGACCGGCGGCGGTGGCCGCGAACGAAGGAAGGCGCCTGTCGGGTACGGACCCGATCGGGCGCCTTCGTTCGTTCTTCCGGAGGGGTGGAGCCGATCCGGCGGGGGGCTCATGAGCCGGCGCGCTCATGAGCCGAGCGCCTCACCGAACGGTCAGGGTGCGACGGGGACGCGCACGTGCGCGGGCGCCGTGGCGTTGATCGTCGCGGTGGCGATGAAGACGACCTCGCCGTTCTGGCTGGCGACCACACGGACGGGATGGCGGTGCGGCGTGGTCGGTTCGCCGGCGGAGGGGGTCGTCTCGATCCAGCAGGGCGAGGTCAGCTCCGCGTAGCGGAAGAAGCGGATCTCCATGTCGGTCAGGACTCCCCGTCGGGGGAAGGCGGAGCGGTACGCGGCCTGACGCACGGCTTCCAGGAGCAGCATGCCGGGGGCGTGGTCGACGGGGTGGTCGAAGAGGATCGGGTGGTTGACGTCGGCCCGGAGCTGGGCGCGCCGCGTGGAGCTGGTGGGGGAGAGGACCACGTCGTGGAAGCGGTCGCGGCCCACGCGGCGGGGTGTCAGCGGGGGCGGGAGCGGGATGGTGCGGGCGGCCACCTCGGTGAGGTCGGCGTTCCTGCCGCGCAGGCGCTGGTAGACGGCCTCCGGCTGGTTGGTGAAGCCGGCCTCGGCGGTGCCCAGGAGCTGTCCGTCGCGCGTCGCGGTCACGTGCATGGTGAGACCTGCGAGTCTTCGGCCGCGCCGCGAGATGGCGGAGCAGCGGATGTGCAGGACGATATCGGCCGGAGTCGAACCTACGTCGAGCGCCTCGGGGTTGGTCGAGTAGCTGAAGGTGTCCCAGATCTGGCGGTGGCCGAAGGGGACTTCGTAGGCGACGTGGCTCAGGAGTGGGATGGCTTGGCGCACCGACTCGGCGAGGAGCAGGGGATCGTGATGACCGCCGTCGGGCGTGTAGAAGCTGTGGGTGCGGGGCCATTGGGCGGTGACGACGTACTCGTCGGGCGCGGCGGTGCGCCACCCGGTGAGCAGGACTTCCGAGTGTGCGCTCTTGTGTACGTACTCCCGCGGTAAGGCGCTGCTGAGCGCGGCGATGGGTGAGGCGGAGTGTTCGGTTGACACAGTCATGGTTGAGCCCCCCTGGACGTCGGACATGAGCTGGTGCTTGTTCGGCGCAGGTCCTAAAATAAAGGATGTTCGTTTTTTTTGTCGAGGCTAGTTAGGTGCTCATGTCAGAACGGAAGCAGCAACGCGCGCCCCAACTCAGGGCAGTTCAGACCAAAGCGGCCATCCTGCGTGCCGCGGCCGAGGTCTTCGACGAGTTCGGCTTCAGCGGCGCCAGCATCAGCAAGATCATGAAGCGCGCGGACGTCACGCAGGGTGGGATGTACTTCCACTTCAGCTCGAAGGAGGAGCTCGCGTACGCCGTCATGGTCGGCCAGGGCGAAGGCCTGGAGTTCCCCGTCGGCGAGGACGGCCTCCAGCACCTGGTGGACATCACGCTCTACCTCGCCGAGCAGCTCCGGCACAATCCGGTGCTCCGCGCCGGCGTACGACTGGCCGTGGAGCAGGGCGAGTTCGGCCTGCGCGACGACGTCGCCTACCAGGCGTGGGTCCTGGAGTTCCGCCAGCAGCTGCGCTTCGCCCGGGCCAAGGGCGAACTCCAGCCGGACGTCGACGACCACGAACTGGCCTGGGTGCTGGTCAGCTCCTTCACCGGGGCGCAGCTCTTCTCCCAGGCGTCCACCGGGCGAGCGGACCTGCCGCAGCGGATCGCCTCGCTGTGGCGCTACCTGCTGCCCGCCGTGGCGGCCGACGCCGTCCGCGGCGGCCTGCGCCTGTCGCTGCCGTCCGGCGGGCAGATGTCGAAGAACGAAGCGAAGACGGAGTCGGGGAAGCGGGCTTGAGCACCCGCCGGGTCGTGGTCACCGGAGCGACCGGCTTCGTGGGGTCGGCGGTACTGCGCCGACTGGCCGCGCAGGACCGGCGGGCCGTGGTGCGCGCGACATCGCGCAGGCCGCCCGTCGAGGACCCGTACGGGGTGCGCTGGGTGGACGCGGACCTGGCCGACGTACGGTCCCTGCGCGGGGTGTGCGAGGGCGCGGACGTCCTGCTGTCACTGGCCTCCTACATCGGGCCGGACGCCGACCGGTGCGCCGCGGTCAACTCTGCCGGTACCGCGGCCCTGGTGGCCGAGGCGCGACGGGCCGGAGTGGGCCGGATCGTCCACCTGTCGACCTGCGCCGTCTACGGGCCGGGACCGCACCGGGGGCAGGACGCCGGTGAGCTGACGCCCGCCCCGGTTTCGCCGGCCAGCACGGGCAGGCTGGCGGGCGAGGGGTCGGTGCTCGACGCCGGGGGACTGGTGCTGCGCGCGGGGCTGGTGCTCGGAAGGGGCGACCGCTGGGCCGTACCGGCCCTCGTCGACGCCTACCGGCGGGTACCGGCGGGCTGGGGCGGAGGGGAGGGGCTGGCCTCCTTCGTCGACGTCGACGACCTGGCACGGCTCATCGTGGCCTTCGCCCTCGGCGACGGCGCCGCGGCCGACACCACAGGTGTGCTGCACGCCCACCACCCGGAGCCGGTGCGCAACCGGGACCTCATGGACGCGCTCGCCGAGCACCGGGTGCTGCCGCCGAGGCCCGACGCCGACTGGCCGTGGCGCAGATGCCTGGACGCGCTGGCCGCGACCCCGGGCTGGGTGAGCGAACGTCAGTTCACGCTGCTGGCCCAGGACCACTGGTACCGCGCGGACACGGCCTGGGCGCGCGCCGGGATCCTGCCGGGGCCCGGCCCTCTGAGCCGAATCGGCGCGGCGGCGGGGTGGTACCGGGAGCGGGGCGGGGTCGCCCCGGGGTGACGGCGATCTGCCAAAGCCGCGGCGGATGGGGCGTGGACGGGCTGTGTCGGGCGGGGCGGCGGGTAGCGTCCGGAGCACAGCCGGTCACCCCCTGAAGGAGTGGAAATGCCCGATCTTTCGAACATCGTCAAGGCGTATGACGTGCGTGGTGTCGTGCCGGATGAGTGGGACGAGTCCTTGGCGGAGTTGTTCGGTGGCGCGTTCGT